>CBDDPH010000001.1:0-11007 GCA_965232265.1 Candidatus Latescibacterota bacterium
GTTCAGAGTGAGGAAAACTGCAATGGCCAGCTTAGCCCTGCTTTGAATTTGCGTGACCTGCGCTCCTCCATGGCACTTCATCAGCAACGTAAAGAAGAGTTGGAGAAATGTGTTGCAAACTTTGCCCAGTCGGAGCAGTTCCACCAGTGCATCATACAAACAGAACAGGCTCATGCATTGCTGCAACAGCTCCTGCCACAAGGCAAGCCAGGCCAGCCAGGCAAGTCTGAAGATAGCCCCAAAAGGCTGCAACAGCAACAGCCCTATCTCCTGTCAGTTGCTCTGAAAAGGGCAGGGGAGACCGAGCCTGCTGTGAAACTGGACTCGCTTGCCTCTGACGGCGCAAGGCCATCAATGCCGTAGATTAGTGAATTCAATGCAAGTTTAGTTGATTTGAACAATTTGTCTCACTGTTGGTTTTACCAGCATTGGCAGGCTTGCTTTAGGCAGCTCCCATCGTAGTTAAAGCACCTTTCAGGTGACTAGGTTGTCGGCAAAGAGAAAAACTTGCATGCTTGAGATGATCCGCATTCAGTGTGTCAAACCTTGATGCGCACAACTTGCTGTGCATCTTTATGAAGTAAGTGCTTCTCCTATTTCCAAGTATGTGCATGTGCTTCACTGGCACTGATTACAACCCTTGATTGGACAGCAAGGAGTGGCATCAAACAATGGTGCTGTTTGCATATTTTGGTGGCCCGACATCATTGACAACGCTCGACTTGTTTTGAAGGTGGCCTTGGCCAAACAGCTGCAGTCCTTGCGGACAAGTCGCGCAGCCCTTGCTGCCGCACATGAAGCAGCTCAACACAGCTGGGCAGCAGCCTCAATCTTCAGCCAGCGCAAAGGACACCTGCCTTGGCAATATCAATTCTGTTTTGGCAGGCCAAAATTCCTCCGGCATCTCGGCCATTACCCAATGAAAATAGATTATGTTCATTTAATTTAGATCTATAATCTATAGAAGCCTTTATATGGGTATATATATATGATGCCTTGACTCTCCCAAGACTCTTCATTTTTGGTGTCTTTCAAGAAAAATCACATTTTTGTCCGAAAGTACTTTTTCTTGTAATTGAAATTAAATACTGCTTTTTGCATGTTAGTGATGTTCACTCATGGAGGTACAGCTGAAGTTGTGGAAATCAAATAATTAAATGTTGTGCAACATTGCCAACTTGCAATTCATTGTTGCAGGTGCCATTTTGATTTTGGCTGATTGAAGGTGCAGATTTCCAAAGTATTGGTTCTCGTTTATGTTTTTGATGCTATGGTTTCGATCTTCCTTGCTTTGATTTTTGGCCGTGCTTTGCTCCTTCATTTTTGCACGCATGAGGCTAGGTCTCAACACTCAGTTGCGGACATACGGGTGCATTGCTCAATTTTGGTGACAAATTTTCCTTGGAAGATTTGCCCACACAATGCAAACATGCAAATCATGCAAAGGCCTTTCTTTCTTCAAACGTACCTTTTTTTGCTGAGGGCCGTCCGGACGACGTCCGAAAGTACGGAAAAATGCGTCCAAAGTACAGATATATCCATCCAGTTTGGGCCCGTCCGAACCAAAAGGTTTTTTTTAAAACGCATTTTCTTTTCACGTCCGTCAGTCCATCTGTCAAAACTGGTTCAGCAGTTGGCACCACAAGATCAGGGCGAGTGGATGTGCTCAAACCCTGTGTATATTCCGCAGAAGTGTCGCAAGGTGCACATGTTTGCCCCCGCAGCTCATTGTAAAAAGCAGGCAAATGTTTTATATTTCGACGCGAATCGTGGATCCAAAGTTGTTCAGAAAAAGAAAAGTTTTAGTCATACGCCTGCATCTGAATGATGTGTGAGGGTGCCTGATTCAACATCAGGCAGGACAAGCACAAAACGCTCACATGACTTAGCTTAGTAATGCTTAGTGTATATAGCCAGCACCTGCTTGGAAGACAAAAGGCTTTGTTTGCATGAAATGACCCCAAAAAGTATCAAACGTACCCAAAGAAAAGATGTGCTTTGCAAACGACACCAAAAACGAAGGGTAGTGGAGACTCCAGGTATACATACTATATGTTCGGAGAATGCGCCTTCGGAATTTGCCCTGCGTAAACATCAGCATGAACATGCATGAACTATTCCTGCGCAGAAATTGAAATCTGGATGCGTAAGCAACACGTAAACATACGTAAGCTTCCGCGGAAACATTCTTTTAATGCCTCCAGAAAAATCTTTTGACCACGATTTATATTTTCAATAAATTATATATTTATAAAAATATATATTAAAAATATTAATTCAAACAAAAATAAAATAAATTATTTTAATTCAAAATAATATATATCTTTAATATAATATTTTAATATTAAAAATTATGTGTATATATATAAATTTATAATTATTAAATTAAATATAATTACTAAAATTAATTAGAAATTAATAAATATATATTTATAATATATAATTATATTTAATTTATTTAAATATAATAAATATTAAAAATATATATTGAGAAAAATTATTAACAATATATTTCTAAAATTAATATATATATATATATTATAATATATAATAATAATTATATTATTATATATTTAAATTTATTTTATATTTTATTTTAAAAAATTTGATTTAATTATATTTTTATATAAAAAAAAATATATATTGATAAATTTATTATAATTTATAAATAATTTAAATTAATATATTTAAAATTTATATTGATAAGGAGAAATTTATTATTATTTAAATTTAGGTGTTTAAAAAAAAATAAATTATTATAATTTTATTTTTTTGGTATATTTTTAATATTAAATTATTAATTAATATATATATAATATATTTGCGTTGCGCGCAGCAAAGCGCAGCGCGGCACTTGGCCTTAGCGGCGTAACCGCCGAGCATGTCAAACTGCTTCTCGACGATGCGAAACCGCACACTCTTCACGGGGGGCGCTCAATTGGCTAATGCCCACGTGTCGCCGGAAGTTCTCACAGCGATTTCCCAGTCTCGTCTTACGGCCTTAACCAAGCCTAGCCAAGCTAGGTGGCGGGGCCCGCGGGATAGCTACGGGCGATTCGCTGCGCCGATTGACATCCCGCATCTTGGCGCGCAAATTTGCAGTAACCTTTGATATTGTCACGCGCCCTACCAATTCGCGTTCCAAACACGCGCGGGGATCGATGCTTTGGCTGGGTTGCTCCGTGCTGTCGTTGATCTTGACCCCCGGACAGCGGTCGTCTCCCTCGATGGCCGCTCGGCGTATGATTGCGTGTCGCGCAGCGCCATCTTTACCGTCCTTCACACCATGGCGCCGGCCTTGGTCCCATTTGTCCGGGCCATTTATCGCACACCTTCCATCTTGCATTGGTGGGACGATCAAGGCGCGTACCATGGCATCATTCAGGGCGAGGGGGTTGAGCAGGGCGACCCCTTAGCCCCCGCGCTGTACGCGCTTGGACAGTACCATGCCCTCGAAGTTGCTGCTGCCCAGCTCCTGCCTGACGAAATCTTGGCCGCCTATCCCGATGACGTTTACATTATCTGCCAGCCTGACCGGGCACGGCCGGCATTTGACATCGTCAGCCGGGCCATCGAAGGCCATGCCGGGGTCGCCGCCAACTCAGGCAAAACTCGTGTCTTCACCCGCGCTGGAGGCCCAGCGCCGCCTGGCGTTGAAACGCTCGGCCCTGATGTGTGGCGCGGTGATGACAGCCCAGAGTGTGGCCTGGTCGCCTTAGGCACGCCAATAGGTAGCGCGGATTTCGTTGCCGCCCATGCGCACGGCCGACTTGAACAAGAAACCGGCCTCCTAGCCGAGATCCAGCAACTTCCGGACTTACAGGCTGCGTGGCTCCTTCTTCTCTACACGGCGGCGCCGCGCGCTGGCCACCTTCTCCGCACATTGCCGCCCTCTCAATCTGGAGAGTATGCGCGCCAGCACGATAGTGCCGTGTGGAGCTGCTTGTCTTTTCTGCTCGGTGAGCCCGACCCCCTCCCGGCCACCGCTCGCGACGTCGGCTTCCTCCCCATCCGCCTAGGCGGCCTCGGCCTGTTCGCGGCTGAACGGATCGCTCCAGCTGCGTATTGGGCGGCATGGGCCGATGCCCTCCCTGTGCTGGCCCTACGCCAGCCGATCCTTGCTGCTCGCTGCGCCGCCGAACTTACCCTCGGCCCGGAATCGGCTGCGGCATGCCTCCGTGAAGCGGCCGCTTCAGCATCCGAACTCGACCGGTATGGCTGGCAGTCGCACCCGGGTTGGGCTGTCCTCGCGGCCAATGCGTCGGAAGTTCCTAACCTTCGGGAACGAGAGCCTGGCATCCCCGCGCATGGCTGGCAACACCTCGCGTCGCTCGTTGTGCACACTTCTTTCCGAGCGCGCGAAGTTTTGCCCCGCCTCCCGCTCGCTGGCCAAGCGCTGCTCAGATCCCAAGCTGGGCCTCACGCCGGCGCGTGGCTCACCGCCAGCCCAAGCGAGGAAGGCGCCACCTTAACACCCAACCTCATGCACATTGCCCTCCGGCGCCGCTTACGCCTGCCTTTGCCGCCCGCGGCCCAGCGTTGCGGGCAGGGTGCCCGCCGCCATGGGTGCGGCGGCGCGCTGGATCCACTGGGCGATCACGCGCTCGCATGCCCACGTAGCGGTCTCCTCGCACGCCGGGCCCACGTGCTAGAACACGCATGGATCCGTGTTGCCCGTGAGGCAGTCGGCTCTAAGGGCCGGGTGGTCCCACAGCCTTGGCTCGCTCACACCAACTTGGCGACCGCAGTGGACGACCGTCGGCGGCTTGACCTTCTGATCCATGGCGCAACCCCGCGTGGGGAAGCGTTGGCGTGCGATGTTACGCTAGTTTCCCCGCTCACCCGAAGTGGCCAGCCCACCCGCCAAGCTGCAACTCACGATGGGGCAGCCCTGCTTGCCGCCCGAGCGCGCAAACACCGCCGCTATCCAGAGCTGCTTGGCGGGGGCCCCCAGCGCCTTTTGGTACTTGGCGCGGAGGTCGGCGGGCGGTGGCATTCGGAATGCCTGCAACTTATGCGCCTGCTGGTCGCTGTCCGCAGCCCACGCGCGCCGCCGCCACTCCGGCAGGCAGCGGCACAGGGTTAGCAGCGGCGGTGGTGGGGCTTTCTCAGTATTGCCCTCCAAAAGGCTGTGTGCGCCACAGCACTTGGGGTTGAATGGATCTCCCCACCGCTCCCCCACGCAAGCGCACCAGGCATGGCCCGCCTCCTTGACGCGGTTCCGATGGATGGTGCAAACCGCCTTCCGCTTTCGTGTCACGCCTCGCCTTGGCTGGGTTGCTCCGTGCTGTAGTTGATCTTGACCCCCGGACAGCGGTCGTCTCCCTCGATGGCCGCTCGGCGTATGATTGCGTGTCGCGCAGCGCCATCTTTACCGTCCTTCACACCATGGCGCCGGCCTTGGTCCCATTTGTCCGGGCCATTTATGGCACACCTTCCATCTTGCATTGGTGGGACGATCAAGGCGCGTACCATGGCATCATTCAGGGCGAGGGGGTTGAGCAGGGCGACCCCTTAGCCCCCGCGCTGTACGCGCTTGGACAGTACCATGCCCTCGAAGTTGCTGCTGCCCAGCTCCTGCCTGACGAAATCTTGGCCGCCTATCCCGATGACGTTTACATTATCTGCCAGCCTGACCGGGCACGGCCGGCATTTGACATCGTCAGCCGGGCCATCGAAGGCCATGCCGGGGTCGCCGCCAACTCAGGCAAAACTCGTGTCTTCACCCGCGCTGGAGGCCCAGCGCCGCCTGGCGTTGAAACGCTCGGCCCTGATGTGTGGCGCGGTGATGACAGCCCAGAGTGTGGCCTGGTCGCCTTAGGCACGCCAATAGGTAGCGCGGATTTCGTTGCCGCCCATGCGCACGGCCGACTTGAACAAGAAACCGGCCTCCTAGCCGAGATCCAGCAACTCCCGGACTTACAGGCTGCGTGGCTCCTTCTTCTCTACACGGCGGCGCCGCGCGCTGGCCACCTTCTCCGCACATTGCCGCCCTCTCAATCTGGAGAGTATGCGCGCCAGCACGATAGTGCCGTGTGGAGCTGCTTGTCTTTTCTGCTCGGTGAGCCCGACCCCCTCCCGGCCACCGCTCGCGACGTCGGCTTCCTCCCCATCCGCCTAGGCGGCCTCGGCCTGTTCGCGGCTGAACGGATCGCTCCAGCTGCGTATTGGGCGGCATGGGCCGATGCCCTCCCTGTGCTGGCCCTACGCCAGCCGATCCTTGCTGCTCGCTGCGCCGCCGAACTTACCCTCGGCCCGGAATCGGCTGCGGCATGCCTCCGTGAAGCGGCCGCTTCAGCATCCGAACTCGACCGGTATGGCTGGCAGTCGCACCCGGGTTGGGCTGTCCTCGCGGCCAATGCGTCGGAAGTTCCTAACCTTCGGGAACGAGAGCCTGGCATCCCCGCGCATGGCTGGCAACACCTCGCGTCGCTCGTTGTGCACACTTCTTTCCGAGCGCGCGAAGTTTTGCCCCGCCTCCCGCTCGCTGGCCAAGCGCTGCTCAGATCCCAAGCTGGGCCTCACGCCGGCGCGTGGCTCACCGCCAGCCCAAGCGAGGAAGGCGCCACCTTAACACCCAACCTCATGCACATTGCCCTCCGGCGCCGCTTACGCCTGCCTTTGCCGCCCGCGGCCCAGCGTTGCGGGCAGGGTGCCCGCCGCCATGGGTGCGGCGGCGCGCTGGATCCACTGGGCGATCACGCGCTCGCATGCCCACGTAGCGGTCTCCTCGCACGCCGGGCCCACGTGCTAGAACACGCATGGATCCGTGTTGCCCGTGAGGCAGTCGGCTCTAAGGGCCGGGTGGTCCCACAGCCTTGGCTCGCTCACACCAACTTGGCGACCGCAGTGGACGACCGTCGGCGGCTTGACCTTCTGATCCATGGCGCAACCCCGCGTGGGGAAGCGTTGGCGTGCGATGTTACGCTAGTTTCCCCGCTCACCCGAAGTGGCCAGCCCACCCGCCAAGCTGCAACTCACGATGGGGCAGCCCTGCTTGCCGCCCGAGCGCGCAAACACCGCCGCTATCCAGAGCTGCTTGGCGGGGGCCCCCAGCGCCTTTTGGTACTTGGCGCGGAGGTCGGCGGGCGGTGGCATTCGGAATGCCTGCAACTTATGCGCCTGCTGGTCGCTGTCCGCAGCCCACGCGCGCCGCCGCCACTCCGGCAGGCAGCGGCACAGGGTTAGCAGCGGCGGTAGTGGGGCTTTCTCAATATTGCCCTCCAAAAGGCTGTGTGCGCCACAGCACTTGGGGTTGAGTGGATCTCCCCACCGCTCCCCCACGCAAGCGCACCAGGCATGGCCCGCCTCCTTGACGCGGTTCCGATGGATGGTGCAAACCGCCTTCCGCTTTCGTGTCACGCCTCGCCGTAGCTGCGTGGCTCACACCTGCTGAGCCGAGTCACCCGCGCTGATGTGCGAGAGAAAAAAACATATATATATATTAATATTTTAAATTTTATTTATTATTTATTTAATTAATATATTTAATCAAAAAAAATATATATATTTAATTATTAAAAAAAAAATATATTTCTTTATAATTTTATTTTTAATTTATCTTGAATTTATTTTTTACAAGAAATTCGTCCTAAGGACAGAAATCTTACAAAAGAATAATTATTTATATCCTTTCGAAAATCCAAATATATTTAATAATATTTGGCAAAAACATTATTCCTATTAGTAGTATAAAATAACGAAACTACGATAAGGATGTTATCGTAAAAAAGACTTAGGATTTGATTCCTCCCTAATGCGGATGTCATCGTAACCGCAACGATGTTGGAATCGCCGATCCCAGATACATTATTATTTGTGGAAGAGAAGGTGGAGGCCACGACGAGGAAACCGAACCAATCGTGGAGGATTGATGATGGAGACCCCAAAGAATACGGAAGAAGAGGGTAAAGTACCTCCGGGCCTTGCGGCCCCCAAAGACGACGTCAAGCCATCGAGTACCGTCAATACCAATACCCAATAAAGAAACCAACCAGGAAAGGGAAATATATATACCTTGCCAACAATTGCCAGGAATTCGCACCTAGGTAATATACCAGAAATTTTAAACAAAGGTAGCTGTATAATAAAGGCTTAGAGACGCGACCCCGCCGGAGGCCCCAAGCCTCCAAGGACCCTTCTTCTGGGAGACCCCATAATTAAAAAAGGGACTTAACCTTACTATAATTTTTTTAATCCGCTTTTAAATCTTGAGCCGTAATTATCAATTTAGGAAATATTATACCTCAAAATTCTTTATTATTTCATATAATAACAATTTATTTTTATTATATAATAAATTATAATAATAAAAATCACCATATATTTTAAAATATAAAATTATAAATATATTTTAATTATTATTTCCAAAAATATTTTTACCAAAATATTCTTTAAAATACCAATATTTATTTTAAACAATATAACAATTAAAAAAAATATTTAAAAGAAAAAAAAATATATATATATAAAGATATTTTTATATTTAAAATATAAGAATTTATTCCAAAATACCTAAAAAATATAAATATATTATCGCATTTATATAATTAAAAAAAATATTATATTTCAATATTCCTTATTATATACCATAAAAAATAAAATAACAATAACCAAATACAATATTTCTACATATATAATCTTTTTACCCTTATTCATATATAAATATAATATATTATAAATAAAACATATTAAAAACATATATAATATAATAATACTATCAATCCCAAAACAAATAAAAATAATAACCAAAATTATGTATTCAATTAGTTAATTATATATATATAAATTAAATTTATTTCTCCATCGATTATAAAAATTTTTAATTCCCGGAAGCTTTATAAATAATATAATTATTGGTAATAAGATCATTCCCTATTAATTGTAAAAATTTTATATAATCTCAGAAAAATCGACATAAATTATATAATATTAAATAAATAAAGGTTTGCATAGCCTGCAAGCTGAAATACTCCTTGGTTTGCAATTTGGTGGCTCTAAGCCTTCCTCAGGTTTAGGCTAGTGCTTAAGGCCCTTGTGGCCGCACATCATGGTGGGCTTGAGGATGAAAACGAATTCTTTGTATGTGTATAAATATATTTTTTATATATTTTTTTTAATTAATTTTTATTAATATCTAATTATATTTCTTTTTTTTTTGTATCAGGTTCAAGACATTTCGATCAATCGATCAAATCAATGGTGAGATTGAAAGCCCAAGGCTCAAGTAGGTTTCGAGCGAGGTCCGAAGCGTGTAAGATCTCGTCCGAAGATGAAGGTACCTTGACTTCTGCACCCCAAAACAATTAAATTCTTGATAACTCACTGTTTCCTTTGCATAGAACCATATGAGACCCAATTCAAAGGAGCTAACTACACACACAACCCTAGTGCTGTTAAGAAACGCAGCCAATCCGTCACCAACATGAAGCGATTCCGCATGGAAAGTTGTAGAAACCAATAGGTGAAACGCCAACCGAGGAATGCCACGAAGCCAGTGATACGACTGACACCGGGAAGGTTGGCCATGATGGCTGTGAGTCCGCCCAAGTATGCCATAGTGCCCTGGTGAAGGCAGGATGTGTTTGATTTACCCTCTGGGAATGTAACATGGTGGTGGAAAATGGCCCATTTAAAGATGAATGGTCTATTTATAGATTATTTGCATATTGAGCCTATTGAAGATGGGGATTTTGACATATTTTGACCATAGCTATCTTAAAGTGCCAAAAAGTAAATCGCGAACCTGATGGAACCCATCAGAATCTGTGATGGTCTATGATGGTTTTACAATGTTTTACTGTGTATTCCCGCTTCTCATGCTATTCCGAAAATTTAGCATTCCAGAGCATCCCTATCCACCCAACAAGCACAGACCTTGTTGTGAAACTCGAAGGGCTTGGTCTTGCTCTCGTCCATGCCCAGGGCCTTAGCCAAATACTGACCTTGTTGATTGGCCACTTGGGCGGTCTGTGGCAACCAGTAATCTTCAATGGTTGCGCAATCTCCGATGGCATAGATGTTCTTTTCCCCCTTGACCTTCAAAAAGGGATCCACCAAGATCTGGGAGCCTTTGTCATTCATGGCGAATCCAAAGTCACTGACGAAGGGGTGTGGCTTGATGCCAGCACACCACACCAGTGTGCCATACCTGATGGACATGGCACTCTCCCCGAGTTTCACATGAACCACATTCGGCTCCACCTTCTGCACAAAGGCACCCAGGTGCACCTGGACATTCTGCTTCTTCCGCAGATGCGTAATGGCATAGTCTTGAAGCTTCTCATCAAAGGTGTTCAGCAGGTCGTAGGTGAACATGTGCACGCGGATATATGGCTTCAGGTTCTTGTACAAGTTGGCCACCTCTTAGCAGCTGGTTCCACCCGAGCACTTCATGCGCAACACCCCCAGTGAAGCAGAAAGAAAATCTACAAAATCCACGAGACGTAAAATCCCACACAAAATCAATAAACCCAATAGAACTTGTGCATTTTGTATGTAATCCGGTAACTCCAATCACACACCATGACCATGCACCATTTACACTAGGCTTTTACCAAAGAATTTGGACAACAGCCATACATTCCCCACCCATCCCATCCTCGTTGTACAGGAAGTCAGTGAGCTCTCCGGCCAACTCCACTCCTGTGGGGCCACCACCCACCACGATGAACGTCAAGAGTTCCTGGATCTTCCATTTTTCCTCGTCGCTCAACGTCAAATCATTGTCCTCAGAAAAATCCATGGAGAGGAAACAAATACAGGAAAACATGTTTGTTTTTCGAAGGTTTACTTTGCCCGTCAATGACTTTCTTACCTTACTCACAATGTTTTTGCTGCACATTTCCCTGGACATATATAATGGATTGACCTCACCTAATTCATCAATCAGTGTTATGAATCCAGGGTTGAACATGGCTCAAGCAATAATTGGCTTTGTCCAAATTAGGAGAATATATATAACCAATATCGTCATCAAAAAAGGGGGAACAAATTCATCTTCTGAAC
>CBDDPH010000002.1:0-300000 GCA_965232265.1 Candidatus Latescibacterota bacterium
TATTTTGGCCTCGCCTGTGTACAGGCCGATCAACACGACCTGATCTCGGCGCACATCATCCCCTATATCAACGCACACGAACCGGAATCCCGCCTCTTGCCCCTCGCCGCCGCAGGCTATTTTCAGCAAAAAGAACACCGCCTCGCCCTGAACTACTACGAACGCTACTTGCAGCGCGTTGACAAAACCGAACGCGCCTATTACACCGACATCTCTCTCGTCGCCTCCGAAAAAGAATGGCACGCATATCAGAGCCTATCCGAAGAACCCGAAAAGCAGGACTATCTGCAAAAATTCTGGCGGCGGCGAGACTCGGATCTTCTGACCCAAATCAACGAACGCATCGTAGAACACTACCGGCGGGTATGGTATGCACGCACCTTCTTTTCCAAAAAAATCAGCCCATGGGATCAGAGGGGCGAAGTCTATATCCGGTACGGCGAACCCGATTATCGATCTCGCTCCAACCAGCGCGAGTTTGTAATATCGCCAGAAGTAGAAGCCGTTCGCAACCGAATGGCAGCCGATATCTGGGGACCTGCAGCGACCTATCACACATTCACGGGACCGGTCTTTCCCATACGCAGCCAGCGCAAACCATTTGAAGGCAACATCACAAACGAAAGCCTGAACACCGGCGTATTTGGTACAGACGCAGGAGAAGACGACGCCGTCCTCGCCCTGAACCCCGGAGAAGAGGCAGAATCACTGGGATTCCAATTTGTAGTACCCGACCTCGTCGCATCCAGCCCATTTGATCTATCCGTCGCCCCCCGATCAGAGCAGCACTTCCTGAATTACAGTCCCGTAACATCAGACCGCGAATTCGAAACCGTACCCTGGGAAACCTGGACATATACGCAACTGCAAGGCGGCGTGGAATTTACCTTTACCGACGAAGTCGGAAACGGACATTTTGACTTCGCGCCCATACCGCCCTTGCCTCAAAGCGACAACCGAATTGCCAGCGTGGCGCGGCTCATGGAATACGCGCCCGGGGTCATCTATCAGCAATCTATCGGCGCTGTACCCGACTATTATCGCCCCAGCGTGGGCAAAGACGCCCTGCACTTCTTTTACGACATAGCGGACTTCCGCGGACCAGATGGCAAAACCATCGTAGAAGTGTATTACGGAGTGCCCCCAGCAGAAGTCACTGTGGGCAAAGGCGACGGGGATTATCTCATACACACAAAAGCCACCCTCGCCCTGGCGGACGCAAGCCATGAAAATATCTACCGCACAAACGAAATACTCTCCTATCAAAACAGCCGGGAATTTCCCAAAACCCGGGGCGTATTCATCCCCGACGTGATATGCATTGAAGCATCTCCCGGAGAAAAATATCAGCTACAGGTACAATTGGAAGACGAATTATCCGGGCGCGTGGGCGCGTACAAACAGGAACTCACAGTTTCCGACTTCAACTCCGAAGGCGTAAAAATCAGCGGCATACAACTCGCATCCTCAATCACCGACACGGGCATCAACGACCGCCTCCAAAAAAAAGACATCTACGTATCGCCAATGGCTTCCCGAAGCTATCCCCTGGGCAGTCGGGTATTCGCCTATTTTGAAATCTACAATTTGAAACGCGACACCTTCGGGCAAACCCGTTACGAAGTACAGTACCGCGTACAATTTAACCCCCGCAACACCGTAGGCCTCGCAGGCGTCATCACCTCGGGAATCCGCGCACTTCTGCGGCAGCAAAAACCCCAGGTCTCCGTAACTTATGAACAGGTAGGCACCGACGACGAAGAACGCGAATACGTAGAACTCGACCTGAAAAAAGCCAAACCGGGGGTAAATGTGGTGGAAATCACCGTACAGGACAAAGTAAGCGGAGAAAAAGCAACGCGAGAAGTCGTATTCTTTTACGGCGGATCGGGATCAGGATGAGCAGAGCCTGCACTGGAATGGTTCTATCCAGTGATGGAAGGATGAACAGGATGATAAATGCCAAAAAGGAGACCCCATGCCCATAACCGACGCCCTTCCCGACATGAAACGGGAACTCAAATTTTACCCAGCCGAAACTGAGGCACCCAAAAAACTGACGCGCGAGCAAATCCAGCGCTTCAACGAAAAGGGATACCTCTTCCCGCTCGACGTCTTCTCTAAAAAAGAAGCCGAAGCCAACCGCGCGTACTTTGACAAACTCATGGGCAAAGCAGAGGCCGCGGGCAAAAACAGCTACTCAATCAACGGTTGGCACCGCAGTTGCAAAGGCATATACGATCTGCTCGTCGATAACCGCATCCTCGACTACGTCGAAGACCTGCTCGGCCCCAACCTCGTCTCGCGCATGACCCACTACTTCAGCAAAATGCCCGGAGACGGCAAAAAAGTCGCCTTTCACCAGGACGCATCCTACTGGCCCCTCACACCTTCCAAAACCGTAACCGTCTGGCTCGCCATAGACGATGTTGACCTCGCAAACGCCCCCATGGAAGTCATCCCCGGCTCGCACCTCCACGGACAAATACCCTTTGAACGCAGTACACCGAAAGAAAATAACGTCCTCGCACAATCCGTTCACCACGCCGAAAAATTTGGCGATCCCGTACCCCTGATCATGAAAGCCGGGCAAATCTCCATCCACTCCGACTTATTGCTACACGGCTCCAGACCCAACACCTCGCAACGGCGTCGCTGCGGCCTGACCCTGCGCTACATGCCGCCCGAAGTCCGCACCCGAGAAACCGACCACGCACCCGCGGTCTTATGCCGCGGCAGTGACCCTTCGGGATACTGGCAGCACATCCCCCGTCCCGATGGCGACGATATTCCGAAAAGAAAGTAAAACACCATGATGACCCCTGAACAACGCTACCTCTTTGATCTCAACGGGTATCTACACCTGCGCCAGGCCCTCTCTGACGACGAACTGAACGCCGCGCGAGAAGCCGCCGAACGCTACGTCACAACCCCCGAAGCAAAATTACCCGAAGGCTTTGGCAAAGACGGCAAACGCCACCTGCACGGCTTTGCATTCGACAGAGCACTGGAACGCCTGACCATGCACCCCGCAATCTGGCCCATCGTCACAGAACTCACCAATGGCCGGCCTCGCCTCACCAGCGGCACGCTTCAGGTCAACATCCCCGATCAAAACGACGAAGCACTCCGCCTGCACTGCGCCCGCGACGATTTCGGCTGGGACGCCATCCGCTACGAAGTCCGCAACGGACGCATCTTCTGCGACCACACCGTCTGCTTCCCCTACCTCACCGACGTTCATCCAGGCGACGGGGGTCTCCTCGTCATCCCCGGCTCGCACAAAAGCATGTTTGATCGCCCCCGGCACCTCTTTCAAAACGGCCTGATCGAAAACCGCGACCACATCCCCGAAGGCGTGGTCAACATCACACCCAAAGCCGGCGACATCGTCGTCATGAACGAACTCGTCACCCACGGTGCCCTGCCCTGGACGCCAAAAGATCGCATGCGGATGATCCTCGTCCTGCGCTATCACCCCCAGTACACAGGGGGATCAGAACTGCCCCAGGCCATTCGACAACGCCTCTCTCCAGAAACGCTTGAACTCACAGCACGCGCGGGTTATCAGGACAAAAAAGAAATCGCAACACGGGACAACATCGCGCTTAATTCCCTATATCACTGTCCGTTTCCATCTGCCCTTTAGATAGGATGCCCAGACCAGAACGCCCTGGATAATGCCGCCAATCAGCCAGGCAATCCAGATGCCGAGGGTATCCATCCCAAACAGAAAAGCCAGAACATAAGACAGCGGCAGCATGACCACCCATTGCGCCAAAATCGTGTAATAGAGCGGCGGCCTGGTCTCACCGCCACCTGCCAGAACGCCTGCGGACACGATGGACAACGCCGAAAAAACCTGTGCAATCGTAAAAAACCAGAGCATGACATAGCCCATATCAATGACGGCCACCGAATCGGTAAACAAATCCACGATTTCACGGGCAAAGGCGCAAATGATAATGGCGCAAACAACGATAAACACCATACAGAGCCGGATCGCACTTGCCCCAAAGCGTTCCGCTTGTGGTATTTGCTTTGCGCCCAATCGCTGCCCAACCAGAGCCGTTGCCGCTACGCCAAAAGCCAGCGCTGGCATAATGCCGATCATCCGCATCTGCAGCCCAATCGTCAGCGCGGCGACCGCAGTCGTGGGCTGCGAGGTCCAACTCGCCACCCGATAAAATAGGATACGCGCGCCATTGCGGAAAAATCCCTGAATCCCCGCCGGCACCCCGATACGCATCATCCGCCCAATAATATCGCGGTTAAAAGACAGCCGCCAGGTCCAGCGCATCTGCACACGCGAGTGCCCGGAAGTCAGCAACCAGAAACCGATCATACATCCCACAGCCCGCGAAACAAGCGTACCCACTGCAGCACCACAAACCCCCATCTGCGGCAGCCCCCAGGCGCCAAAGATCAAGCCATAAGTAAGGGGCAGCTTCAAACTTATGATGAGACACGAAATTTTTAACGGCGTTCGGGTATCGCCAGCACCGCCAAAAATCGCGCTGATGAGAAAATTGAGCATCATAAAAATGACGCCGGCAAAGTAGATACGCAGGAACGGCACGGCATGGCCGAGCACCTCGGGCTGTGCGCCCAACAAGATCAACGTCGGGCGGGCGATCAAGCCCCCGATCAAAGCCATAACAACGGCCAGCAGTGCCCCCATCAGAATCGCCTGTTGCGCCGTATGACTGAGATCCTCGTGGCGCTCAGCCCCGTAAAACTGGGCGACCAAGGTGCGCGACCCGGTACTGATCGCCATCGCCATCACCATCGTCAGAAACAGAATTTGCCGACTGAGTCCCACCGCTGAAATCGCAGCCGGACCCAGTTGTCCGACCATCGAGATATCGATGAGACCCTCCATGGCATCGAGCATCGAAGCAGCCACCACGGGCCAAGCAATAGCCCAGACCTGGGGCAGAACAGGCGTCTGATCTGTGGGCGTTGCGGGCGTGCGGGAAGCCGATCTGGATTGGGACATGGGTGTGCTCAGTCGGCAGTTGGGTGGGAAATAGTGGGAAGCACGAGCCGCGAAGGGTGGGCTGCCGAGTGATGTACGGCATTCGTCGCCCTCACAAGCTCGGCATCGGCCAGATCGTTCCTTCCCGTATTGTGATTGCGGTCGTGGTTGGGGAAATCGCTGGATGTGATCTCCAGGCGAATGCGATGGCCCGCTTCAAAACGGCAGGCCGTTGGTCCGAGTTGAATGTGCAACGCCACCACCGCCCCCAATTCCAACAGATCTTCACTATCGAGGCCGTTGCGGTGACGCGCGCACACCATGCCGTAGCACATCTCCAGCGCAGGTGCCTGGTCCCCATCTGCAGGCGGGTACTCATCCACCAAGCGCGCAAAGAAATCCGTGTCTGGCGCGGACGAACTGATAAAAAGAACAACCTCTGGATAGCCAGCAATCTCCACGGCTTCAGTCAGGGGCGCGGAGCGGTAGCAGAGAATATCATCTCGATCCTCCAGCACGCGCCGGTCCGACGGACCCGTAAACAACTGCTCCGTCCACAAGGTCGGCACCGGATCGTGAGGATCGTAGTCAAAGCGATCCACACCGTCATTTCCACCGTCAACTGACAGCCGCCCGGAGCCGCCAAATCCGGCATTGCCATCGCTGCTCAACAAATACGCACGCGGCGTCGTATTCGGCGGCGGCCAGGTATCGGCCTCGCGCCAATATCCCCCCTTACCCGCCATCGCGAAATAGCGCACTGCTGGCTCGCGATCAATACCATTGTCAATTTCCTTGAGCCAGTAGTCAAACCAGCGGATGATCATGCCCGGCAAATCGACCTCGGCATCTGGCCCAAAGTCGAACCCCGCCACCTGTCGGCGACCGAGACTCGGATGGTTCCACGGACCGGCGACCAACTTTGTCTGCAACCGCGCCTGCTCGGTGCGACCGTTGCGCTGCATCAGTTGCAGATGCTGCATCGAACCGTTGCAGTGGTCATACCAGCCGCTGAAATCGAGATTTGGCACCGCGACTTCTCCGTGTACCTCGTCAAACCGCCACGCCCGCCGGTTTGGATGCGCCAGCCAGTCTCTCGCGTACTCCGCCAGACCCGGCGGCAAGTGGCGCGGAAAATCCAGCCACGGGAGGTAGTCGAGCCATTGTTTTTCGACATCCTCGTTCCATTCCTGCAGCGCCTCCGCTGGCGTGTGTGGCGGCGGCAATCCATGACGTCGCCGAAGATCCGGCGCCATAGAAGTGAGCCACCACTTGATGCGCCGCCCCGGCCGGAACCCACCCGGCCAATCCACCTCTGTCAATTCCAGTGGAATGGTGTACGCACACATCGCCACCAGATGCGGCGGGCGCAATTTTGCCAACTGCCACTGCATCCAGGCATTATAAGAGGCTCCCAGAGTTCCCACCCTGCCATTGCACCAGGGCTGCGCCGCCAGCCACGCCACAGAATCGTAGCCATCTTCGGCATCCCCCGTGTGCGCCTCAGTAAACGGCACCCAATCACCCTCAGACCCGTAGCGCCCGCGCGAATCCATACTCACCACGGCGTAACCGGCGCGCACATAACGCTCAAATCCGGACTTCGGACGGCCGTACGGCGTACGCAGCAAAATCCCGGGAAAGCACCCCTCCGCATCGGGACGGAACACATGCGCCGCCATCCGCACGCCATCGCGCATCGGCACCCCCACATCGGGTTCAGTAAGAATTTTCATAGCATTATTCATCGTACAGGCTCCGTATCAATAGTACCCATCGGCACCTCCAACAGATCCTCTCCGAGGATCACCTGACCTTCGAAAACCTCCCCCACCTCGTGCAGCACCCGCTCCCGCACACCGGGCGTTTCCAACTGCTCCGTCAAATGAACGAGAACCAGCGTCTCGACGCCGGCATCTCGCGCCGTAGTCGCCGCATCGAGATGACCAGAGCAGCAACTCGTCAGACGTTCGTCATCAACCGCGCCATTGATGAAATGGCACATGTGCAGCAGCACATTCGCACCCCTTGCCAGATCCGTAAGCCGATCCACCGGCGCTGTGTCGCCGCCAAAGACGATAGTGCCATCAGGTGTAGTCAAACGATATGCCAGACAGGTAAGCTGGGGCTGCACGTGTACCACCTCTGCCACATCGACCTGCCAGTTGTCGGTCTCAATCCGATCTCCTGATCCGACCTCGCGCACCTGTGGATTGGGCCTCTTCCGAGGCATAACGCCGCCGCGTGCCTCGTACACAAAATGGCTACCCGGGTGCAGAGTACGGGCCGCCAGATCCGGGCCAAAGGCACCATCGGCAGAAAACAACCGGTGCGCCATACGCGCTGTTGGCACCGGGCCGTACACCTGCAATTCCGGTATCTGACCCACGCTCTGATCCCAGCGCGTCAGCACCAGATAGGCAAAATCAATACAGTGATCGTAGTGCAGATGGGTGAGGAACAAATGATCGATTGAAGGCAAAGCGAGACCCGCTTCGAGCATGCGCCGCACCGACGCCGGACCGCAATCGAAAATCAGGGTCTCGTCATCCGTCTGGACGAGATAGCTGGAGCCGCCGCGGTGCGCGAGTGGAGCGGGCGTACCGGTACAGAGGAGTTGGAGTCGCGTCATCTCTTTTATCCTGTCTTGTAGTTTATACGCGCAGGCAATATCCGACAAATCTCACCCAAGCGCAATGCCAACGCTTCATCCTTTGTGCAGCCTTCCCAGAACCCTCTGAGCCACGGTCATATTGAACTGATGCCCCCCGTCGAACCGATCCACAAACAAATTCTCTATAGCACCTGCAGCCCGATACGCCTTCCGAATCCGCGCCAGACCGCGCGCTGCCCAATCGTGTGGGATAAGCCGATCCCGCGTCCCAATCTCAATCACCATAGGCCGGGGCGCGATCAGTGAAAAAATTTCCGGCGTATCGCCATAGCGGAGCAGACCGGGAATCAACTGCGCGCCGCACTGACTCAGAGCCTGATAGCGCTCCTGATACAAATTCATACACCCTGAAGGAACCGCGATCTTAATCCGGGAATCAAACGCCGAAATCATCATCGTCATCCGCCCCCCCAGTGACAGTCCCGCGCACCCCAGCCGGTCTCCATCGACAAAATCGAGCCCCTGCAAAACATCCAGAGCAGCCTCCAAATCGCAGAGATGAAGCGCCACCACAGTAGTACCCAGCAAAGTAGCACACATATAATTCCGGGGACAAAAATCAGTCCGGGGACCGGGATAGCCGGGCCTGCGCTCCCCAAACCCCCGAAGATCCGGAGCGAGAACCACATAACCCTGTTCTGCAAACCCGTGCCCGAAATCGTAACTACACTTATCGATCTCAGCCTGCCGCTCGGGCGTATCATTAAGCCCCACCACACTATCTTTTCCAAAATGCCCGTGCCCGTGGATACAGAGAAGACCCGGTGCTTTATCCCCCTGCGACAGCCCCTTTGGCACCAGGAGATAAGCCGGCACAAAAACCCCGGACTCTGTCTGGTAAGAAATCCGCCTGCGCACGTACACACCGCAGTCGATCTCTTCCTCAAACTCAAGACAAAGCGCAGCCCGTTCGGGCCGCGGACCGATCAGCCCGGTCAGCACATCTCGAAACGCCTTCTGCCAGACGCAAAACTCCTCCTGAGTCGTCCCTTCAAACAGAAGAGACGGCTGCGCCTGATCGATCAAACGAGAAAGATCGTCTTCAAAAGATATAGGTCGCAAAAAATCCTCCTTTGCCTAATCGCGCGCGCGCCGAATAGGATGAATCTCCCGAAACTTCTGGAACTCCCAAAAAGCGTGGTCCGCCGCGTACCCATTTGGAACTTCCTCTGTCTTATCCAGCCGCTTGTACGCCACACGCACATGGAGCACCTGCGGTTCATCCACGGGAAGCGCGTTCACCTGCCAGTTAAAATCCCACGCAGGACTGCTCTGCCCCGGAACAATTGACCCGCCAGCACCCGAAGGAGAAAGATAGAACCGGAACCCCGGATAATCGTCCGCCATAATCAAAAACATCATACTGCGAATAATGCCAAAATAAAAGGGATAATCAAAAGTATGTCCCGAATCCGAATGGCTGAAGTTCCGCTTCCCATCCAGAAATGTCGTAGCTGCATCCCGCCCCCAGGGTTCGCGTTCATCCACCGGCAGATCAGTCGGAAAAATCATCGCCCCCTGTCCGTGAATCGGATTGTAATAATAGGTCCACAACCCCTTCTCAATAAAATGAATACCGCCATCCAGAGGCGAATTGACATAGCAACACCAGCCAAAGGAATAGCCCTCCTGTGGACTGTGCCCCCCTCGGGCCGTGGCAGTCATCTCATAGTCGATATAATGTGGCGGAACCAGTCGATAGACCCCTCGCGTCTCCACGAAATTATTGGCCTCTGACGCCTCCTTAAACAATTCCACGGCAGTCTCATCTACTCGCCGCACCGAGGGCCGTTTTCCCCGATGATGGCCGAAAAGCAGCACCCCATTTCCCTGCGACACAGCGGTATGACCGTCTTTGATCGAAGTCAAAAACCAGACCCCACTGTGCTGATCCTGACCGGCGCCGTGGTCGGTATCGTCTCCAATAATCGCACGCAATTCGCCAGCAGAAATAAAATAACATGGCTCAGACATAGGTATTTCTCCTTAGTGGATAGTTCATCAATACACTTCCGAACACTTCCGATTTATCCAATTTAATGAATTTATATTCTTCTGCAATTCAGTTTGATCCTTTACCGTTTGGAGTTGGAGAAAGATCACCTCGGTAAGCGATTGCAGGCTGAAGTGCGAGTTTTAGAGCGTCAGGTGTTGACAGATACCTGATAGGAGCTATATTTCTTTATATGCTAATTGGAAATGTCAGAAAATTGTTCTAAAAGAAGAGCAATCACTGATCCTTTACAGCGAAGATTTAGAAGTCGATGGTGTGGTTAGATACTCAAAAAAAGAAAATTTGTGGGTTGCTGTGATTGATTGGGATGCCATTCGAGAGGTTGCCCCTGTAGTCTCTGGAACAGAACATCACAGCCCAGTTTGATAGCCTTTAAATCGCTCAACCGGATCTTATTTTTTTACAAGCCCAACAGGCCTTCTCAAAACCGTTGGGCTTTTTCTCATTAAGGGGTAAATGAAGGGCATCTCCTGAGAAAGTAGGCGTCCAGATCGCTTTCGTAAGAGATCAGAATTCGTTTTCAAACAGCTTCTTAAAGACCACCATGCCAGTAATACTCACCATCAACGCCGGCAGTTCTTCAATTAAATATCAATGCTTCGACATGCACAGCGAAGAATGCCTCGCAAAAGGATATGTCGAACGGCTGCTCTCTGCATCTGCGGAATTGTCTTACACGCGGCGTGATGGCATCGCCCATCGCATTCCCGTACCACAAACCGCTCATGAAGCCGTATTTCAACGCATCTTTGAAATCCTTCTCCACCCGGACAGGGGAATCCTCCGCACACCCGATGAAATTCACGCAGTCGGACACCGCGTTGTACACGGTGGAAGCCACTTCGCGGCCTCCACCCGGATCACGCCCGAAGTCGAAAAAACAATCGAACAGTGCGCCCCCCTCGCCCCACTACACAACCCCTTCAACCTGCGTGGCATTCGCGCCTGCCAGACCATACTACCCCACATCCCACACGTCGCGGTATTCGACACCGCATTCCACCAGACCATCCCGGAATACGCCCACACTTATGCCCTGCCCCACGCGATTTCCGAACAATACCAGATTCGACAATACGGTTTCCACGGCATATCGCATCAATACGTCGCCATGCGTGCAGCGGAAATTCTCGGCTCGCCCTTGAAAACGCTAAAACTGATCACATGCCATCTGGGCAACGGCTGTAGCATCACCGCTATCGAAAATGGAAAATCAATCGACACCAGCATGGGTTTCACGCCCCTTCAGGGACTCGTAATGGGAACGCGCAGCGGAGACATTGACCCGGCGATCATCCTCTACCTCATGAGAGAACACCAGATGACACCGGAGCAAATTGACCAGATGCTCAACCATCAAAGCGGCCTCATCGGCGTATCTGGAATCGGATCAGACCTCAGAGATCTAATCGCTGTCCATGAGGAAAATCGGCGTGCGGCACTGGCAATCGACATCTTCTGCTACCGCATCCGCCAGTACATCGGAAAATACGCGGCGGTACTCGACGGGATAGACGCGCTTGTATTCACCGCCGGAATAGGGGAAAACGCGCCACTCATACGGGCGCGCATCTGTGAAAAACTCGGATTCTTGGGCGTACATCTCGACCAAACAAAAAACGAGGGCAATCCCATGAACGAAGCAATTCATCATGAGACCGCCCCCGTATCCGTACTCGTCATTCCCACCAACGAAGAACTGATGATCGCGCGAGACACGCTACGTGTGATCCGCACCGACTAATTTTTGGGCCAGGCATACCTTCTCAATCCACCGGGATGCGGTAGGAACTGCGACTGATATTCTCGTGGTCGGATGAACGGGCAACCCTGAGCGCGTGCTCGGTCAGCGGAAGGAAGGAATGGGTTTCGGCGTGCAGGGAAATAAAACCTTCTGCGTACGCGCAGCGCCCCGCGCTGCCAAACGCGCCGTCGCTGGTCTCGATCCGTTTCCGGGCATAGGCACCGCCGTATCCCTGGCTCACCAGGCAGTCCAGCGCCGCCAGTTTTTTCTCCACGACATCGGTGATGTCGATAAAGACATCGTTGTAGTAGCCCCCCTCGGAATCCCAGACCTGCCGGGGAATCCCCGCACCGCCGCCTCCAAAATAAAAGATCTGCGCGACCCGGTGGGGGGGATTTCGGTCACCGGGGTCAACGCTATTGGCCAACCCGATGGCGTGCATCACGATCTGCCCGGCGGTGGCGTGCGCGTTGGTCAGGCCGTCACCTTCTTTGGGGAAGTGGGTCAGGACGATATCGGGACGGATCTCCCGCAACAGCCTTGCCAGACGCCTCACTGTCTCGTCCTTGACGAGCAGGACCGAATCATCGGCGCCGAAAAAGTAGATCTCTTCCACTCCCAAAATCGCACAGGCCGCACGAACCTCTGCCGCTTTGACATCGGAGCGTTCCTGCATCAGCTTCAGAAGCTCGTCCCCATCCGGCACTTCCTCCTGGCGGAACATCTCGTCGCTGATCACGGCATCGTGTACCCGTGCGCCGTGGGTCAGCACCACACACCGCACATCGTCGCCGCGGCTGACGTGATGGGCCATAGTGCCGCCCGATTGGTCGAAGATATCGGCTGGATGCGCCCCGATGGAGAGCAAGCGCAGTGATTCTGTCATTCTTCAGTCCCCCCACCTGGATTGGCGCGTAAGGTCTCCAGATTGTCGGTCAGGACCTGCGTGCCATAAGCGAGAATATTGCCGACGTTCATAAAGCGGTAGCCCCAGCGAAGTTTTTCCTGGATTTCAGAGAGATCCACAAGCGTGGTGCCAGCGACAATACCGGACCCTTCTAGCCGCCCGGGAACATCCCGCATAATCTCCTGGACTTCCCCGGCGCTGGTTTCGGTAATCTTTCCAACCGATGCAGATAGATCGAGCGGCCCCACGAGCAGGACGTCAATGCCTGCGACCTGCTTGATTTCGTCGATATTGTCGTATGCCTCTTGGCTCTCGACCTGGAGAATCAATACGGTTTCTGCGTTTGCGGTTTTGATAACGTGGTTCCAGTCTTCGCCAGCTATGCGGGCCCACATGGGGGAAAGCCCACGCTGTCCTTCAGGGGGGTAACGGGCATATTGCACTGCCTGGGCAGCTTCTTCGGCGGTATTGACCTGGGGCACCATCACGGCCACGGCGCCGACATCAAAGGCTTTCTTGATCAGCGCTGGGTCGTTCCACGCCACGCGGATCATCGGCGCCACGCCGTTCTGCCTGGCAAGAACCGGAATGGCGTCCAGAGATTCAGTGGCGAACGGTGCGTGTTCCGTATCGATCCAGACAAAGTCTGGCCGGGCCTGCACAATGGTTCCAAGGACGAGAGATGAGGGGACCGGCAGGGAGGTCCCCAGCACGATTTCGCCCTTTCTGAGCTTCTGTTTGAGCGGATTGGGATACATTTGTTCTCCTTACTTGCGTTCCCATCGACTGGGATTGATGCCAGGCGCGTGGCTGGCCATGTTGGGCGGTTTGTTGTCCCCTTCGGGGAGCCAGTGGCGGGTGTTGCGGTCGCCGAAAAAGGGCCTCACGGCATCGGGCAGCGCGGCAACGGCCTGCGGATCCCACGCCTCAACTTTCTGGACAGGACCGGCCCAGGCCGGGCGGTAAGCAATAGCCAGCATTGAGCGGGGCCAGTCGCCGATATTGGGGAAATTGCCGTGGAAGACCTTGTGGTTGATAAACATCGCAGAACCGGCTGTTGCGGGAACCATGACCTCCTCTGGATGGGACTCGAAGCGCTGGTAGGGATTGCCGTCTGCGTGCATGGAAAGGTGCGATCGGGGAATGACGCGGAATGGAGAGACCTCCGGGGTCAGGTCGTCCAGATAATACAACACCCGGACCATAACCGGTACGCTACCCAGGTAACCAAAGATGCGCGAACCATAGGGTTGACCGTCCGTATGGAGGCTGATGCCGGGGTGCCCTGGCTCTGAACGGGCATAGCCGTAGTGCGACAGGATGATGTCCTCCCCCAAGAGTTCCCTTAGAAAGGCGATTGTCGGGGGATGGGCGATGAGGTCGGTAATTTCGCCGCCGAAGAACTGGATGTCACTCCGTCCTCGCTGATGGATGCTGTAATCCACCGGGGTGGTTTCCAGGCTGTTGGTTATCGCCTTGAGCCGGGCCAAATGCTCGGGCGTCAACAGATCGGGAATCAGAAGATAGCCCTCGACCTCAATCTGGCGAATGCGCTCGCCCGAAGTCAGGGCGGACCAGTCGCGGTCATCGATACGTGGCGCAGACATATTGCCTCCTGTATTGCGTCTCTGCATCGTCGGGTATATAATATAACGCGATGTGTGACTTCAAAACCGCTACATAAGTCATACCGATAAACGGATATAAGAAAGTCAAAAACACTGGATTACTGACGTTGTGCCTTCGGCGTGGCGGCTTTAAGCATGCCGCAATGATGGGCGAAAGGTTTTTCGCCCCTACAATAGATAACTAACCACTGATTGCTTGTTTTTTTAACCCTTATTCAAAAGTCACACATGACGTTAGATCTGTATCCTTTCAAATATAACAGACTTTATGAACAGACTCAAGATATCATATCTCCAACCCATTCGCGTTTTTAGCTTGTTCTTTCTCAAATCATTGTGGTATAATTAAGACCCCAATAAAAATCCCCAACATAAACGGAGCATCACATGATAGACAAAACCCACCTCTTTGAAGGCAGAACAAACGGATACCACATCTACCGCGTACCGGGCATTCTCTGCACGCAAAACAACATCCTCCTCGCCACGGCGGAGGCGCGACGTGGTGGAGGTGGCGATTGGGATGGCAATGACGTGGTCATGCGGCGCAGTGCAGACAATGGTCAGACCTGGGACTCACCCACCGTCGTCGCCCATTGCGACACGTATGGCGAAGGCCCCATCAGCAACTTCGTCATGATTTCCGACCGCAAAGACGGCGCAGTACACGCCCTCTATTGTCACAACTACGCCCGCGTCTTTTACATGCAAAGCAAAGACGACGGCACCACCTGGTCCGACCCCGCTGAAATTACAGATGCACTCACACCCTTCCGAGAACAGTATCCATGGCGCGTCATAGCCACTGGCCCCGGGCACGGCATACAACTTCAAAACGGACGCCTCATCGTCCCCATCTGGATGTCGGACGGCGGCGGCACGGAATTTGGCCCGGGCAAACTCGGGCATCGCCCCTCCACAGTCGCGGGCATCTACAGCGACGACCACGCGCAAACCTGGCAGCGCAGCGACATCATCGTACGCACAGAAGGCGAATACATCAACCCCAGCGAAACCCTCCCCGTTGAACGCAACGACGGGCGTGTATTATTCAACATCCGCACAGAATCCAAACGCCATCGCCGCCTCATCACCACCAGCCCGGATGGCGCGACCAACTGGTCAGAACTGCAATTCGATGACGCCCTGCTCGAACCCGTGTGCATGGGCAGCATCCTCAAACTCCAAAACGGCAACATCATCTTTGCCAACCCCGACAACCTCGAACGCGAATTTGCCAGACCTGGGCGCGTCTCTTATGACCGCAAACGCCTCACCGTCAAAATGAGCACCGACGACTGCCAGACCTGGCCCGTCTCCAAAATCCTCGAACCGGGACCCTCGAGTTATTCCGACCTCGCCCAAACAGCCGACGGCACAATATGCTGCATCTACGAAAATCAGATCTTCACGCGACAGAACGACACGCGATACGTCACCGTCGCCCGCTTTGACCTCGGCTGGCTGGAACAAGAATAAAGAAAGGAAAAAATGGACACCTACGAACACCGCGAAATGATCCCCCTCGGAGAAGATGAAACCCCCTATCAGCTACTCACAACCGATTATATATCAACGGGGCAATTTGAAGGGCAAGAAATCCTCAAAGTCGAACCCGAGGGCCTCACCATGCTGGCGGACCGCGCCATTCGAGACAGCGCGCACCTCCTCCGCCCTGCACACTTAAAACAACTAACCAAAATACTCGACGACCCCGAAGCCTCGGACAACGACCGCTTTGTCGCCATTGAAATGCTCAAAAATGCCAACATCGCCGCAGGCGGCGTTCTCCCCATGTGTCAGGACACGGGCACAGCCATCATCATGGGCAAAAAGGGCAATCGCGTGTGGACAGACGGCAGCGACGAAGCCGCGCTCGCACACGGCATAACCAGAGCCTTTCTGGAAACAAACCTGCGCTACAGCCAACTGGCGCCACTCGACATGTTCCAGGAGGCAAATACAAAAACCAACCTGCCCGCTCAAATCGAGATCTATGCCGAGCAAGGGGATGCGTACAAATTCATGTTCATGGCCAAAGGCGGCGGATCCGCCAACAAAAGCCTGCTCTACCAAGAAACCCGAGCACTGCTCAATCCCGAACGCCTGCGCGACTTTATCGACCAGCGCCTGCGCGAACTCGGCACAGCCGCCTGCCCGCCCTATCACCTCGCCCTCGTCATTGGCGGCACCTCCGCAGAATACACCCTCAAAACCGCCAAACTCGCAAGTGCCAAATATCTCGACACCCTGCCCACACAGGGCAATGAATACGGCCAGGCATTCCGCGACCTCGAAATGGAAAAACAAGTCCTGGAAATGAGCCACGAACTCGGCATTGGCGCGCAATTTGGCGGCAAATACTTCTGCCACGATGTGCGCGTTATTCGCCTGCCCCGCCACGGCGCATCCTGCCCCGTCGGCATTGCCGTATCCTGCTCTGCCGACCGACAAATTCTGGGAAAAATAACGCGCGATGGCATCTTCCTCGAAGAATTGGAAAGCGACCCGGCGAAATACCTCCCCGAAGTCGATGAAGAAGCCCTCAGCGGCGACGTGGCAAAAATCGACCTCAACCAGCCCATGGACAAAGTGCGCGAAGCCCTCAGCAAATATCCGGTCAGCACGCGCCTATCCCTCTCCGGACCCATGGTCGTCGCACGCGATATTGCCCACGCCAAACTCCAGGAACGCATAGACAGCGGCGAAGGACTTCCGCAATACTTCAAGAACTTGTGCGTCTATTACGCGGGACCCGCCAAAACACCCGAGGGATACGCCTCCGGCTCATTTGGTCCCACAACTGCGGGACGCATGGACAGCTACGTGGATTCATTCCAATCAGAAGGCGGCAGCATGGTCATGCTCGCCAAAGGCAATCGCTCGCGGCAAGTGACAGAAGCGTGCAAAAAACACGGCGGATTTTATCTCGGCTCCATCGGCGGACCCGCCGCTCGCCTCGCCAAAGACGCCATACGCAAAGTCGAATGCCAGGAATATCCCGAACTCGGCATGGAAGCGATATGGCGCATCGAAGTCGAAAATTTTCCCGCATTCATCGTCGTTGACGACAAAGGCAACGACTTTTTCTCGGGCTTTATGCGACCATGAATTTCCCCACTCTCACACACGCCCAGCGCACCGACAGATTAGCACCGCCATCAGGCAAAGTGCGCGTGGTGCTCGACACGGATACATATAACGAAGTCGATGATCAATTCGCCGTAGCGCACGCGCTCTTATCCCCCGAGAAAATCTCGGTCGAAGCCATCTATGCTGCGCCCTTTCACAACCAGCGCTCTAATGGGCCGGGCGATGGCATGGAACGAAGCTACGACGAAATCATCCGCCTCCTCAACCGCCTCAACATCCCCGACAACAACCTCGTATTTCGCGGCTCTACAAACTATCTCACAGCACCAGACACACCGCAAGACAACGACGCCGTACGCGACCTCATAGACAAAGCCATGGCATCTCATGACCCGCTCTACGTCGCCGCCATCGGCGCCATCACCAACGTGGCATCCGCCATCCTCCTCGAACCCGAAATCATCAAACACATCATCGTCGTCTGGCTCGGTGGACACGAACACAGTTGGGCAAACACCCTTGAATTTAACCTGCGACAAGACATCCTCGCCGCGCGCATCATCTTTGACAGCGGCGTACCCCTCGTCCAGATTCCCTGTCGCAATGTCGCCTCTCACCTCCTCACCACATTGCCCGAACTCGAAACCCATGTAGCGGGCAAAAGCGCCATAGGCGACTTCCTCACCGAAACTGTTCGCGGCTATCACAAAGACCACTACGCATGGGCAAAAGAAATCTGGGACCTCTCCGCCACTGCTTATCTCGTCAACCCAAACTGGGTCACAACCCAACTGGTACACAGCCCCATACTCACCGATCAACTCACCTGGAGCCATGACCCCAGTCGGCATTTCATGCGCGTAGCCACACACCTCAACCGCAACGCCATCTTCGCAGACGTATTCAGAAAATTGGAACGGAGTGGTAAGTAGTCAGTAGCCAGTAGTCAGTTCCCCGCACTACCCCACCGGAGTTGGGTGGTTGGGGCTGACAACTGACAACCGACAACTGATCTTCTCCGCCATCACACACCCCAACACAAGGAGTTTTACATGAGTGCAGCACTGGATTACGGCGTCCAAAGTTTTTGTTTTCGCTACTTCAAAGACAACGCCGACGTCGCCCAAAAAGTAAAAGACATCGGCCTCGACAAAATCGAAGTCTGCCAGGCCCACGCCGACTTCAAAAACCCCGACGCATGGAAAGATATCGTCAAAACCTATAACGACGCGGGCGTATCCGTCATCTCCATCGGCGTGCAAACCTTCACGGGCGACCCCGCTGAAAAATCCTTCTTTGAATGCGCCGCCATCGCCGGAGCCAAACACATCTCCTGCCATTTCCAGCTCGAATCCTATCCCAAAGCCATCACACAGGTACGCGCATGGAGTCGGGAATACGGCATACGCGTGGGCATTCACTGTCACGGCGGATATCACTTTGGCGGACAACCCGGCGTCCTCAAACACCTCATCGGCCTCGGCGCACCCGAAATTGGCCTGTGCATCGACACAGCCTGGGCCTTGCAAATCGGTCCCCGTCAGGGCAACCCCGTCAAATGGACAGAAGACTTCGCCGGACAAATCTACGGCATCCACTACAAAGACTTCGTCTTTGACCCCAACGGCCAGTGGCACGACACTGTCGTCGGCGAAGGCACGCTCGACCTCCCGGCCTTTGTCGCCGGCCTCGAAAAAGGCGGCTTTGACGGCATGGCCGTCATCGAATACGAAGCCGACGTCGAAAACCCCGTACCCGCCCTGACCCGATGTGTCGAAACCATGCGCGCATTGGCTGGATAGTCGCGTCGATTTATCAAAAAAAAGAGCGAGTCTAAAAAGGCTCGCTCTTTTACATTTGCGTAAAATTCTGGCATCCATGCCCTGTATGGGGAAAATTTTTCGCCCCGACACTCATTTTGAGCTAATCACTTCCTTAATCCCGTGTTTGCAACCAAAGACGAAAGATCCGAGATGCTGTTGAGTGATAGAATGAGCAGAATCTGTTTACGCATCAATTCCCCGCATACCTACGACACCATCTCCACCGCCTCAACAAGTGCCTCTGTCGTAATCCCAAAATGTGCCCAGGTCGCTTCGAGACCTTCCGACGGTGCAATCCTCGGATCTGTAATCCCCACATGCGCGTGGGCAATGTTGCACGACGACCCCACCAACCCTGCAAACCCGCGCAAACCCGTCTCAGGCGTCCCAATTTTTCCATCTTCAATCGTCACCACACCCTCGTAATTCGCCAGCACCTCATTCAACGCCCCATCGGGCAATGGCAACCCATTGACCACATACACATCCGTGGGATTTCCCTGCGCCAGCAAAACCTCGGCAGCCTCCGCACCCAAAAAAGCCGGCGCGCCAAAAGCCAGAATCGCATGCCTTGCCCCATCGTATTTGCGAAAAGTCGTAATCGGCTCCCACGTCTCCTCCGGATTCCACAAATGTCCCGCCCCATCTTGCTTTTGCAACACGGGCAAACCCGAATCGCGCGGCACCCCAATAATGTGCCCGCCGTAATGCGCCGCCATATCCTTCACCGCCAAAAACGCCACACGCGCATCTGCCGGTGCGTAAAACCGGTGCAAATAGGGCAAATACGTCAGCCCCACATTAATCCAATCAAGCCCCCAACCCGAAAAGTGATCGCGCCCCGTACACGCGCCCACATGAGAGAGATGAAACACCACATTAATACCCTCATTCACCCCATTCAAATTGCGCTGATACTGCCACATATCAAACCCCTCGCGCGCAATCCCCTCAAAAAACGCGGCAAAAGTCGATACCACATTGAGCTGCGGCTCGTGCGAACTCATCGCCAGACCATTGGCGATAAGCGTCGCGGCTTGCTCTTCGATACTCATCTCAAACTGGTGATCGTCTGACAAATGTGCCCGAGCAGCCGCCAATTTTGTCGAAGGATCCAAATCGCAACTCACCACAAACACGCGCTCGGGATGCGCCTCAGCCACCAGCGCATAAGCCGCGGCTGCACCATCGCGCGGACTCGCCTTCTCAGTCGGCAAATCAGCCGCCGCTACCTTGCCCGCGGGAATCTCCAAATTCGCACTACCGGGTGCTGGGCGCGCCCTCGTAATAACCGTGCGCGACCCATTCTGCCGGAGCATTGCAAGCGCCCCTGCTTGTTCAGCCGTCGCCTCAAACATCGCCCCGCCGAGCACCTCTGCCTCAACGCGCCCCTGCATACTCCCATCGTGATGATTCTCGCCACCCGGCAAATCATTCACCAAAAACAAACACTCTATCATCGGCACCGTATCCCGAAAACTCATCAGCGACCCCGGCACCCACACCTGCTTATCCATCGGCACATCGTGTTGCGCGGCAAACGCCTCCACCGCCTCGGTCACCCCATAGCGCGCGCCAAAAGTCCTCAGCGTCACATCCTCTCCCGAAAACCCCGTGGGATAAATCAGACTCGGCTTACCCGCCTGCGCGAGACCATACCCCTCTCGATAAGCCCGATAAAGCGCGGCATTATCGTGCAGCGACGCCACCTCCAACACCTCCACACCCATCGCAGAAATAGCACTTCGCGGATCCACATCCATAATACGCGCCGTACTGCCCGACAACTGAATGCCATTGCGGTGCATCACATAAGTAATCGGCGCACCGTGTACACTCGCCCCATTAAACCCATTCAGCCCCTGCCCCGAAATCCAGCCCGCATCCCCGCAATGGGCAATCACCCACGCATCGTCATACAATGCCTTCTTGCCCAACGCCAGCCCCACAGCCACCGGAATCATCACCCCCAAACGCCCGCCATTGAGCTGTGTGCCCCCCGGCAACCATGCCACATGCCCGGGAAAATCCAGCCCGCGCCGAAACCGCTCGACAACGCCCTCTGCCGCCACAAAACCAAACGCCGCCAACGCCGAATAATACCCGACACTCGTATGCGCGTGCTCAATCGTATAAGTACGCGTATCGTAATCCGCCACAGACAGCGTCATCAACAACCCCGGAATCAACTCCAATCCCCCGCCCAGATGATCCAACTCCCCAATCTCGGCCAACGACGACAGCGCCCGAATCGCCGTGCGCGCGCCCTCAATCTGCAACGCCGTCAACGCCCGATCTTCCGCTTCTCCAAGTGCCTCGGTCGCCGCAATATCAATATGCAGCCCCAGAACATCGGACGCGATCTCATCCCCGAGAAATTGCGTATCCTTCAACAGCGCATCATTGCGCTCCCCTTGCCCTTCTGCCAACGCCTTCATATTCGACATAATCTCTCCCCAGCCAGTGATAAACAGATCGTCATACGGTAACACTTGTAAAATAAACGTTCACCCCACAACAATCCAGAAAAATCCCATACACAAAATTCTGGCATCCAGGCCCTGTATATAGTATTTTTTACCCTTCACCCTTCACCCTTCCATCCAAGGAGCCTACCATGCCACACACCATGATCGCCGCGCAAATGTACACCGTGCGCGACTTCACCAAAACCATCTCAGACATCGCCGAATCCGTCAAAAAAGTAAAAGCCATGGGTTACGACGCCATGCAAGTCTCCGGCTTTGGTCCCATTGACCCCGCAGAACTCAAACAAATCGCCGATGACAACGACATTGAAATCTGTGCCACACACACCGGCTTTGACCGCATGCGCGACGACACGCAAGCCGTCATAGACGAACACCTCCTTTGGAACTGCAAATACCCCGCCATTGGCAGCCTGCCCGCGTCTTATCGGGAAGATGGCGAAGCCGGATATATCCGCTTTGCCAAAGACGCCTCCGAAGTTGGCCGCAAACTCGCCGACGCGGGCTTGACCTTTGCGTATCACAACCACAACTTTGAATTTCAGAAATTCGGCAACCGCACCGCCCTTGAAATCATCCTGCAAGAAACAGACCCCAAAGCAGTACAACTCGAAATCGACGTCTATTGGGTACAGGCAGGAGGGGGCGACCCCGCCGAATGGATCCGCAAAGCCAACACCCGCATAGACCTCGTCCACGTCAAAGACATGGCCATTGAAGGCCGCGAAACGCGCTTTGCCGAAGTCGGCGAAGGCAACCTCAACTGGCCCGCCATCTTTGAAGCCGGGCGCGAATCCGGCACGCGCTGGTACATCGTCGAACAGGACCGATGCTACGACCGCGACCCCTTCGACAGCCTCAAAATCAGCTACGACAATCTCGTCGCCATGGGTCTATCATAATCCTTTCACCCCGGAGTGCCCCATGCCTTACACAGATCACATAGAACAGGCAAAAGACCCCGTCACCTGCGCGGTACTCACCATCAGCGACACGCGCACCGAAGCCGACGACAAAAGCGGCAAAATCATAAAAGAACTGGTCGAAGCCGCTGGTCACAGCATCGCGTTTTACCGTGTGGTCAAAGACGAAGCCGACCAGATACGCGCACTCATCAAACAAATCGCCGAAAAAGGCGAATGCCACGTCATCCTCACCAATGGCGGCACCGGCATAGCCGCGCGCGACACCACCTATGAAGCCGTCACAAGCCTGCTCGACAAACGCCTCGACGGATTTGGCGAAGTATTTCGCTTTCTCTCATGGGAAGACATCGGCTCGGGCGCCATGCTCTCGCGCGCCGTAGCAGGCGTGTACAAAGACACCATGATCTTCTGCATGCCGGGATCATCTGGCGCCGTACAACTCGCCATGGAAAAACTCATCGTCCCCGAACTATCGCACCTCGTCTGGGAAATCTGGCGACAAAAATGAACGCGGATAAACCCAGGTATCCGCAGGCATGTCCCTGTGAAAACAGGGATGGACGCAGAAAAAACGCGAGTGAGCGGGGTATGAAGGCGAGTAAATCGAGCATGACTGGCCGCTTCCCAGGCCAGTTCAATCGAGCATGACTGGTAACAGATGAAGCACTTGTGCAAGCGGCCGATACACTTTTCATTGAACTCGAAAAAACAGAGGCCAGAGATGCCGAGCCCAAATTGAAGAGAAGTCATGATGGCACATCGCAACTTTCCAGGATCAGGAGAAACGCATGAATGCTATAGAGACCTTCAAAATGGATAAGAGCGTCCTTTCCGTGACATCCTTTTCTGAAGAATCAGATGAAAAGGCATATTGGCACGCTAAAACGCCACATGAACGCCTGGAGGCCGTTGAACTGATGCGGCAGATTAATTATGGCTACGATCCAAATACCTCACGACTTCAAAGAGTTCTTGAAGTTACTCAACTCACATCGCGTTGAATATCTGCTCGTCGGATTATTGATGTGATAGATGATGTGGAAGTTCATATTATCAACTTGAAACACTTAAAACAGAACAAGCAGGCGAGTGGAAGACATAAAGATTTAGATGATTTACAAAACCTCTAATCCAAGGTGATAACCGCCAACTTAATAAATTTGAGGAGATTACGATGTCCAAAACGGCTGTTATTTCAGGGGTTGGCTCTGGTTTAGGTGCCGCGCTGGTGAGGAAATTTGCAGGCGAAGGCTATCAGGTGGGGTTGCTGGCCCGGTCCTCTGATTATATCCAGGATCTGGCCGAAGAACTGCTGCAAGAAGGTGTGAGAGCTTTAGCCGTACCTACGGATATCACCGATCCCCAGCAGGTGATCCAGAGTTTTGCCCGGGTGCGGGAGGAACTGGGCCCGGTTGATGTCCTGATTAACCACGCTGGCAATGCCTCCTGGAAAGATTTTCACGAACTGACCATGGATGAGTTTGAACTGTCCTGGCGCGTGTGTGCCTACGGCTCCTTTCTGTGCGCCAAAGAAGTGGTCGGCGATATGCTGTCTGCGGGTGGCGGTGCCATTCTTTTCACTGGCGCTACTTCGTCCATTCGAGGCCGGGCAGGTGCGCTTGCCTTTAGCAGCGCCAAGTTTGCGGTGCGCGGTCTGGCGTGGGCGTTGGCTCGCGAGCTTTGGCCCAAAGGCATTCACGTGGCCCACGTTATCATAGATGGGGTGCTGGATACGCCCTTGTTGCGCGAGCGAGGGGATGTTGAGGAGAGTGAGCCTCTCATGAATATTGACGCCGTGGCCGATGCCTATTGGCGTCTGGTGCAGCAAGACAAAGGTGCCTGGGGTTTCGAGATCGATTTGCGGCCCCACGATGAGGGGTTCTTTGAGTGATGTCAACTGTATTCCATAGCACTGCGCCATCTGGACAGCTATATTGGGCACATAGGGGAAGGCGTTCAGGTGAGCACGCGCAGGCTCCCAGACGATTGTTGATGTGGTGCGTCTTTGGGGGTATGGATTACAGTATAGGATCAATCGTTACATCGCCACCGTTTACAATCGTTAATATCACGCGATTTCCATAGAGCAATGACATGCCGACTAATGGTCCACCTTCTGCTTGCAAAACAAGTACTTCGCATTCTTGACCATGCCACATCACTTTCGCCAGATATACATCCAACACCACCGTATTCCCATCTCCAAGGGTCACACGCCGATTGCCCGCCAGTTGAAGATTGAGGCGGTTGACTAAATCACTCGGTAGGGTCAGATATCCGTTGAAGCCTGTATCAATGACTGCCTCAACGCTTTCTATTTGTTGATTTTGGCTAACAATTTCCAATTCAATAACAGCTTCTCGGTTGGCTGTAACCTGTCCAGTAATCATTGTGTGTTCACCGAAAAGCTGCTACCGATGCGATAGGCGGTTGGATACCCGATTCGCAAACCGTAAATGACTGCATTGGGATGTTTGGCAAGTAGCTGTTTTGTAGCGACCAAATCGTCAGCGTTGATTTCGTATTCACCTGTTTCAATGTCTATGACCAGGAACTTGCCTTTGTGCTTGGGATCCAATTTTTCCCGGATCTGTTGTGCATATAGAGTTTCACCGCGCGATTCGACTTCTTGAGACGTATAATTGGTATATGGCATGGTCTTTCTCCTTCAAGGTTTCAGGCTGTCAATCACCACCACATCGCCCGGATTAAACAAGGTCCTCCTCCTAGAGAGCAATTTGCACTTTTGAATGACCCTGATTTTCTCAATCAGGCCATCACCCGCTTCCTCCAGCAGTTCCTCGAAGCGGAGATCACTTCCTTTTTACAAGCAGAACCCTATCAAAGAACCAGCGACCGTACGGGCTACCGTAATGGGTATAAACCGCGTGTTCTCAAGACGCGCGTAGGCCGTATTGAACTCAGCGTACCTCAAGATCGGGAAGGACGATTTAGCAGTGAGTTATTCTCACGCTTTCAACGCAGTGAAAAAGCACTGATTCTTGCGCTTCAAGAGGCGTATTTGCAAGGGGTCTCCACACGCAAAGTCACCAAGATCACAGAAGCCTTATGTGGGACCAGCGTCTCAAAGTCTCACATCTCACATCATTTCATATATCATGATGTTAGCGAGGGTAGTCATAAGGTTGGTCATGCCTCATGCACGGGCTGTCTCGAATCCCACTATGTTGCGGGTTTCTCGGCTGGAGACGGAGAAGGCTGTCCCCGCCACACTGAAGAATACCTCGCGAATCCCACTATGTTGCGAGTTTCTCGGCTGAACTCTACGGCGATCAAGTGAATCGGCTCACCGCGATCGCGGTATTTGTCGGCGTAGCGTTTCTGTTTCAGTTGCGCCATCGCACTCCCCTCTCCAGCCAGTTCCACCACCTTGAACTCGAACAGATACACATTGCCGTTGAAGCGAACCGCCATGTCCAGACGACCAGTGCTGCTGCTGTCCTCCACAACAATGTCGAATCCCACCGATGCGAAGTAGGAGTAGAACACGCTGGCGTAGTAGCCTTCGTAATTCGCTATGTCATTATTTGTGTGCCACTGATAGGGGATGCTGGCGAAGAATGCCTTAAACAGATTTTCCAGGCCAGCGAAGTCATTGACCAGCAACAGGTCGTATAGACGGGCAATGTGCTCTGCCTGCTGCGTGGGACTTCCTGTCAAGTGGTTCAGCAGACTTTCGTTCAGGCTCTGGCGCACTTCCTGGTTTGGATAGCCCAGACGGTAGTAGGTCCTGCTACCGCGCGGCTCGGTATGGTGTATGGTCAGATAGCCAGTCTGAAATAGCAGTGCTTGTGTGGCGATATCGTCAACGTCAAATGTAGATAATAATTCGTCGCTGCCCAGCATATCGTCCAGATCTATGGAACTCACTCTGCGATCTACTAACGTGTTGACCAGAAACGTCGGTGTTCCAGTCTCGAACCAGTAGGCGCGAAACTCGCGGTTGCGGAACAAGAGGAGGATGTCGAAGGGGTTGTACACTTTCTCCTTCCCTCGCCAGGAATAGCCGTTATACCACTCGCGGATTTGGTCTCGGTCCAGGCCGGGCAGTTCTGGCGCAAATACCTTGTCGAGATCCTCTTCGGTGTAGCCGCATAAGGCGGAGTAATGCGGGTCGATGGTGATGTCAGTGAGGTTGTTGAGGCCCGAAAAGAGGCTGACTTTGGAGAATTTGCTGACGCCAGTGAGAAAAGTGAACTTGATATGCGCGTCGCTGTCTTTGATGGTCGCGTACAGGCCGCGCAGAAAATCGCGGTTGGCGCGTGCGACCTCTGGCACTTCGAACGCGTCTATGATCGGCTTGTCGTATTCATCCACCAGAACGGCCACCGGTTGCCTGGTCTGCTCTTGTAGTGCTTCAATCATATCGGCGAAACGCTCGGGCGCGGTGGTGTAGTCGGACTTTATGCCCTCTCGACGTTCAACTGCGTCCAGTTGTGCCATCAAGTTCGTCTGTAGATATCCCGGTTCTTTGAAGTTGCCTCGACCAAAACTCAGACGAATCACCGGATGGCGAACAGACCAGTCATAGTGGTCATGGATGTGAAGCCCATCGAACAATGGTTCATTGCCTTCGAACAGTTCCTTCAGCGTGTCCAGAAACAGGCTCTTGCCAAAGCGACGCGGGCGCGACAGAAAATAGTGTTTGCCCTCGTCTATCATCCGCCGAATATAGGGTGTCTTATCGACGTAGTAGTAGTTTTCCTCGCGGATTTCGCGGAAGGTCTGAATGCCGATGGGCAGTCTGCGTCTGGTCATGATTGACTCCTGTTATGTACTTTAGCCAGGCCCTAAAGGTCAACGCGCAGATTGCCCGCGTGGTGGGAGTCCAGTATGCCGAGCATGATTTGAAGTGTTTTTCTGGCTTCGCGGGCGGGCGAGACGAGTGTGCCGCCGTTTTCGAGGACGTGGATGAGTTCTGAGACGGCACCAATTTGTCGAATGGATATATAGGGTTCTACGGGGACTGCGGCATGTGACCACCAGCGCGGTTCTTGTGGGGTAATGACCTCGAATTTTTGGTCTGAGATTTCGATCCGTCCATTTTCACAGGTCAGAGAAAATTTCGATCCGTTAAACGCCATTTTGCGGCAGTTGTAAAATGCGCGTACGCCATTGTCAAAATGGATGTACGCAGAGGCATACGGATCGGTCGCGGGATCGTGTCCGCCATCGCCTTTGTATTCGGTGAAATGCTCGAATCCGGGTTCCAATTCGCCGACCAGCCATTCGGGATTTGCTTCGGCAAAGAAGCACATCATGTCGATCATGTGTGTGCCGTTTCGGAACATCATGGCGCGCGTTCCAAATTGGTCGCAGACGATGGTTCGCAAGCGGCCCATTTCGCCAGATCGGATCATTTCCCGCGCTTGTAGATAACTCGGATACCAGCGGCGCGTGTGTTCAATCGAGAGCGGTACGTTATTTGCTTCGGCGGCTGCGATCATGCGGTCGGCGTCGTGCATGGTTGTGGCAATGGGTTTTTCGCACAGGATTGCCCGTGCGGATCCTTCGGCGGCTGCGACTGTGATGTCGGCGTGTGCGTGATCAGATGTCACGACACTGACGAGGTCGGGCTGCTCTTTGTCCAGCATTTCTCTGAAATCTGTGTACGTGTTCACATCGGGCCAGACGTCGCCCCATCGCTCGCAGAAGTCATCCAGTACTTCCTGACGCAGGTCGCATACGCCGACGACTTCTGTTTGTGCGTGTTTGTGATAGGCCGATGCGTGAGACGGTGGCATGGCGCCAAAGACGGGGCCTCTCGTTTCATGCGGGCGGCTGGCACCAATGCCCGTCAAGCCTACGATTACAGCGCGGTACGTGTTCATTTTATTCCTCCTATATGGTAAAAAAACGATTCGCTTACATTCAAATGTACAAACCGAATGACCAGTTATATATTATGCTCAATTCAATTGGCCTTGCAGGTCTAAGGCGAACTGCATTTCAATCCAGCAAACGGTCAACGACGTGATCCTCCGCGTCAATTAAAGGGTGTTGCTCATTTTGCAAGGGCAAAGTGACGGGTTCGCCTGTATGTGCGGCACGATAGGCGGCTGTTGTGAGCAAGGCAACGGATAGTCCGGCTTCTGCACTGGTAACGGGGGGCGCGTCTTGCTCGATGCAGTCGATGAGATGTTCTACACAGGCCGCCAATCCCGCTGCTCTGGGCGGTGGCGTGTCGATGAGTTTTCCGTTGACGGAATATCCCATGCGATCTACTTGAACCCACGCGCCTTCGCCCGTGATGTTGACGCAGTCGAATGTGGCATCTTCGCTTCGTGCCTTTGATCGTCCCACGGTAAGTGTTGCCGTGAAATCGGGATATTCACACCAGAGCGTGGCGATGTCTTCTGTACCAAATTGCTCGTATTCCTCAAAGTAAAAATTTTGCATCTGACAACTCACCCTGTTGGGCATGCCAAAAAACCAGAGCAGAGCATCCACGGTATGGCTGCCCAAATTCATCAGCTCACCCCCACCATTTTGCACGGCTGGCGTCGGATAGCTTACATAAGCCATGAGGTCGCCAAAGAATTGCTTCACGCTGTTGTGGGCATACGCGGAGATACGTCCGTATTCGCTCCGGTCAAGGGCTTCTTTGAGTTTTATCATTGTCGGTGAAAACCGCGATGGATAGGTCAACAGCACTTTGTTTGATGCGCCGGCGACAGTGTCGGCTATTTCTCTGGCTTCGACAACGGTTCTCGCAATGGCTTTATCGACGAGGACGTGTTTGCCGCAGTCGAGTGCTTTTTTGATGAGCGTGCGTTTGAGATAGAAGTCCGTGCAGATGGAGACGATATCTACGGTCGGGTCTTCCAGAACTGCGTCGTAGTCTTGTGCGACTTCGAGGCCGTAAAGTTGAGATAGGGCCTCGCCTTTGCCCGCGTGGTGCTCTGCCGCTGCGACGATTTTGCAATCTTCTCGTTCATGCCAGATCGGGCCGTAACTATTCTGGTGCGCCCGATTGCCAATGAGTCCAATGCGATACATGGGTTATTCCTCTTTGTAGGTGGGCGATGAAAATTCGGGCTGCTGTGACCAGTGGTCAACTTTTCCCATTACCCCGTAGAGTTCGGAACGCCGGTCGCTCAGATGGTTTTCATCCGATGCGTCTTTGAGATCGATTTTGTGGATTAACACGTCGGGCACGTTGGATTGCAATTTTGCCGCGACCTTGCCGCGCGGGTCCGTGATCAGGGCGACATTGGGATGCGTGAAACACACGAACATCTGATTTTCATAGGATCGCGTACGCATCCACCATTCATTTTCTTCATGCCACATGCCATAAGTCGGCATGAGACAGATTTTCGCGCCTTTGAGCCGCAATGTGCGAATCGATTCGGGCCATCGGCGATCCGCACAAATGACTATGCCCACGGTGCCAATGTCGAGATCGAATACGGGCAGGTCATCGCCGCGCACAAAGCGGTGGTCGTGCGATTGTAAATGCGTTTTGTAATATGTGCCGACAATTTTTCCCTCGCGGTTCACCAATATAGCGGCATTGTAAAAATATCCCGCGCGTTTTTCAGTGTATCCAAAAACGATGTGGGTGCGCGATGCACATGCCATCTCGCATACCTGTCGGATGTATGCGCTCTGCTCGACATCCTGGGCGACTTCGGCAAAGCGCTCTGCGGTCCAGTTTTTCTCGGTTACCGCGTATCCGTCCAGGAAACATTCTGGTGTTATGAATACATCTACATCTTTTCCATGTGTGGCAAATTGTTTTTCAAATATCGCCCAATTCTCCGCGACATCCCACTTTTTGGGCATGGCTTTCAGCATTCCAATTTTGATTTTATCGGGCATATTTTTTCTCCTTAGCTATACACCTCTCAGAGCTTGCTCAAAATCCGCGCATAAGTCCTCTGCAGCTTCGATGCCGACTGCTACGCGGATCAATCGTTCGGAGATTCCCGCGTCGCGTCGTTCTTCGTCGGTTAGTCCCGAGTGCGATGTTTGTACGGGGCGGGTGATGAGTGTTTCGATGCCGCCCAGGCTGGGCGCGGAGATTGGCAATTGTAGTCTCGATATTACTGCGTCAGCTACGCGACTGTCGCCAGCTATTTCAAAGCTCAATACGCCGCCACATCCGTTAAATAGCGTTTTTGCACAGTTGTGTTGCGGGTGGCTGGATAAGCCAGGGTAATTTACGCGTTCTACGGCGGGGTGATTTTCCAGGAAAGAAGATAGTGCGTGTGCGTTTTCGTTTTGTTTTTCCACGCGCAGGACGAGTGTTTTCATGCCGCGCAATAAAAGAGAGCAGGCGTGTGGGTCCAGGCAGCCGCCCATGATGTTCAGTCGATGCACAATGCGGGTGATTAGATCGTGCGATCCAATGGCGCAGCCAGCTACGATATCCGAATGTCCGTTCAGGTATTTTGTGCAACTGTGCAAGGAGAGGTCAAAGCCGATTTGCAGGGGGCGGAAGTTTGCCGGGGAGGCAAAGGTGTTGTCGATCATGGAGATGAGGTTGTGGGTTTGGGCAAAGGCGACGACGGAGGGGAGGTCGGCGACTTCCAGGAGGGGATTGCTCATGGTTTCGACATAGATGGCGCGGGTTTCAGGGCGTATCTGTTTTTCCCATTCATGGGGCGCGTTTCCCGATACAAAATCCACGTCGATCCCAAAGTCGGCGATGTCGCGTGCCAAAAAAACGCGCGTTCCGCCGTAGAGACAGTTTTGTGCGAGGAGGTGGTCGCCTTTTTTTAATACGGTCAAGAGGGCGGTGGTGATTGCTGCCATGCCCGATGCGGTGACGACGGCGGCTTCGCCTCCTGCAATTTGTGCCAATTTTTCATGGACTACGGTGTGGTTGGGGGTGTTGTTCAGGCGAAGATATTTTATGTCGTGATAACTGTCTTCGCTGCTGTATGAAAATGTGGCACTCTGAAATACGGGTAGTGCGACGGCGCCTTCGTATTTTTTTTCTTCTTCACCTGCATGGATGAGTTGTGTTTCAAGTTTCATGAGTGGTTCCTCAATAATTAGTGACGTCATGTGTGACTTTTGAATAATGGTCAAGACAACAAGCAATCCGTGGTCAGCAGTCAGCTATTTATTGTAGGGACGAGGCAGGTGTCATTGCGGCAGGGTTCCCTGCTTAAAGCATGCAGAGCTTGCCACTGGATAGAATCGCGCCAGTGCAGGCCTTGAGGGTTTAATTAAGGGGGCATGCTCGAGCCGCCTGTCTGCCGTTGCACTGCAACAGGCAGGCGATCCAGAAGGTTTTTCGCTGACCGCTGATCGCTCATAGCTTTCCCTATGATTATACATTCTGACGCTGGGAGCAACCCAAAACACCATTGCCTTATGCTATCCGGGATAATAACCCGTTTCCGCTTGACAGTATATGGTAGTTTTGATACTTTTATCCGTCTTACGACATTGTGTTGTCTCAAATATACTTAAGTTCTTGATTTTAGCGGATGTAGCTCAACTGGATAGAGCACCTGACTACGGATCAGACGGTTCCGGGTTCGAATCCTGGCATCCGCACCAGATAAGGAGAAGGGGTTACATCGCAATGGTGTAACCCTTTTTTATGTACAAAATGGAGAGTATTTATATGACGCGGTTTCTAAAACATAGCTCGTTTGCTCTGCTGGCTGTTGTTCTGTCCCTATACCCGATTTTTGCTGCTGAAATTCCCCAGGGAGATCCCGCAGCGTTGGGATTTTCTGCAGAACGCCTTGCGAAGATCCAGCCCGCAATGCAAGCACTCGTAGATTCTGGGAAGTTTGCAGGCGTTTTGACGCTGATCGCCCGAAAGGGCAAAATTGTGCATTTCGAGACTGCGGGTTTGCGAGATCGGGAATCGAATAAGCCGATGACAGAGGATACGCTTTTTCGCATTTATTCTATGACCAAACCGGTTACCAGCGTTGCGATTATGATGCTCTACGAAGCGGGCAAGCTGAAGATGGACGATCCGGTGTCTCAGTTTATTCCCGAATTTGCCAATACAAAGGTCTATACGGGGGGCGGGACCGAGAATCCCGTTCTGGTGCCGCTCGAGCGCGAGATAACGATTGCGGATTTGCTCACGCATACGTCTGGTTTGACGTATGGCATTTTTGGGCAGACATCCGTGGATACGCTTTATCGGATTGCGAATCTGTATTCGATTAGATCAAATGTCAAATACGCACAAAAGGTGGCTCAGCTTCCCCTGCGCTTTCAGCCCGGTACCCGATGGCTCTACAGCGTGGCGACTGATATCCTCGGTCGCGTGGTTGAGGTTGCTTCGGGTATGTCTTTGGGCGCGTTTTTCTCGCAGCGTATTTTTGTGCCTTTGGAGATGGTCGATACGGGTTTTTACGTGCCGGAGGAGAAGCGCGATCGCATGGCTACGCTGTATGGAAAGGACGAGGAGGGCAATTTCAGGGCGCGCAACCGTCAGAGCAATATGCGGCGCGATGCACGGGAATCAGGTGGCGGAGGGTTGGTGAGTACGGCTCGGGATTATCTCCGTTTTTCCCAGATGTTGCTCAATGGGGGTGCGTTGTACGGTACGCGTATTTTGAAGCCGGAGACGATCCAGCTTATGACGCGCAATCATTTGCCCGAGACGGCGCGTTACCGACACCGCCAGCGCAAGAGCGATGGTTTTGGGTACGGTTTTTCTGTGATTGTGGATGATACGGAGACGGCGTGGGAAGATAGAAATGGGACGTATTACTGGTCGGGTATTGCCAAGACACATTTCTGGATTGATCCGCAAAATGAGATGGTTTCTATGGTGTGGACCCAGTTGCGCGGATCGGGCAATATTACGCGGCCTTTCCAGCCCTTGGTTTACAAGGCACTTGTTGTGGAGTAAGTCCGGTCTATTCCTGCATCTGCGTCCATCTGCGGATGGTTTAGGAAGCACTTGTGAAGTAGCGAGGCTTGACAAAAGTAGCGAACTTTATTAGGTTGTCGCCATCGTGTTGTGTGTGACCCCGTCGTTCAGTGGCCTAGGACACCAGACTCTCACTCTGGAGACGGGGGTTCGACTCCCCTCGGGGTCACCAAAAAATAATAGCGTTTTTTTAATATGATAAAGGTCGTGGGGATTTATTCCTCACGACCTTTTGTTTTTCGTCTTGATTTTGCCCAGAGTTTAGTCAGAGAAGTTGATCAGAATATTTGCATCTGTAATCACACATGATTGACCACCTGTTCTATTCTGCACGATATCACTCCGGAATATAGACCTCTTCTTCAATATCGTCTTCAAATCTCATGCAGGATAGTATCTCGTCTATGACATCATCAAATCCCACTTGTTTTGCGAGACTGACCAATTTGTCATAAGTGATTTCGTGACGTCGATAGGCTTCGATAGCCAGACCCACGAAATTGAGATCAAAATTGCTGACGGAGTGTTCTCGTCCTTTTTTTTCTTTTGGTTCTTCTTGCCCTTCTTCAATTTTCAGGCATTGTGCAACCTGTTTTGCTTCTTCTTTTTGCTCAAAGAGTTTATGAAATGCGTCTTCGGAAAGAACCTTGGTGTTTCTCAATCTGTACAGGGCGGCCTCAAAGCTGGTTCCAAAGTACGTATAGAGCTTGACCACATCGTAAAGCGTGATGATTTGTGAGGATGCGAGGCGGCGGTGATGCCCCACAATAGGATCAGGACTAGGTTGCTCGGTATAGGCCAACAGTCTTTCTCTACTGGAAGCACCTTTGCCGATATTTTTTAGAAATTGACTCACGCCTTCTTCTGGCATGAGAAACGCCGCTGCAAAAGCATTCGCACGCACTTCGAATAAATCGCGGTCGTTTGAGATTTTGCTGATGGTAATGCCTTTATCCCGGTCAAGCAATATGTGACTGTATTCATGGGCGATTGTAAATGCGACTCGAGCTTTCGCCCTATCAAACTGTGCTTCGTTGATGACAATGCACAACTGCGTCTCTGTATTAGCTATAAAAATACCGGAGATATGATCCTCCAAATTTTTCTTTATAACTGGTATGCCTTGAGATTCCACCAACTCTTCCATGTCGCGGATGGGATCAATCCCCAACTCGAGTCGACTGCGTTCCGCCTCTGCTGCATGTTCGCCCATTTGAATGGCTTCCCAAACATTTTTGGGTTCACCATAGGCATATACAGGTGGTAGGTTCCGCTCCTGATCCAGGTCCAAAAGTTTTTTTAGATTCCCATATTCTCTAAGGAGTTCGATCGCGTCCCTCAAGGAATTATAGGAGATGTGATTTTGCACGAGGTCTGGATGAGCGCGAAATAGGACGGCAAGCGCGTCGTTTTCTACAGACTTTTCTTCTAAGAAACTGGCCATATCTCTCCCATAAAGACGCGATAGATGCAGGAGTTCAATTGAACTAACCGTCCGTTGACCCGACTCGATTTGTGAAATTGCAACACGGGTAAGTTCAACCTGATCGGCAACCTGCTGTTGGGTCAACCCGATTGCTTCACGCGCACTTTTTAATCGTTGTCCCAATTCTCGTTGCGTCAGCATTGTATCATCTCCCGAAAGAGGATAATCATGGAAAATCAGTCCACGGTCCTGTACAGGTAAAGGGATTATACGCTATCGTGCCCAGGTATTCAAAAATAAACTCGTTTTCAATGTTTCCTATCTTATTTTTTTATTTTTACAATACCTCAACGATCTCCATCAACTTTGAGTAACTATCCACGATGTCATATTTCACGTTTTTCACGTTTTCAGCGTTAATATTATCAAAGAATTTACGCGCACATTCGATTTTCGTGTTTTCGATATGCCTCAGTTGTAGCGTGGACATTGAGCCTTTGGTTTCCGCAACAAAGTAAATATGCTTGACCGAACCTCGTTTGAATGATATGGCCCAATCAGGGTTGTAGCCACCTACAGGTGTAGGAATTAAAAAACCGCGCGGCAGTTTTGCATACACGACCACCTCCGCACTGACATCCAAATTTTCGGCAAACTCACGCTCTACTTTTGAGTCTGTGACCGCATAGTCATAAATATGCTTTTTCAGTTTTTCTGTGGCATTGGTAAAATCCTGATTGCTTTGATTTGCTGTAAAAATATCCACATCATAGCGTGCCTCCACAGCATCGTACTTGAGTTTCTCAATAATGACAGTGGCTTTCTGTTCGTTAATAAGGCGTGATGCTTCTGTGATAAACTGTTCGGGGTTCTGCTTGAATTTCTCGAACACCTGCCTTTTGATACCGCACAGAATTTCGGCGACTGTTTGGCGTTTAAGTTGAACATTTTCCGCGAGTTTACCTATCAGGTCGTATTTTACCAACGAGTTGACGACCTCTCCTTGCTCAGTGCGGTTTTCGTCTTTGCTGAAACCTGCACCTGCCTTCAATTGGTCATCGGTAAGGCGTTCCTTTTGGGTACCTCTTTCCAACCAGTACTCAAGTAGCGTGACTTGCAATTCTTTATTTAACGCTCTGATACATTTCGCTACCAACTCAGATGATTCAAATTCCACCCGATAAATCGCTTTTCGGTTGATACGTTTCCAGAGTTCCTTGAATGCCTTCTTCTCGAAATTCTCGTTCAACGGATTATTCTTCGTTTTTCGGTCATTTCCAACCTCGGGTAGTTGAGATTCACTGAATACGCTATCGATCAGTTCAAATATCTGTTCTGAATAAGGAGCGAGATCCTCAGGCAAATCAGCTAAATCTGCCCTATCCTGATGGTATTTTTCGGTAATGTTTTTTTTTGGATCAATATATCCATTTTGAATAAGGTAGTACTCGATTTCCTCCGCCATATCCTGATCAATTTCCAATGGACTAGAAACAGTGGTAATAATTTTCCCAATAAAATACTCTTCATCCGCCTTCCGTGGTCGAGCGGAGAGAGATTCGCTGATTTCCGTTTGCAAGTTCGTTACAAAGTCCCGATAACTTTCGTTTGCAACGACAGTAAGCACATTGATGTCGTGAACAGTAGCTGGATTATCCATGCGGTCACCGTGCTGATCCACGGATAGCCGCAACCCCCGCCCTACCTCCTGCCGGCGAGAAATAGTGTTATCACTGCGCTTGAGCATGCACATGATAAACACGTTCGGATTGTCCCAACCCTCCCGAAGTGCCGAGTGGGAGAAGATGAAGCGCGTCGGTTCGTCAAATGAGAGTAGGCGTTCTTTGTCCTTTAGGATCAGATCATAGGCGTCAACATCATTAGATTCCAAAGTGCTTTTTAAAAAAGAAGGGTCTTTCAGTCGTTGCGTCGTCTTATCAATGGCAAAGTAGCCATTGTGCGTACGCACTGTTGCAATGCTATCCAGATATTGGCGATAGGGTTCATTATTGGGTTCGGATTGGTAGTCCGCTTTCAGTCGTTCATACTCTTCTTCAAAAACCCTCGCGTACTCGCCTTTCTCATCTGGCTGATCGTAGTCTCGATATTTCACCACTTCATCTATGAAAAACAGGGATAGCACCTTGATGCCTTGAGCATAGAGTAGTTTTTCTTTATCCAAATGCGCCCTAATCGTCTCGCGAATCTGGATGCGGCGAATATCCTGCTCCGTCACGTCACCAGTTGCTTCACCGGCAGTTAGAACATGCCCATTGGTAAATTCCACGGTATCTTGGTTGGCATCAATTTGGGAAACAGTGAAGCCTCGATACTGTTCAAGTTCACCTGACAAGGCATAAAGGCCTTGCCCAAGTTTCAGTCTTTTGATCTGGCGCCGGATTTCTCCCGATTTCATTTTTATTTCCATCTCAATTCTGGCGATTGGCGGTCTTCTCGATATCTCAATGCCTTCCAGGTAGAGGTATGCGTTTGTTCCCGCCAGCCCCAGAGTCTGAATGCCGCGCACTGCAATTTTCTTTACGAGTTTCTGATTGTAGGCATCCAGCGCGTCGAGCCGATGCACTTTGTTATGCGTGGTTTTATGCGTTGCAGAATACCGCAGGATCATCAACGGTTTGAATTTGGGCAAGGCATCCATAGTTGCCTTACCCTCCATCTTTTGAGGCTCATCCAAGATGAGGATTGGACGGTTGCTACTGATTACGTCTATGGGACGGCGGGACTGAAAATCGTCCAGTTCGTCGTATATCCGGCGGTTATCCGCTCCCCGAGAATTAAACGCTTGAATGTTGATGATCATTACGTTGATACCGGCATCCGATGAAAAGCTCTCTAACTCGTGTAGGCGTTTGGAGTTGTAAATAAAGAAGCGGGCTTTTTTACCATAGCTTTCGGTAAAATGTTCCGCCGTAATCTGAAACGATTTGTAAACGCCTTCTCGGATGGCGATACTGGGCACCATGACGATGAACTTGCTCCAACCATAGTGTTTGTTCATCTCGAAGATGGTCTTGATGTAGCAGTAGGTCTTGCCTGTACCAGTCTCCATCTCGATATCGAGATTGTATTTGCACCCGGTACGCTCGGCCAACCTGTACGATAAGGGTAGGTTTTGCCGTTTTTGCACTTCTTGGATGTTTCTGAGCACCTGCCTGTCGCCGAGTTGAATGGTCGCGTTTCTAAAGCCGGTATCTGATACATTCATTTGTACGCTTGCGCCTGGATCAACACGATACGGGGCTTCTTCGAGGGCCTGTCCGAGAAAGCAATCAACCACCGACTCAACCGCATTAGTCTGAAAAGTCTGGTCTTTGAATTTTAGTTTCATAACACACTCTTGTCAAATCGACTTGACTTCGGTGGTGGGGGAAAGTTGGCGGAAAATCTGATCAACATTGATCTTTACCGCATCGGAGGCAAAACCATTATCTCGGAAGACAACTCGGTGCGGCTTGTACGCTGCTAGTTCCTTGACCAGATCCTCAGTAATGCCGGTGTCAAAACAGGCAATCAGGGCATTGTCGTCTACGAAAAAAACCGTTTTATCCTGTATGGTTTCTTTGCGTATCGGAAGGGTCAGATCAACACCCCAATCCAGCATCACCTGGAACAGCAGATCCTCTGGATTGTTGCGGCCGGGCTTGATATTATCTACCGCAGCCAGCAAGTCTTTCTGTGCAATGGCCTCTGGTTTGTAATAAACATCAGTCATGTTGCTACTATCTATTTTCAGGACACGAAAACCTATATCGAGATTTAGAGCAATGCTCGCATTTTCATCCTTGATCTTTCTCCCCGCACGGCGGATGCGTTCTTTTCCGATTTCGGCGATGGTTTGATAGCCTACTCTGAAGGCTTCGGATTTTTCATCACATTTTTCAGGGAATTGAACCATGATGAATTTCCGGTTGCCATTATCTTCAGCGTTGAGTTGCATAACCGCCTGGGCGGTAGTGGCTGAACCAGCGAAGAAATCAAGGACAAGATCATTTTTATTTGTACCAAGAAAAATCAATTCGTTCATTAGAGATATCGGCTTTGAATATTCAAAAATCTTCTCGTCAAATATTTTTGCTATATCTTTTCTTGAATTATCATTTGAAAATCTGTTTTGAATAAAATCCAGGGTTGTTGCAGGCTTTGTTCGTTCTTTTTTTTCTATAAAATATCCACTTGAACCGGTAGATATAATAACTTTTTCATAGGTTTTTGTATAAATACGATGCCCATTATTTCCTTTTTTAAGAACAACAAATCCATTATTTAAACCAAATTCATATAATTTTTTAGACCATCTCCAACAAAAGTCGCTTTTAGGATTTCTATTTCTCCTTTCTTCCATTTCAGATCTTGAGACATTACCAGGCCTCAATATTATCCCATTGATCTCAATCTCGTAGTCTAAAGACGGGGAATATTGTATAGAACTATAATCAAGAGGTTGGCTTAATTTATATTTTCCTCTTTCATCATAGTATTCGTCAGAGTGCTTAAAACCAGCATCAATATGTATATATGAATTGATACATAAGTCCTCTGAATTTCTGTAACAAACGACAAAATCATTATTTTTTGCTACTTGGTCTGTTGATTTTCCAGCCTTTTTAGTCACGCGGGGAAATTCTGCCAAAAAATTCTCCACACCAAATATCTCATCACATATTTTCCTTAAATTAGATACTTCATTGTCATCAATACTGATAAAAATGACACCATCCTGTTTGAGCAAATTTCTTGCCAGTTTGAGGCGTGGGTACATCATAGACAGCCACTTAGAATGAAAACGCCCATTAGATTCCAAGTTGTCAACGAGATGATTACCGTCTTCATCCTTTTGGTTTGATTCCAGCAGATATTCTGCCGTGGATTCCGAAAACTTATCTTTATAGATAAAATCCTTGCCTGTGTTGTACGGCGGATCGATATAGATCATCTTAATTTTGCCGAGATAGGTTTCTTGCAAGATTTTCAGGGCATCAAGGTTATCGCCTTCAATGAACAGGTTTTCGGTTGTATCGAAGTCAACGCTCTCTTCGCGGCAAGGCCGAAGCGTCTTGGCAATGGGCGCATTAGCCATCAGTAACGCTTGGCGTTTACCCGGCCAGTTCAGGTGATAGCTTTCCTGCGGGCCTTCAACAATGTGATCGCTTAGTTCCTGGCGCAATTGGTCAAAATCTACGGCCAGTCTAAGCTGGCCCTTCTCGTCATGGGCTTCTGTCACGCAGTTGGGAAATATTTCCCGAATGCGATCAATATTGGTCTCGGTCAAATTAGGTGTATGTAGTTTCATTTTTTTCATTTTGTCCCTCTACTGTAAAATCCAGTGTCTCGTTTTATCCAAGAAATTTTAAGTTTTCACAAACCATATCCACTATGAGGGAAATCCAAAGGGATATGATCAATACTATTGCAGCAATATAAAGCAATAAATAATTATTGCGAAAAAAATTTCCCTTCCCTTTATCAGTGCCTGCCTTTTTCCAACTGTCAGGAAACAATCCCAAGTCCTTATTATCATACACACCCGGATCATATAATTTTAATGCGTCTTCAATGTGTGCTAAAACACGCTGTTGATCCTGGAAACCTCGGAAGATATCCCTCAGATATAGAAGGTGAGTGGATAGAGCGGCGACAATAATCGCGACTGTCAGAAAACATTTTTCGGTTGTAGTCAAAACTGTGCCGTCTTTAATGAACCAGCCAGCCATTACATAAAAAATACCCATAACTCCAATACATGTTTTTTGGACTCGCTCACGCATAATATGGATGGCTTTGTTCCGTTCTTCTGCGTTGGCAAGCAAAATTTGAATCTTGTTTTCTTTTTCCATTTCGACCTCTAATTAAAACGTCTCTTGCGCCGTGAGCGGGGTGCTTCTTCTCTATATCAATGCCGTCCCCCACCGGTCCATTCGCCAGTGGCAAGCCAACCCTCGTAGCAAGCTAACCAATCAATCGTCCAGGAAATGATCCGGGTGACCGATAGGCCAGGGTGCCACTCTTGAGCATCCGGATCGTAAAGACAAAGAAAAGGCAACTCGGGATGCTTCAGGTTCGGATAGTGATGTGGAATAGGCTCGGACGGATCTTCTGATCGACGGCGGAGCAAGGGGTCAGTCACAATTACTTGTGGAATCTGTACGGAATCACTTTTTTTTCGGTTTTGATCACGTCGCAACAACACTTGGACTGTATAAGTCTGACACAGAGGCTGTAGTGATCCTTCCCAAAGTGCCAACCAACGGGTACGGTGGAGAACCTTAAATGTTGGGTATTCCCTCCTTATAAATTCGGCCTGCTTCCAGGTCGACAAGATCATTGTTTCCTCCATTCGGTCCCGCGGAAGGTGTGTCTGGGCGTTGTCCGAGAGCCCAATGATGTTGGGTTAGTGGCACCCACTATACCTGCGGGGAAGACTAAACCCCCAGTACTTGGATGATGCTGACTTTGCCCTTTGCTAACTTTATCGCCCATCTGTTCATTGAATGCTTGGAAGGCGTCCGTTGTCGGTACCTCGCCAAACAATTCCACCATGATTTTTTTCATCTCGCCAAGATCTATCTCGCCAAGATTACATCCAGAGACCAGTCTCTCGACCTTTGCCACAAGATTTTCCAGGTCGGAGATAAAGATCATTTGGTCACGTAGCGTTCCCGGCCATCGATCGGTCAGAATATCTTGTTCACATACGGGATTCGCGACGTGAATAAGGCAACCCGCGTCATGCCAATGCCGGAACTCAGACAGCATCTGCTGTGCCTGATGCAGAAGTTCCTCCGACAGCCGACCCGTCTGATTGGCGGCATCAGCAATCAGCTTTGAAAGCAGGATCGATGGTGGCCGTCGGTCAGACCGTTCATCGTATTGCACGTTGCGCCAGCGTTTTAGAAGCTGGAGTACGATCACTGCTCTCGATTTCCGGAATGGTGGTTCATGCTCAGGAACAGGTTCACGTTCTGCCTCTGCTAAGATCACCATTCGTTCATATTCGGACGCACGTTTCTCAAAGAGATTTGCGAAGTCTTGGTCAAGTGGTGTGTTATCCTTGAACCACTCAGCGAAACCGTAAGAGTTGGTAATAGCCCTACCCGATTCAGAGGGTGCTTCTGGCTTGTGGTGAAATATCCAGCTTTCACGCTCCGGGGTATCTTTTCGGCGAATGAGAGGCGTAACATCAAGGTGCATTTTATCTTTGTAGTTGACAGTTACGCAACGAGGTCTCCGTTCTGTCATCAGGTAGTACCGAGATCCCGGCTCTCCCCTAATGGCCTCGAACAGGAGATCCAAAGGTAAACGAGGCGATACGCACTCAGGCAGGTCAAGCTGTGCAGCTATGTCTATGTCGAACCCGTCCGTTTTTAATTTTGACGCGATAGTTGCGCCAATCGCCATAGATCCCTGCGGATAGAATAGCTGTACAAGATCCTTAAGTGGACTGCCATCGCGCTCAATCCATTCGTTGATTGTTTCATACCTCTTAACGGCTTTGTCATAGTCCGTACGACTGAGTTGTATGCGAATCGCTATATCGGCCAGCAGAATATCCGTTGGTTCGGTCAAATGCGACGAAGTTGCCTTGGAGTTCATGTGAACCACCTTTCAGGAATAATTGGCGATTGCCGCCAAAAAAATTAAGTATCGGACAGCCTGCATGAACAAGCTGAATTTCTATCAAAAATAAAATGTACCTAATTATATCACTTATGTCAATATATGAAATATATTATTTATATTCTATCTCTCTTGTATAGTGCTATAATTTTCTACAATCAAATATTTTACAATAAAATAGGGAGGTTAAATAAATTTAACCTCCCTATCGAATTTGGGCAAATTTTAACGCGCTTGTCACTCATCACGTCATTTAAACCCTATCTTTTTTCGTTGTAGCCTTCCAATATTCAGCCGGTGCGTAAATCAGTTACTCAGTCTCATCAGCATCAATAAGTATCTGCTCATACAGATCAGTAGAGACGCGAAAGTCGCAGGCCAGTAATCCATCTATCAACGGTCTAATGGTTGGCAATAGACCTTTGCGCTTCGCCGATAGTAGAACCCCCAATGTGCCAATGACAGGCAGCCTCAACCTGTGAGCCAATCTACGTCCGGGCCGTTCATCCAGGATAACCAATCGCGCTTGTATTTCTAAAGCCAGGCTAATTGTTTCACATTCTCCTGGTCCCAATGAAGATCGTAGGATAAATGGACTAATAGGCTGCGACAACTCATGTTGTTCAATCCAGTTGGGAATACTTACAGTCGGTGAGATTTCTTCTACAACAGTTGGAGGAACGACAATTGTCTGGAAAAGCTGTTTCATAAGGTCGAGATGATCTATTTGCGCCAAAGCAATCAATGGACTTGCATTGGATATGACGGACAAATCACTCATAGCTCATCAGCCTGAAGTCGTTCGCGTTTCCATTCCTCCGCATTGAGATCAAAGAAAGCAATGCCCAATTGAGATGCATGCTGAATAAATTCCCAGCGTGACATGTCCAATAATTGAGCCGCTTTGCCACTGGATATGCTGCCTCGGCGATATAGCTCCAGAATAATCATTTCACGAGCCGTTTCTTGAATAGGCTGATTAAGTTCCTGTAATAGAACTGCCAGATCGGTATCAAGAGTTACTGTGACGAGTGACACAACAATCTCCTATTTGATGTTTTTTCACTTCTTCTAACAAGAAAATGTAAAAGACTCACCACAGAAAGTCAATCAACGTTCATCTGCATTTATCTGCGTAAAACACTCAAATTACTCGCGTTTTTTCTGAGGATAAACATGATTTCAACCTAAAGCCCCCGCAGTGCCGATAGTGCTCCGGCGACTTCCTTTCCTTTTTGTTCGATGATGTTGAGCAGGTCTTCGGGAGTTCGGGTGTCTTCTTCGACGATGCTGTTGGGATTGACGGCTTTGAGGTCATAGGCCACGTCGTCAATTGCCTGTGCTCGGTTCCTCAATTCTCGCGCATCTCGCCGCAGTTCTCCTTCTTGCATTTCCAGCACTTTGTAGTCATCCGTCAATTAACTGTCGTTCCATTCACGCTGCAAATATCCTTTCCTTCGAGGATTATATACAACAATGCCGAAAGCCTGTGTTTTAGAGGCTCTCGGCACTTATTCTCAGAAAGTAAGTCACAACTTGTCACACAGTCAGCACATTCTCATGCTTTTGACCTCTTGACAATAGCCACCGTTGAATTGATTGCGGACTTTCGCTGCTTGGACGTCCGTCTAACAATCCTTCAACAGAAATATGCTCGTCGAGACTGTCCCAGGCGATTGCACGGTTTTCAAATCCGAAGGGTCGCCAACCTTCTCTTTCCTTTGCTGTTCCGTAATGCAGTCTGGGATACCATTCGAGAGGCACAGATATGCGGCGGCCGTCATTTAGAAAGACGGTTAAATGCGTCTCATCTGTTTCAACATTGACAACAGAGGTCGGTGCTTTAGATGCCAAAGTGTTCATGCCATTTCCTCAACAGTGTGTCCAGATTTTCTTCCACCATCCGAGTTACTCTGTTCAATTCATGTTGCCTGTAACCTTGATTCCTTTCTAATTCAACAGGCGTGAGCCAAAATTTAGCCTCTCGCCCATTATTTTCTACATGAATATGGGGAGGTTCGGGACGATCTGCACGATAAAAAAAGGATCTGTGACCCAAAATTTGAACCAGTTATCAGGCTAATGTACGCTAAGGATCAGTCGTGATATTTCTCATAAGAATGGCTTGTACCACTTGTTGTGGCGTATGATCAACACTGTGGACAGTTTTTATAACCTATTCTGCGTCCCCTTTATCCGAGGTCAGTGCCTCTAACACGACCTGGAATTTGAGTTTAGCCGAGTAGGACTTCTTGGATTTCTTCGGCATGGTATCTCCTCCTGTTGGTGAGAAAATACCACGCTGACACCCAATGTCAAGCGGGGTAAAACGGGGCGATGTTCAGCCCCGTTCATTAGCCTTTATACCGGGTCAAATAATGGGGCGCACCTCACGATTCGTCAAACTATAAAGCATTAAAAGGAGATAAAAAATGATCTTCCGCATATTGACATGCACGATCGCATTACTCTCTGCGAGCAGTGCCAGTGCCGACCCTTCTAAAATCGCCTTTTGGGATACGCAGCGCAAGGGAGCCAATCAACAAAATGCACAACACCGTCCCGAATGGTACGTCGCAGCGGGGGAATTGGGATTGGAATATGTACGCATCTTACCCGACGCCTGGCCCGCCGAAGGCAGAGACTTCCTGATAGGCAATGCGGACGACTTCGAAACAATCAACGAAACCGATCTATCCCTATTGATCAACGCGCTCGACGAAGCCGAACGCAACGGGATCAAAGTCGTCCTTACAATGCTCAGCTTACCCGGCGCGCGCTGGAAACAACTGAACAACGACCGGGACGATGCGCGACTCTGGAAAGACAAAAAATATCATCTACAAGCTTTCGAATTCTGGCGTCAACTCGCCGCACGCCTGAAAACACACCCCGCCATCGTCGCCTACAATCCCCTCAACGAACCACACCCGGACAAGGCATTCGGATTTGACGCGCCAGACGAAAACTTCGCCCAGTGGTTCAAGCGCATCCAGAACACGCCAGCCGACCTCAACCAATTCAACCGGGAAATGGTCAAAGCAATCCGCTCCGTAGATGCACACACCCCCATCATCCTCGACGGCTGGTTCTATGCATCTCCCCAGGCATTCGATTACAATCGACCCGTTGACGATGACAAGGTCTTGTACGCCTTTCACAATCCCGGCCCCTGGCAGATGGCAACCTATCGCATCAATCAGGGCAGATACGCCTATCCAGACCGCGTGCCCAAATCGTGGAACGGACCAACAGAATCCTGGACCATTGACCGCCTTGCACGGGAAATGCAGACGGTACAAAAATTCTCTGAACAATACGACATACCCGCACATCGAATCATCGCTTCAGAATTTTGGTACGACCGTCGCCTTGAAGGCGCAGCAGCATATATGGCCGACCTCATCGAAATCTATAACCAGCGCGACTGGCACTGGGCTTTTTACGCCTTTCGCGGTAGTGGCACATGGACGGGACTCGATTACGAAATCGCGCCAGGTCAAAAAATGGGATGGCGTTACTGGCAAGCCATTGAACAGGGCAAAGACCCCGAACCTCTCAAACCGAGAGGACCAAACCCCTTATGGGAAGTACTGCAGCGACAGTTTGAAAGGAAATAAACCAGTTGTCCAGTCTTACTCTATCGCGTAATATACTCGGGACGATTGACGGCTTCTGCGACCTGGATATGTGCTACATCCTCGGTTTTCGGACGTACGACGATATCGATGTCCCGGTCTAATGCCCGCAAGAAAGACAACAGACGCTCGATAGAAAATCCGCCCAATCGTCCATTCTTAAGTGCAGAGACTTTGGGTTGGTCAATGCCGAGAACACCTGCGGCTTTTTTTTGTGTCCAACCCTTCTGCCCAATGATTTTATTGATTTGGATTGCCAAATCTGATTTTGCCAATTCCTCTTCTGGGCGATCAAATCCCAAGTCCTTGAATACGTTGCCCGACCCGACTGTGTAGTCTGCTTTTTCGCTCATATTCCGTTTTCCTTTGCAATGTGTTGTGCAGTCTGCAAACGTCTTTTTATCATATCCAGATCGCGTTTTGTTGTTGCGATACCGCGTTTTGATTTTTTTGAAAGACGTGCAAGACATAAATGTTGTCATCGATTTTTATTGCATAAACTGCTCGATAAGTGTTTGTTGCATAATCGCTGATAATTTCAATGACGCCAGAAAAGCCCTTTAACGTCTTTGCTTTATGAGATCTTTCTCCAACTTCCTCCATGTGAAGCGCGTGTCCAATTTCTCGTCTCACTACACCTGGAAGTTTCCGCAGGTCTCTTAGCGATGAACCGATCCAGATAATGGATCTTTGGAGTTTTGTATCCACAATAGAAAATATGCTAAATTTAGCATATTTTTGCAATAGAGATGATGTATTTTACATAGGAGGTATTGATGTCATTGTTTTCACTCGAAGGTCGCGTCGCCATAGTCACCGGAGCGGGGCGCGGTATTGGACGCGGTATTGCAGAGGGGTTGGCTGCACAGGGCGCGAAAATTGTATGTGCTGCGCGCACGCGATCTCAATTAGACGAAGTCGTAGCCGCAATTCGAAAAGCGGGAGATGACGCCATCGCATACCAAATGGACATGAAAGACCTGAACTCCGTACGCGGTGGCGTCGATACAGCACTCGAAATGTATGGACAAATCGATATCCTCGTCAACAACGCGGGAATGAACATACGCGAGCCATTTGAAGACGTAACAGAAGAACACTACGACGAAATCATGGCCGTCAACTTGAAGGGCCTCTACTTCTTAACACAGACCGCAGTCAAACACATGATCTCGCGCAAACAGGGCAAAATCATCCACATCGGCTCATTGACAACCGACTGGTCCTTATCGCAAATTTCCGTCTATACCGCCACCAAAGGCGCAGTTGGGCAACTCGCCAAAGCCCAAGCATTAGAACTCGGCAGACACAACATCCAGGTAAACACAATATGCCCGGGCTTTGTGGTCACGCCATTGACCGAGCGGCTCTGGGAAAATGATACAATGCGCGAATGGGGCGAATCACGTCTGCCCATAAAGCGATTGGCAACACCCGAAGACCTCGTCGGCACAGCCGTATTCCTCGCCGCGCCCGCATCGGACTACGTCACCGGACAATCCATCTACGTAGATGGCGGCTTCATGGCAGGCGAAGCCTGGCCCTTGCCGCAGTAAAGGGGGAACAATGGCGCAATATGACATTCAACAAGAGGACTTTCACGGACACGCGCTCTACGTACTGCGGGATATTGAAGCCAATCGTGAAGCGAGGATCCTACCCTCGGTGGGCAACAACTGCATCTCTTATAAAATCCCAAAAAATGACGGACTATTAGAACTCATTTACTCTCCACCTGACCCCGACACCTTGAAAGGCCGCGCCAGCGGATACGGCACCCCCATCTTATACCCCTGGCCCAACCGCATAGACAGCGGCAAATTCACATTTGACGGCACAGAATACCAACTCCAAACCCCTGCCCCGGGCGAACACGCATCTCACGGCTACGTCCACGAACGCCCCTGGCGCGTAGTCGAATCCGGCACCTCAGAAAGCGCGTGGATAACCAGCGTCTTCACATCGACGGACTTTCCTGAAATCGGCGCACACTTTCCCTTCCCCTTTGAAGCGCGGGTAACATATCGACTGAAAGACGGCGTACTATCCCTCGAATTTGAAGGTGCCAATACGGGCGACAGCGACATGCCGGTCGGCCTGGGCATCCACCCCTATTTTCCCCTATCCCTCACTGAAAACGGCAACCGGGATATATGCACCGTCCGCATGCCCGCATCGACCTACTGGCCCTTGCGCGACGACCCGATACCCACAGGAGAAATATTACCCGTTGACGGCACAGTATTTGACGTACGCGAAAACACGCCCTTGAAAAATCGGTATTACGACAACGTCTGGTCCGGTGTATCTACAGCCAACGGCTGGAGCAGATGTGAATACACCGACCCAACCGAAGGCGTCACTATCGCAATGGAAGCCAATGACATATTCCGCGAACTCGTACTCTACGCCCCCGACACCCGTCCCATTATCTGCTTTGAACCCTACACCTGTGTCACCAACGCCTTCAACCTACAAAACCAGGGCATCGACGCGGGCTTAATACGCCTCCAACCCGGTGAAAAACTGAACGGAATAATGAAAATTGTGGGAGAAGCATGACCGACCGATTACAACAACAAATCGCGTTCTTGCTCGAAATCGATAAACTCAAACAAATCATTCGGCAAACCTATTTGCTCGACGAAACGCGAAAAGAAAACGACGCCGAACACTCGTGGCACTTTGCCATGTTTGCGCTCATCCTCGCGGAATACGCGCCCGAGCCAGTGGATATCCTGAAAGTAATCAAAATGGCACTGGTACACGACCTCGTGGAAATCGACGCGGGCGACACCTTTCTCTACGACGAAGCGGGCAATGCCGACAAAGCCGAGCGCGAAGCAAAAGCCGCCGAGCGCATCTTTGCACTCTTGCCTGCAGAACAGGGCGCAGAAATACGCGCATTGTGGGAAGAATTTGAAGCCAAAAAAACGCCCGAGGCAAAATTTGCGGGTGCAATGGACCGATTCCAACCCTTTCTACACAACTGCAACACCCAGGGACGCGCCTGGAAAGAGCACGGAATCACCGCCGACCGCGTCTTACAAAGCAACAGCCACATCTCAATCGGCGCGCCCACTCTATGGAACCGCGTACAGGAATTGGTTGATGAAATGGTCGCTGAAGGATATATTGAGCCCACAAAATAAAAGGGCCATCAATGAATCACACAGTACACAACAAAATCGTTTCATTCATCTGGTCAATTGCAGACGACTGTTTAAGAGATGTCTATGTACGCGGCAAATACCGGGATGTCATTCTTCCCATGTTTGTGCTCAGACGGCTCGATTGTTTGCTCGAAAGCAGCAAAGAAGATGTTTTGGAAGAAGTGCGATTTCAGCGGGAAGAGGCTGGTTTTACAGACCTTGATCCCGATGGGCTACGCTACGCATCGAAACATGTTTTTTACAACACCTCGGACTTTACCCTCAAACAACTGGTATCCACTGCCACTAATAATCGACAAATCCTCGAAGCCAATTTCAAAGCCTATCTCGATGGATTTAGCGACAATGTAAAAGAAATCATCGACAGGTTTGAGTTACGCAATCAGATCAGCCACATGGTAGAGCACGATATATTGCTCGAGGTGCTGGAAAAATTTGTTTCTGAACGCATCAATCTCAGTCCCGAACAAATTAGAGACCCCGATGGGCGCATTCTACCGCCCCTCAACAACCTGGGCATGGGCTATGTTTTTGAAGAGCTAATTCGCAAATTCAACGAGGAAAACAACGAAGAAGCAGGAGAGCATTTTACCCCACGCGAAGTCATTCAACTCATGACCCACATCCTCTTTGAACCCATCAAGGATCAAATACCACCTGTTATCACGATCTACGATGGTGCCTGTGGCTCTGGTGGAATGCTCACTGAGTCACAAAATTATATCATTGATCTCAATGGACCTATTGCTGCCAATGTCGATGTACATCTCTACGGCAAAGAAGTCAATGGTGAAACCTACGCCATTTGCAAGTCTGATATGATGATCAAAGGCAATAACCCCGAAAATATCAAATATGGTTCAACCCTCGCAGAAGATGAATTTGGCAGCTTAAAATTTGACTTCATGCTTTCCAATCCTCCCTATGGCAAATCGTGGAAAGCAGATCGAAAATTCATCATGGATGGACGCGATGTTTTGGACTCCCGCTTTCAAGTAAGGCTCAAAAACTTCCAGAAAGAAAACCAGAGTGAGGCCGCTATCCCGCGTTCATCAGACGGTCAATTGCTATTTCTCATGGACATGGTTTCTAAAATGAAGTCCCTATCCGCCAGTCCATTCGGCTCCCGCATAGCCTCTGTTCACAACGGCTCCTCTCTTTTCACTGGCGATGCGGGCAGCGGCGAAAGCAATATCCGCCGTTACATCATCGAAAACGACTATCTCGAAGCCATCATTCAATTGCCCAACAACTTATTCTACAACACCGGCATCACCACTTATATCTGGGTGCTTTCGAACAACAAAGCCCCGAACCGCAAAGGAAAAGTACAACTCATTGACGCTTCTGAACACTATCGAAAACTGCGAAAAAATCTCGGAGAGAAAAACTGCGAATTTGCCCCCGAGCATATTGACCAAATCACCCGATTGTATCTGGACATGCCACATCACAAATCAGACCATCCCCATCAAAATATCTCTCAAGTATTTGACAACAACGACTTTGGCTATTACAAAGTCACCATTGAACGCCCCTTGCGCAAAGCAACCCAATTCACCCCTGAACGCGTTGCCACGTTGCGATTTGTACCCGCCATTGCAGATATTATGTCCTGGGCTTATGAAAATTGGGGCACCAGCATCTACACTGACCTTGCTCACCATCAAAAAGCCATTGAAGATCACATTGAGCGCGAAGCAATCACAGTCTCAACCAAAAACCGCAAAGCTCTCTTTTCTCCTAAAGTCTGGCAGGATCAGCGCGAGATCATGGAAATTGGCGGACTCCTCATGGCTGAAATAGGCCAGAAACTCTATATGGACTTTAACACCTTAAAAGCTGATGTGGATGCCACCTTAAAAAAACACAAAATCAAACTGCTAGCCGGTCCCAAAAATCAGATTCTCAATGCTGTTAGCTGGCGCGACGAAAACGCCGCTCGTATAATTAAAAAAGTTCACAAGCTCTCAGATGATAAGCTGCACGCTCTTTTAGCGGAATTGAACACCACACAAGACAATCTGCCCGACTATGGCTATTGGCCCTCAGATAAAAAGGGAGAATGGATCGCATACGAACCCGATTCCGAACTCCGCGACACCGAAAACGTACCCTTAAAAGACTGCATCCACGCCTACTTTCAGCGCGAAGTCCGCCCTTATGTTGACGATGCCTATCTTGCCATTGACAAAACCAAAATCGGCTACGAAATCAGCTTCAACAAATACTTCTATCGACACACACCGCTCCGCTCTTCAGAAGAAGTAACAGCGGAAATATCGACGCTTGATCAAGAGACGGAAGGATTATTGGGAAAGATCCTCAGAAATGCCAGAATGCAAGGACACGTCTCATGAACGAGCGCAGTGAGCTCCTGGATTCTATCGCTGACACCATCAAAGACTATCGAGAGGGAGAGATTGCCCAACCCACACCAGATCATGTTGGTCGGTGGATAGGTCAGTTTGACAACACTGTACAGATTCCCCTACTTCGTGAACTGGACCATGTGCTCAAAAACACCTACTTCTCAAAGTCTTATGTAAGCCGATTTTTTGAGAATCTTATTGACCATGAGAAACTTGTCGGTGACAAACCGCGCGAATTCTGGCAGAATGCAACCATACTCAATATTCAGCAACGCGGGCATAGCCAGACGGAAATCCGGGAACTGTTCGGGCAAGCACTCAAGAAAAAGTATGGACTGAACATTGACGAATGCGGTTCAAGAGATGGGGCCTTTATCTACCTGGATGATGCTCTTTTCACTGGCGCTCGTATTGGCGCAGACGTTTCGGACTGGATAGCGAACGGCCCAGATAAAGCCACATTGCATATCATTGTCATTGCGAGTCACCGCTTGGGAGAATGGCAATGTAAGAGACGGCTCAAGACGGCTGCTCATAAGGTGGGAAAGGAAATCGACCTTCACCTTTGGGCTGTTATTCGCCTTGAAAATAGGAAAGCCTATCGCTACAGATCCGAGGTACTTTGGCCGACCGTACTTCCCGATAATGAAGACGTACAAACCTATGTACAAAGTGAAACAAAATTTCCCTTTGTACCACGTCAACCCGGTGGGAAGTTAAACGAAAATATATTTTCCTCGGAAAATGGGCGCCAATTACTCGAACAACAATTTCTTACTGCCGGAGTAGGGATACTATCATTTTGCAGGGATCCGAGCCAAGTGATCCGACCTCTTGGATACAGTCCATTTGGCATCGGATTTGGTTCTATGATTGTAACGTACCGAAACTGTCCCAATAACTGTCCCCTCGCGCTCTGGTGGGGCGATCCCAACGCAGAGCCTTATCATCCTTTTAGCAAGTGGTATCCACTTCTTCCACGCAAAACACATAGCCAGGACCCCTATTACGATGGCATTGACTACTGACACCCGAGATAAAGACCAAATAAGGACCTACAACCGCGCCGACAGTATTGTTTTTCTAAAAACAAGAGAGGCTTTCGGTGGGTTATCCAACATGGCTGGTGGTTTTCCCTTATGTGTGAACGGCATCCACATTCGCACATCTGAGGCTCTGTATCAAGCCTGTCGTTTTCCGCACCTACCTGAGGTGCAAAGGCTAATTATTGAACAAAGAAGCCCAATGACCGCCAAAATGAAGAGCAGAAAGCATCACCAGGATTCACGGACGGACTGGGACTGGATTCGCGTCAAAATCATGCGCTGGTGCTTGCGGGTGAAACTTATACAGAACTGGGATGCATTTAGCGAACTCCTGCTGAAAACAGGTGACCAATCAATTGTTGAGCAATCTCGTAAAGATGATTTCTGGGGAGCTAAACCTATTGATACGCACACCCTTGTCGGAGTGAATGCGCTTGGGCGTTTGTTGATGGGATTAAGGGAAGAAGTCAAAACCGAGGGACAGGAAGCATTCTTGCAGGTAGAACCGCTCGATATTTTGGATTTTTCGCTCAATGGACGTCCTATTGAGCCAATCACCGTACCAGACGACGGGACAGTTGCCATAAATGTAGAAATCTCAGAACCCCTGTCTTATCCAGTCCAGCCATCACTTTTTGATCCGTTAGCAGTCATGGAACCCTCGCCACCCGAATATATAGCCAAGACCGCAAAGATCACGGGTACCACCTACTTCGAGCCATATCCCGCGTACAAGGATAGCGGCGTGGATTGGATTGGGGAAATACCTGTGCATTGGGAGGTGCTACCGAATCGTGCGATATTTAATGAGGTCAGTGAACAAGATTACCCACAAGAACAAATGCTTTCTGTAACGATAGCGGAGGGAGTAATTCGTCAGGAAGCATTGCTACAAGACAGTTCCAAGAAAGATAGTTCCAAGCTTGATAGGTCTTCCTACAAACTTGTTCAGCCCGATGACATCGCATACAACAAAATGAGAGCCTGGCAAGGAGCAGTCGGTATGTCTGAATATAGAGGTATCGTCAGCCCAGCTTATGTGGTGCAACGGCCTCGAAAAGAAACTAATTCACGCTATCTACACTATTTGCTGAGAACACCGGCATTTGCAAAAGAGGCAGAGCGGTGGTCTTATGGCATCGTTTCAGATATGTGGAGTCTGCGGCCCGAGCATTTCAAAATGATTTACACCTGTGTCCCACCCCCTCCCGAACAAGCCGCCATTGTTGAATATCTCGACAAGACAACCGCTGAAATTGACGAAGCCATTGATAAAAATCAGCGTCTAATTGAACTGCTGAAAGAACTCAAGCAAATTACAATTGCCGAGGCTGTCACGAAGGGGCTAAACCCAAATGTCCCAATGCGCGATAGCGGCGTGGGGGGTCTGGGAGAAGTACCGGTGCATTGGGAAGTGCTTAGGCTAAAGTGGTTATCTCATTCAGTTCTTACCGGTAGGACACCTGAAAAAGAAGCATTTGAGGAAGGATATATAGATTGGTTCACTCCAGGAGATTTTAAAGACGAAATCGTATTAAAAAATGCTGAAAAACAAATTGCACCCGAAAAAGTAACCAAAGGTTTACAACTTTTTCCACCTAATACTGTTCTGCTTGTTGGTATTGGTGCTACATTAGGAAAAGTAGGTTTAATGAAAACAACGTCCGCTGCTAATCAGCAGGTCAATGGAGTTATTCCAAACAGTAAAGTAACCCCAACTTACTTGACATTCAGCCTGTTAGCTCAAAACGCTTTCATGAAACAAATTTCGAACATATCAGCAATCAATATAATGAACCAGGATAAAACCAAACAAATACCTTTGGCAGTACCTCCCCTTGAAGAACAAAAGAAAATCACCGCGTTTCTCAACCAAAAAACCGCCGATATTGACGAAGCCATTGAAAAAAAACAGTGTTTAATTGAACTGCTAAAAGAACTGAAACAAACTACAATTGCTGAAGCTGTTACTGGAAAAATAGGTCAAGTCCCAAAAGTTCTGTAAAATTTTAGCTCCGTGCAATAGGGGTCAGAGCGTTTATCTCAAGTCCGTCATGTCCAGATAGCGTCTGCCGGTGATCCACTCATCAGACCATTCCATACACAACGCACCGATGAGACGTTCACAAGCCTGCTGGTTGGGGAAGATCTGCACCACATCAGCCCGTCTTTTGATCTCACGATTGAGTCTCTCCAACAGGTTGGTCGTACGGATGCGTCTTTGGTGCTGTTGCGGAAAGTGGAAGCAGGCCAGACAATGGATAATATCCCGGTCTATCTTCTCCACCACATTGGGCAGTATCTCTTCATAGGTGTCCATCATAAAAGATAGGCGCTGCTGTGCACAGGCAAGATCGGGTGCATTGAAAACGTCTTTGAGTGCCTGTGCGACTTCGCGTTGATACTTGGGCGGTGTGATGCCTTTGATATTTCGGTGAAAGTGGGTTTGGCAATGCTGCCAAGCGGCCCCCTGAAAGTGTCGTTTGATGGCATAGGGCATTTTGTAAGCCTTCGTGGTGGTCAGAGATAACCAGTTTCACACCCTTTAACCCACGCTTTTTAAGGTCTTTAAACAGATCGGCATACGTGGCTTCTGTCTCAGTGTGTGCCACGTCTATGGCCAAAATATCTCGGTGCCCACCTCTGCGATGCCAGAAACGATTAAGACGGCCTCAGAAGCGACCTGCCCCAGAGATCGGATGTGGAGATAGGTCGCATCAATGATCAGATAAGGATATGCCTGTTCAAGGGGACGCTGCCGCCATGCGTTGATGTCTGCATCCAGGTCTTGACAAAGCTGTGAGATGTGAGACTTTGAAAAGGAGGTGCCACATAAGGCTTCTGTGATCTTGGTGACTTTGCGTGTAGAGACGCCTTGCAAATACGCCTCTTGAAGCGCAAGAATCAGTGCTTTTTCACTGCGTTGAAAGCGCGAGAATAACTCACTGCTAAATCGCCCTTCTCGATCCTGGGGCACGCTGAGTTCAATACGGCCTACGCGCGTCTTGAGAACACGCGGTTTATAGCCGTTACGGTAGCCCGTACGGTCGCTGGTTCTTTGATAGGGTTCTGCTTGTAAAAACGAAGTGATCTCCGCTTCGAGGAACTGCTGGAGGAAGCGGGTGATGGCCTGATTGAGAAAATCAGGGTCATTCAAAAGTGCAAATTGCTCTCTTTGGGTAATTTTAATATCTTTGGGGTAAGTCATCGTAGCCTCCAAGGTTAGGGTTTATACTTCGTTCACCCCTATTTTAAGATTTTTCTCGGAGCTACGGTGACTTTTTTTACATTTTACAGAAATATAAGAACGCTATCGAAAAATAAAAGTTTAAGAGTACTTTTTTAGGTTCAGTCGAATCAACGGACAAGCCTTAGTCGGTAAACTCAATTCTCATTTTTATCCGAAATCGGTATAAAACAGTCCATCTGTTTTTGGACAAAACTAAATCTACTATATCTGTTTATCGAAAAAACAACATCACAAGATTTGGAGAAATTGTAATGGAACCAATTGATGCAGCTTACGAAAAATTCCAGCTTTTTTGTAATCAAGTTGAAGAGTATAAAAAAACAATTATCACAGAACAGGATACGCGCCTGAAAGTTATTGACCGAATGTTAATAGATGTTTTGGGATGGCCGTTTGAAGAGATCAGCACAGAAGATCAAGCAGGTCGGGGTTTTATTGACTACAAGCTGACAATCAATGGATTTGCGCGACTGATACTCGAGGCCAAGCGCGATGGCAGAGACTTAGGACTTAGTGATCAAACGTCTGGTAGATCATTTAAACTCAGTGGCCCAGTTTTTCAATCATCTGACGTAAAAGAAGGCATTAGTCAAGCGATTAGATACTGTGGACAAAAGAATGCCGAATTAGCTTGTGTTTCAAATGGACGAGAATGGGCTGTTTTTAGAGGAAGCCGGCTAGGAGATGGACGAGATACAATGGAAGGAGTCGCATTTGTCTTTTCCTCCCTTAAAGCTATAGACGAAAATTTCAAACTGTTCTTTTCTCTGCTTTCCTATGATCCTGTATCAACATTTCAATACAGAGCCTATTTTCAAGAGGCTGAGGGACAAGCGATACGAACCTTTGCTTTTCACAAAGCATTAAGAACCCCCGAATCACGCAAACTTCTAACCCACGCTCGACTCTCTAACGATCTTGATAGAGTAATGACCTCTTTTTTTCGTCGCCTAAGTGGTGATGATGATCCAGACCTTCTTACTGAATGCTTTGTAGTTACTCGCGAAAGTGAAATCGCCGATGAGACTTTGGCGAGAATATCGGAAGATCTCATTGGCAAGATTCGTAATATTGATACACAAGAAGCAATTGAACTCACAGAACTAATCAAGAGAGTCAAGAGCACTCAGAGAAATGAGTTCGTTATTCTAATCGGCACAAAAGGTGCAGGTGTAATGGTTCAAAGTAAAGTGGAATTTTGGGTGTTGTCGTTAAGCTACAAATGGGCAACGGGTTTGACGGCTCTGAGTTGGGCACGCAAGCATTTTGCCTGCGCCAACTTGCGTTTTCGTTCTTTAACAATAATCGGTGCTCGACCACACAGTTTATCCACAGGTGCGATATACCCGATGCTGGCGTGGTATCTCTTGTGGTTGTAATGCGCGACAAATCTGGCAACCACTTCTCGCGCCTCCTCCAAATTTGTCGGTGTTTTAGGGCGAATACACTCGCGCTTGAGCGATTGGTGCCACCGCTCGATCTTGCCATTGGATTGCGGATAAAACGGCGAGGTACGCACATGGGTCATCCCACAGTGTCTGATAAAGGACTTGAAGGCACGCGCGATAAACTGTGGACCGTTGTCCGAGATGATACGCGGCCTGACGTTGGGGAACTTTTCTCTGGCTCTTTGAATAATGATCTCGACATCTGCTTCTCGCATTGCTTCTCGAATCTCAAAATGGACGAGAAAGCGACTATAGCCATCTAACAGGGCACATAAGTAGTAGAAGGTCCCGCAGATATTCAGATAGGATACATCCACATGCCAGTGCTGGTGTGCCCGTGTTGGCTGGTCAAATCCTGTCCCCTTCTTTGAGACCTTGTTTAAAGTTCGACCAAGCAGATCGGCGCCTTTGAGCACGCGATACACGCTGCTGGGTGAAACAGCCACCACATCTTCATCTATCATCTGATACGCCAAACGACGATACCCCTGGTCGGGATGCGCTATGGCATAAGTGATAATGGCTTGCTTCTCCCAGTCTTGGAGCCAAGATGTCTTGGGCAGTGACCCATAAGTGCCATTGGGCACACCATACCGGGCTTTCCAGTCATAATATGTGCTTGTAGATAACCCTAATAAGGATAAAAACTGACCGATGCAGATACCCGTTTGCTTGTGCCAATGAACCACAAAATCAATCACACCATCGCGCATGGCACGCGATACCTTGCGCCTTCTCAGGTCTCCCCAAGACTTTTTTTTAGAAAAATGTGCTCTTCCATCAGTTCAGACAACACTTCGTTCTTTGTTGCCAATTTGGCCTCTAAGACAGCAATCTTTCTCGCTTGCTGTTTCTCATACACACTTTGCTTTGGCGCAAAGGCTGAGGCACCTTGCTCGAAAAACACCTTCTGCCACTTGTAGAACATCGTCGGATGAATCCCGTGTGCATCACACAAATCTGACACGGGCACGCCATCTAACAGATGACGACGCAAAATCGACACCTTCTCTTCGGGAGAATACTGCTTACGCTTCTTCGACATGGACTCCTCCTTTACCTGAGCCCAATTTATAGCTTAGCAATGCACTGCAAAAGTCCATTTTTATCTGAAGCATAACAATAGCTTAGCAATGCACTGCAAAAGTCCATTTTTATCTGAAGCATAACACATTTATGGTGGGGAAGTCGAGATAGAGATTATCTTCTGGAGTTACCCCGTTTCGGTGGAGAGTTTATGGCTTTTGTATCAAGCCTGTGATAGATGCAGTTTTTCATAAGCTATCGGCGCATAATAGGCAATGGAAGAATGCCTGCGATGCGGATTATACCATCCTTCAATGTAGGAGAAGATAGCTAAGCGTGCTTCCTTGTGCGTATGGAAGCAACGACGATTGATCAGTTCACATTCGAGGGTGGCGAAGAAGCTCTCGCACAAGGCGTTGTCATAGCAGTCGCCAGCAGAGCCCATTGAGGGACGTACGCCAGCTTCACGACAACGCTTTCCAAACGCTATCGAGGTATATTGCGCCCCCTGATCAGAGTGGTGGATCACGTCTTCGGGACGGCGCTGGTAAAGCGCCATATTTAAAGCCTTCAGGACCAACTCACTTTGCAGGTGTGTTGCCATTGACCAACCCACGACGCGGCGGGAGAAGGCATCTACGACAACAGATAGATACAAGAAGCCCGACCAGGTAGGTACATAGGTGATGTCGGCCACCCAGAGTTTATTGACCGTTTTTACCGTAAAGTCTCGCTTGACCAGATCGGGAGCCTTTCTATCCTGATGCGCCTTAACAGTCGTTCGTGTGCTCTTGCGGCGAGAAACGCCACAAATGCCCATCTCACGCATCAGACGCGCTACGCGCTTCTTCCCTACTCGGATGCCCATATCCATCAGGTCTTTAAAGATGCGAGGGGCACCATAGGTGCTATCTGATCGGGTATGAAAGGCTTTGATATGCTTCTTGAGGTCTGCATCAACCTTTGCTCGTTTAGAGGGTGGACGTGCTCGCCATGCATAATACCCGCTGAGGGAAACACCCAGCACGCGGCATTGCGTGGCGATAGGCCAAAGGGCCTGGTGCGCTTTCACGAACGCGAAGATTTTCCCTGTATCGCGTCGGTCTCCGCTGCGAACCAGGCCGCTGCTTTTGACAATATCTCGCGCTCGATGCGCAACTGCTTATTCTCGCGCCGAAGACGACGCAACTCATCGCGCTCATCGCTCTTCAGGCCATCTTCTCGAAGGCCCTCATCTCGATCAGCTTGGCGTATCCAGTTTTGGATCGTCTGGGCGGTCGGCTCAAACTCTTTGGCCAACTCGGATGGAGAGCGACCAGCGCGCACAAGCTCCACGATCTGGCGCTTCAACTCAGGTGGATAAGGCGGACGTGTTGGTGGCATAGTGGGGCTCCTTTCTGATTACTGATAAGGTACCCACCAAAACGGGTCAAGTCCACTTCAGATCATGATGGAAGTTACCCCGATAAATACGCGTGAAGCCTTTCGCATGTTAGAAGACCTAAGAAGGCAGCCGTTGAAAGAAGTTTGGCTTAAGCAATTGGAGACATTCCTTGAATATTTGCTCGCAGAGGATTTACATTTTTGTCATATACCACATCACGATGCCTATGAAAGTCAATTTCGCCTGTCTGAGAATTTGAGAACCATGCTTGAAGGAAAAGTGCCCCGAATATCCTTTTTGAGTCAGTTTAAATGAAATTTGAGAGATAAAATAGTTTTGCAATTTGTGTTCTTTCCTGCTTTTGGCTACAGAAGAAATTCCATAGTTCCATAGAATTATAAAATTTTCTAAGATGATGCTGTGATGAACTGGGATAAATGCATAGCTGTCGAGCGACACCCCGCCAAAGTGAGCGGGACCTGGGTATTTCGTGGAACGCGCGTCCCTGTATATGCCCTGTTCGAGAATCTTCGAGAAGGTGCTTCCATCAAGCAATTTCTCGATTGGTTCCAGGGCGTCGAAGAGTGGCAGGTGAAAGCTGTTCTGGATCACGAAGCAAAGGCCCTGAGGGAATGATCCCATACGAGCACAAAGAGGTTGCGATCTGATGAAATTCAATTGGAACGATATTAGGTCCCTGAACGGCTCACAAGCGAACGGGTTTGAGGAACTGTGCGCTCAGTTGGCGCGTGCTGAGAGTTCAGATGGAGTAAAGTTTGTGCGAAAGGGGACGCCCGATGCAGGTGTGGAATGCTATTGTATCCTACCAGATGGGAATGAGTGGGGGTGGCAGGCCAAGTACTTTGATACACTTGGTAACTCTCAGTGGCAGCAACTCGACAAATCCGTAAAAACCGCGCTCGATAATCACCCTAAACTTTTTCGCTATTTCGTTTGTATTCCACTTGACCGTCCGGATGCTCGCATTAAAGGAAAGAAATCGGCAATGCAGCACTGGAACGATCATGTCAAGAAGTGGGAGGGATGGGCACAGGAGCGAAGTATGTGCGTCGAGTTCGTCTGGTGGGGCAGTTCAGAACTCATCGAACGGCTATCTCAAAACGAACATATCGGTCGCAGGTACTTCTGGTTTGGTCAACGTGGCTTCGACAATGAATGGTTTCAAGCGCGTCTTGACGAAGCAGTGGAAGCCGCTGGCCCTCGATATACACCGGAAATTCATGTCGATCTGCCTGTTGCCCGTGACCTGGAGCTATTTGGGCGAACTGAATCCGTATTCAACGAGGTCAAGTCGCTGGCAAGGGAAATTCGAAAGGAACTTCAGTATGCTGACTGTGCGGATTTGGCTCAGAAGGATCAACACAAGGTTCCCTCTCTTGATGAACTTTTGGAGGCAGGGAATAAAATTCTAAAAACATTCTCATTACTGGAGTATATGCCCAATGGTACACTTTCGTTTGACGCTATTATAAAGGAAATAGAAGCAGTAAATTGTTTAGCGAGTAAAGCTTGGAAAATCCTATTCGATTTTGAACTCGAGTACGATGCAAAGCATCAAGAAGAGGATGGCTATTCGCCCCACCGCAACAACCCATTTGCACAGCGGTCTCACCGCATTGATCGGCTTCAATCCAAACTCCGTGAGGTACGCTCCTCCCTTTCCCATGCCGACGAAATTATCAATGACAATCTCATGATCCTCAAGGGCAAGGCTGGCACAGGAAAAACTCACCTGCTGTGTGATTTCGCCAATAGACGCATCGCGTCGGAGGTACCGACAGTTCTACTTATGGGGCAACGCTTTCTCGATGAGGACTCGCCCTGGACACAGATGCTTCAACAGTTGGATCTTCCTGGTGCAAGTGCGGAAGAATTCGTTGGTGCCCTGGAAGCCGCTGCCCAAGCCACGGACTGTCGTGCGCTGGTGATTATTGATGCGCTCAACGAAGGTCAGGGGCGTGTGATCTGGCCAGCCCATCTTGCAGCCTTTTTGTCTGCTCTTGAGAAGTCACCATGGATTGGTGTCTTGCTTTCTGTCCGCTCAACCTACGAAGATGTTGTAATCCCCGAAGATATTCGGAACCGGGCAGTCTCAGTGACACACGATGGGTTTGTCAACCATGAGTATGATGCCGCTCGAACATTCTTCTCTTACTATGGTCTCGAATTTCCCTCGACGCCGATTTTGCAGCCAGAGTTTCAAAACCCCCTCTTACTCAAAACCCTTTGTCTTGGGCTTAAAGATCGAGGAGCGCGAAGGCTCCCACGGGGATTTCACGGCATTACATCAACCCTTGACTTATATCTCGAAACGGTCAACAAGAAACTTGCTAAAGAACTTGATTTCAACCCAAGGGACCAACTCGTTCGCAGAGCCCTGGAGAGAATTGCAACGCAAATGATCAAAGCAGATGATCGCTGGCTCCCAAGACCGAAAGCAGAAGAGATAGTAAACGAAGTGCTACCGGGGCGTGGATTCAGCCAATCCCTGTATCGCGGCCTGGTCACCGAGGGAGTGCTGATTGAAGAAAGGTATGAGAAAGCCGGAGACTCCCGCGAAGAGGTTGTGTATATATCGTATGATCGTTTTGCAGATCATATCATCGCAGATTTCCTCTTGGGTCCCTATTCTGATGTCAAAGATATAAAGGCCGCGTTCGGTGAAGGAGGAGATCTGGCTTTCATCTGCGAAACAGAGAGGTATGTGCCAAGTGGTCTTATTGAAGCCTTATGCACCCAGGTACCAGAGCATAGAGGTGAGGAATTGGTCACACTTGCCCCCAAGCTACTTGACCGATGGGATATTGAAGAAGCCTTTCGCCAGAGTGTGGTATGGCGAAAGCCGGAGAGCATTTCCAAATCAACCCTCAATGTCTTGGATGAACTCATTAAAACCCAGGAAGACTGGGATGCCACGCTGGATTTACTGCTGACCGTGGCGACTCTGGAAGATCATCCATTCAACGCCGAATTGCTGCATCGAATGCTTCAGCAGGATTTAATGCCTGATCGTGACGCCCGATGGAGCACCTATCTACACCGCTCCTGGACCTGGGACGATTCGGGCGCAGTCAGACGTATCGTAGATTGGGCCTGGGGAGTGACGGAGGACACTAATCTTGAAGAAAAGACGGTTGATCTGTGCTCAATTGCACTCGCCTGGATGTTCACCACCTCTAACCGCTTCCTTCGGGACCGAGCTACCAAAGCTCTGGTTTCTCTTCTGACCGACCGGCTTGACGCAGCAACTCGGCTTGTTGACCGCTTCTCAGATGTCGATGATCTATATGTTGTGGAACGCATTTATGCGGTCGCGTACGGCGTTGCGATGCGTAGTCACGACGCTATAGGAGTGGGAAAACTATCATCGCTGGTATATGAGAAGGTATTCGCTAACGATAATCCACCAGTTCACATTTTGCTCCGCGACTACGCGCGTGGTATCATTGAGCGTGCGATTTATCTTGGGTCAAACATAGAGATCAATGAGAGTCTGATCAGGCCGCCGTATAAGAGTACCTGGCCGAAGATACCGGACGAGGAAGAGATCCAACCATTGATACCTGATTTGAACAAAGACTTACAAGATAGAGATCGGGCCAAAACAGATATTGTATCATCGGTAATGTGGGGTGGCGACTTCGCGCGTTACGTAATTGGAACAAATACACATTCCACGAACTGGCTGTCGCTACGTTTTGATGAAGATCCATGGCAGTCAATAGACGCACAAGAGGAAGCGTTACGTCTGAAGTTAAGCGACTCGGAGAGGGTGGCCTGGGAGGAATATAAGAAGGCTGACACTAAACTCACAAAACTCGAAACCGCGCGAATCAAGTGTTTGGGTGCAGACGGACAGGAAGTGGAAATAGCTTTGCCGTCTATGCTATGCGAAGGAGATGAACCATTTGAGAATAATTATGAGACCGAGCACATAGAACAGATATTCGCAAGCACGCTGAAAATACTGAGATCGGCATTGACTGCAGAGCACTTAGCGGAGTTTGATGCAATTTTACAAGCAAAAAGCGAAGACGGTGGAAAACACGCGCCTCGCTTTGATCTGAGTCTAATTCAGCGTTACGTCCTGTGGCGCGTATTCGATCTCGGTTGGACTACTGAACGATTTAGCGAATTTGACCGATCTGTTCAATCGGCAGACCGAAAAGCATCAAAGCCCGAACGCATAGGGAAAAAATACCAATGGATCGCCTATCACGAAATTCTCGCCTATATCGCTGATCACTACCAGTACCGAAAACAGTTCCATGAGGATGAAGGTGATCAGGCTTATGAGGGACCCTGGCAGGAATACCTCCGCGACATTGATCCTTCTTGTTGTCTCCTCTTTACACCTGGCGGAAGATATGAGCAAAGTCACAGCCTTTCGTGGTGGGCACCGATACAGTACGAAAATTGGGATGAAGGCTTGCGCCATTGGGATTGGATCAAGTACGAAGACGATATTCCCGCTGTGTGCGATCTCCTGAGTGTTGAACACCCCAGAGACGGAACGCGCTGGCTCAATGTGTATGGATACTTCAACTGGCAACAATTACATCCTGCGGATGTTGAAACGTACGATGTTGAACGACGAGAATTTTGGCTTATCTGTACAGGTTATTTCATTCGTATCGAGGATACCGACGCCTTCATGAACTGGGCCAAAGGTGTTGACTTTTGGAATCGTTGGATGCCCGAACCACCCGAGATATATAACATGTTTCTCGGTGAGTACGGATGGTCTCCGGCATCCCGGTACCTCAACCAGCTATACTATGGCTGTAGTGGTTGGACCAACCCAGAGCGAGGCTGCCCTACCTCTGTTCACCTGGTCCATTTTGATTATAATGTAGGAGGTCGAAGTTTCGACTGTTCTGTTGATGAGTCTCATACACTGCGGTTGCCTGATCACGACATCATAGAACGGCTTGGCCTCAAATGGACCAGACAGGGTACTAACTATATTGACAAAGAAGGCCGACTCGCTGCCTTTGACCCTACGGCACATGAAGACGGGCCAAGCGCGTTGCTCATTCGCGAGGATTTGCTAAGACAGTACCTTTCGAATGAAGGACTGGCACTTTGTTGGACCATCCTTGGGGAAAAGTGGGTATTGGGAGGAGACCCGCTATCGGATCACCATGGGGCCCTGAGGATTTCGGGTGCGTATAAATACACGGACCAGGGACCACAGGGTTTTTTGAATTTTCTCCCCGACAAGCCGCGAAACGAAAACGCCGATAGCTCATAAAAAATCTATGGAACTCTCCCCATGATCAGCAAAACCAACGAACAAGCTCTTGAAGCGTGCATTGAACAAGCCCTGATTAGCGGCGTCCATCGTGAAAACATCGAAAGTTCTGCGGAGGCAGCACGAGCTTACAGCCACAACGTCTCTTACGAACCTGGCGATCCAGCAGACTTTGACCGCGAATTTGCCATTGACCGCGAAAAATTCTGGCGATTCCTCGAACTCACTCAGCCAGATGAACTGAACAAACTGCGTACGCGCCCCAACTGGCAGCGTTTGGTCCTGGAACGCCTGAACCGCAAAATCCAGCGCGACGGCATTGTCAAAGTCCTCAAAAGCGGACTACACATTGACGATGCACATCTCACATTGTTGTATAGCCTGCCCTACAACACCATCAATCCCGAAGTCACCCAAAACTTCCAAAACAACATCTTCTCTGTCACCCGACAGGTACACTACGCCGAACAAAATCCCGCACTATCGGTAGATATGGTCATCTTTATCAATGGCCTGTCCGTTGCAACCCTCGAACTCAAAAATCCCTGGACAAATCAAACCGTCTTTCACGCCCGAAAACAATATCAAACCGATCGCGACCCCAAAGAACCCCTCTTTCAATTCGCCCGATGCCTCGTCCACTTTGCCGTAGATACCGACGAGGTATTCATGACCACCAGATTAGACAGCAAAAAAACTTACTTCCTCCCCTTCAACAAAGGCCACAACAACGGCAAAGGTAACCCACCCAACCCAAACGGCTACAAAACCGCCTATCTTTGGGAAGACATCCTCCAGCCTCAAAGCCTGACCAGAATCATTGAACACTTTGCCAAACTCGTCAAAGAACAAGACAGAGACACCGGAAAGACCACCCAAACCCTGTACTTCCCACGCTATCATCAACTGGAGGTTGTACGCAAAATACTCAACCACGTACACCTGTACGGCGTTGGACACACGTACCTGATTCAGCACTCAGCGGGATCGGGCAAATCCAACTCCATTACCTGGACAGCCTACCAACTCATAGAATTATATGCCTCGGGCAGCGATCACCCGATCTTCGACTCAGTTGTAGTCGTCACGGACCGAAGGGTCCTGGACAGGCAAATTCGAGACAACATCCGGCAATTCTCCGAAATCAAAAATATTGTCGCTCATGCCGAAGACTCCAGGGGACTCAAAGAAGCACTGGAAACAGGGAAAAAAATCATCATCACAACCATTCAAAAGTTCCCCTATATCGCAGATGGCATAGAAGACCTCTCAGACCGCACATTTGCCGTCATCATTGACGAAGCGCACGCCTCTCAAAGCGGCAAATCTGCCGATGACCTCAACATCGTCATTGGCGCAAACAATGAAGAAGAACCCGAAGACCTGCAGGACAAAATTTTGAAATACATGGAAGACCGAAAATTGGGACAGAATGCATCTTACCTCGCCTTCACCGCCACCCCTAAAAATACCACCTTAGAGAAATTCGGACAGCGAACCCCGGATGGCACTTTTGTCCCCTTTCACCTCTACTCAATGAAACAGGCTATTGAAGAAGGTTTTATCCTCGATGTGCTGGCGAACTACACCACGTACAGAAGCTATTACGAAGTCCAGAAATCTATCCAGGACAACCCGCTATTTGACACGCTCAAAGCACAAAAGAAATTGCGTTCTTATGTGGAAGGCCACAGAGAAACCATCGAAGCCAAAGCCGACATCATGGTCAATCACTTCATCGAACAGGTCTGCACCGCGAAAAAACTCAAGGGCCAGGCGCGAGCAATGATTGTAACTCGCAATATTGAATCGGCTATTCGCTACTTCTTTGCCGTTCGCACCGCCCTTAAAAATCACAATGCCCCCTTTCAGGCCATCGTCGCCTTTTCAGGTAAAAAAACCGTTGATGGCATCGAACATACCGAAGACAGTCTGAATGGATTTCCGAGCAGAGACATTGGGGAAAATTTCCGCAAAGACGGATACAGGATTCTGGTTGTCGCCAACAAATTCCTCACCGGATTTGACGAACCCCTCTTGCACACGATGTATATAGACAAACGGCTCCAGTCAGTACTCGCCGTACAAACCCTTTCACGCCTCAACCGCAGCAATGCAAAAATGGGCAAACAAGACACCTTTGCACTCGACTTCTTCAACAGCACCGAAGATATTAAAACCGCCTTTGATCCATTTTACACAGCCACCTCGCTCAGCGAACCAACAGACGTCAATGTATTGCACGACCTCAAAGACGAATTAGACGATGTTGGTGTCTATGAATGGCACGAAGTTGAACAGTTCAACGAACTATTCTTCCAAAAGGCCGAAGCCGAGCAATTGAGTCCGATAATCGACATCGCGGCTGCCCGATTCAGCCATGAACTGGAATTGGAAGATAAGGCCAAAATAGACTTCAAAATCAAAGCCAAACAGTTTGTCAAAATTTACGGTCAAGTTGCCTGCATTATTTCCTTCAACAATGTGCAATGGGAAATGCTCTACTGGTTTTTGAAATTTCTGATCCCCAAACTCAACCTCAAAGACCCCGAACAGGATGTTTTGGATGAATTACTCGACAGTGTAGATTTATCCACCTATGGTTTTGAACGCGTAAAATTGCAACACGCGATTCCACTGGACGATTCTGAATCCGAATTAGATCCGCAAAATCCCAATCTGCGCGGTGCTCATACCGGGGAAGAACAAAAAGACCCACTCGACGAAATCATTCGCGCCTTTAACGAACGCTTCTTTGCTGGCTGGGAGGCCACACCAGAAGAACAGCGCGTCAAGTTTATCAACATCGCACGGCATGTAATGAACAACCCGAACTATCATGCCCATGTTGTCGATAATCAGGATGAGCAAAACCGTCGGTTGGCACTGGAAAAACTCATCAATCAGGCAGTCAGCCAGGAACGAAGACGCGAACTCGACTTATATCGACGCTATGCCAGCGACCCTGAATTCAAACGCGCATTTGATTCGAGCATCATGCGTATCCTATTGGAAGGATTACATGCAGGAACTGGTTGATAAGATAGTCGCTGAAGGGTATATTGGGCCTGAAAAATTGAGAGCGAAGTGATGAACAAGCCAATAAAAACGGAAGCAGATTACAAAGCCGCCCTCGCGCGTGCAGACGAGATTTTTGATGCAAAATCGGGAACATCAGAGGGTGAAGAGTTGGAGCCTGGGTATTTCGCGGAACGCGAGTCCCCGTATATGCCCTGTTCGAGAATCTTCGAGAAGGTGCTTCCGTCGAGCAATTTCTCGATTGGTTCCACGGCGTCGAAGAATGGCAGGTAAAAGCTGTTCTGGACCACGAAGCAGAGGCCATGAAGGATCTCTATTTGACAACACCAATTTGATTATCGCGCCAAAAATTTTCGGCCAATGTGAGGACCCAAACATGAATCAGACACTCAAGGACTTATTGAATGACAGTTTTGACCGGCATGCGGACCGCACGGCAGTCCGCGTATTGCGCCAGCCAGAGGAACCCGGCGAAAGGCGATTGCAATATGTGCCATTGACATATCGGCAGTTGAAGACACAGCGAGACCGATTGGCATCGGGCCTGGCGCAAATAGGATTGGAAAAAGGGCAGCGCATCGGGCTATTGACCGACGGCGGTCTGGAATCTGTCCTGGTCTTTCTATCCTGCGACATACTGGGATTATCCGCAGTGCCCATCTGCAACAAATTGCCCGATGATTTACTGATATACAGCATCAACCACTCGGGCATTGCCTATTTGTTCACAGACGCGAGAAGTTTGGAACAGGTCGAACGCGTGCGCGAGCAACTCACCAATCCCCCTCAGATCGTCCTGACAGAAGGACAGGACGATAACGCACGCTCATTTTTTGAACTAACCCAAAAAGGCGCAGAATCACCGCCGCCAGACATAGCAATAGAACCCGATGACGAAACGAAAATCGTGTACACATCGGGATCATCGGGACTGCCCAAAGGCGTGGTTCAGACCCATCGCAATCTCGTCGGCAACCTCCTATCCGTATGGGATACAATCAGCAACCGCGACCCGGTCATCTTATTCAAATCCGCGCCCGACTATCACACCATGGGCATATTAAATATCTATTACCCCCTGGCAAAAGGCTGGACCTTAGACCTGGCGCGGTCACCGGATCGCGTACTCGTGGATATTCGATATTCTGAACCCGAAGGCTTTTTAACCGTCCCCCTGATCTTAGACAAAGTATTTGGCAACGTGCGAAAAGAAATCGATGCCGGTGGTGCAAAAGGCGCATTGATCGCCCGGTCACTGCGTGCCAAACAGCGCATCGCACGCGGTGAAGCATCGGCCATTGACCGCCTCGTCAATGCCACACTGGGCAAAAAAATCGTCGGACAAATTAAAGAAAAACTCTCGCAGCGCGTGGGCAGCCGTCTCGAATTGTTAATCGTCGGCTCGGCAAAAGCCGACCCCGAAGCCCTCGACTTTTTTCAGGACGTACTGGACATCACCTCGCTCGAAGGCTATGGCGTCACCGAATGCAGTCCCCTGATCGCGGTAAATGTTCTGACCGCACAAAAAACAGGCACTGTTGGAAAACCCTTACAAGAAGTAAAAATCATCGCCGAAACAGGCGAGGAAATCGCGCACGGCGACCCAAAAACAGAGACCTACAGCGGCAGCGGCGATGGCAGTGGCGAGTTGTGGGTACACGGCAACCACGTCATGACCGGATACCTCAACGACCCCGAACGCACCGCCGAAGTACTCGTAACCGATGAAGCGGGCAAAGTGTGGTATCGCACGGGTGATTTTTTCAGCATGGACGACGAGGGATTTTTGACATTCCAGGGGCGCGTTGGACGGCAATTTAAATTGAGCAATGGCGAATTTGTCAACCCAGAACGCCTCGAACGCATATTCGCTCGCGCATCGCTCATCGAACACGTCTTAATCTGCGGCGATCAGACCCGCACATTCCCACTGCCCGTTGTCACCGTAAATGTAGAAGAAGCACAATTGCAAACAGATATTCCCGATTTGCCCACAGACGACGAGGGCGCACTGTGCAGCCACCCCGCAATAGCCGAACGCATCCGCGAACAACTGTTAAAAGAAGCCTCGACTTATGGCCTTCCCGCGCACGAGCGTCCGCAAAAAGTGCTGGTCTTACCGGACCAATTGAGCGAAGAAACGGGAACCCTCACCCGGGGACTAAAAAAGGTCGTACCCAAGAGAATAGAAGAAATTTATACAAACGAAATCGCCGCAGCGTATGATGGATAAACCCAAAACCTTATGGATCCGCAGAAAAAACGCGAGTAATTTGAGCGTTTTACGCAGATAAAAAGGCTTATATTGCTGACTGCGTGACCCTCCTTCCATCTGTGTCATCTGCGTCCATCTGCGGATACTTTTTATGCCAATTTTAAACCCCGATAAACTGCGGCGCATTGGCCGCGAAGTCTTCGAACGCATAGGCGCAACGCCCGAAGAAGCCCAAATCGTGGCCGATCTGCTCGTATCGTCCAATCTCGCGGGACACGATTCGCACGGCGTCGTCCGCATTCCGCAATACGTATCTGGAGTACAGAGCGGACAAATACAACTCGGAACAACCGTGGAAATCGAACGGGAAACCGATGCAACAGCCGTCGTAAACGGACACTGGGGATTTGGGCATGTAACCGCAACAGAAGCCATGCACATCGCCATCCAAAAAGCCCAAAAAAGTGCCGTTGGCATCGCAACAGTACACCAGTGCAATCACATCGGGCGATTGGGTGGCTATCCCGTCCTCGCCGCGGCTGAAAATATGGCCGGACTGATGAGCAACAACGGCCACGGCGCCGACCTCTCAATGGCACCCTGGGGAGGACTGGGACGCATCCTGCCCGCGAATTGCCTCGCCGTTGCATTTCCCTCAGACCGAGACTTCCCCGTCTCACTGGACCTGACCGCCGCAACTGCGGCAGGCGGCAAAATGCGGGTCGCACTGGCCCGGGGCGAACGCGTACCCGAAAACTGGCTCATCGACGCCGAAGGCAACCCCACGACTGACCCCGCCGACTACGTACACGGCAATGCCGCACTAACCCCCTTTGGCGACCACAAGGGATATGGCCTCTCATTCATCTTCGACATCTTATCCGGCGCCCTATCGCCAGCCGGTTGCACCCGCAAAAACTCACCCGTAACGGGCAACGCCCTATTTGTACAGGCCATTCGCATCGATGCATTCCAGCCCATCGCCGACTTTAAAGCCGAAATCGGGCGATTCATCGACTACGTAAAATCGGCAAAAACCGCACCGGGATTTGACGAAATACTCGTACCCGGCGAACGCTCCTATCGCACGGGTTGTGAACGCGAGGCAAACGGAGTCCCCATAGAAGACACAACCTGGGAACAAATTTGCGAAACCGCAAAAAAATTCGATGTGGAAATTTAAACACCGCCTCAAACAAAAAACCCGCCCCTATTTTCAGGGAGCGGGTTTTTTTGTTAAACCGCCTTATTTTTTTTCTACTTCAGGTGGTTCAGGCGGATCGGGCGGCGTAGGGGTTTCTGGCGCATCACTCTCAATATCCTCATCTGAATACAACCTCAGACTGCCCCGACCGAGTTCAATCGCAACCTTAGCACCGCCGCCATTGAGCTGACCCGTCACCACCTTTGAGGTACGCGACACGCCGGTAATAGACAGAGGCAGATCGGTCTGGATACTTCCGCGCCCGACATAGCCGTGTACATCAACTGCGGAACCATCGGGAATGGTGAGATCAACCGCGCCATCTTTATTTTGAATCGCATAGTCATCGCCAATCGGTTTGTGTGGACGCACCGCAATATTGCAGCCGCGACTTTGTATCATGACGCCCGCTTCGGGATTTTCAATTTCGATAGCTCCCCGGTTGGCCTGTACAGCAGTTGCACCGGCAATATTTGTCAGGCGCGTTGAACCGCGATTATTTTTTGCAACCACACGTCCCCCAACCTGACCGACGTTAATTGAACCGCGGTTATTGTTTGCAATAAAATCACCGCCAGCATGTTGCACCGCGATATCGCCGCGGTTCTGTTTGACCTTTATATTGCCCGACGCACCTTCAAAAATCGTTTTACCGCGGTTATTATTGAGATTTGCTGCACCATCAATTTTGGGAAGCGTGATATTGCCGCGCCTTGCTCGCACATCGAGATCAACTTTTTGGGGATGATGCAACTCAAAGTCGATCCTCACAGATCGAACCGGATCGTCTTTTTTCCGTTTGGGCACATTGGGTCGTATTTGCACTGCATTGGATTCCCGCCGTATTTGAACATCAACCTGCTCGGCAAAAGCCTTCACCGCTTCTTCATCAGTTCCCCAAACCGAGATCGTCGCGTCAACCTGAACCTCATCGCGATCCCAAATTTTTGAGGTAACATGGCCTCTTGGCGTCCGTACGGATAGACGATCAGATACCTGGATCGGTGTTGTCTCAACAAATTGTCGAACAGCTTTTTCGGGATGCTTTCTATCGCTATCTTCCACCCATTGTGAAACGGCTTCAGACGCTGTTTGCATCGCCTCCTGAACAATCTCGCCCACATCGGGAATTGAGCGCGTGGCCTCGCGCACGATGCGATTGACATTGGGCATCGCCTCGCGCACCGCGCGTCTGGCTCTGGGCATCGCCTCACGCAGGGTCTCTTGCGCTTCCCGGATGCGTTTTTGCACCTCAACCTGAATATCTGCGCCGCCAGAGCGTCTGCGTCTGCGTTGGCGTTGACGACTTCCATTGCGTCTGCGCTGGCGATCTTCACCTCGCGGTTCTTCTGCGGTATCTCCGAGCGCATCGAGTAATTTCACGGCATCTTCTGCCGTTATTTTTCCATCTTGAATCATCTCGAGAACCTTCATGCGTTCTTCTTTCACGATATACTCCTTTCTTAAAGGCGGTGAGACGTTAAACGTTAAATGTGAGAGGGGGTAGGGCGATCCTTTTACATCTTACGTCTCACTTCTTACCTTATTCTTTTAAGTACTTCCGCTGCATCCTCCACCGTAATCTCACCGGATTCGAGACGGTCGAGAACCTCTTGCTGAGACGCAGCGGACAAATCCTCCAACTCGGAATGTGTTCCCGTTGCAAAACCGAGTTCTGCAATCACATCGTCGAGATGGTTGCGAATCGTGCTATAGGGCACGCGGAGTTCGCGCGTCATCTCTTTGACATTGCCGCGCAATCGGACAAATGTCTCGACAAAAGCCAGATTTTCGGGCGACAGACGGTTAAAAATTGTGGGCTGAAATTCTCCAATAACCTCACATTCACATCGCGTACAGCGAATGCGGGTGACAATCACATCATTCTGGCAGGCGGGGCATTCTTCAATAATTTTACGCATTTTTCTCCTTTTTTTCATTTTAGACATTATTTTATGCAAAAAGTTTCACAAAAAAATAAAATATTTCATATTTAAATGCAATTTATTTTTTTATAATAATTGGTTTTATAAATAAATTTGATTACACTCTTATATTTTCTCTGAGACTGGATTAAAGCAATAAACTTATTTGAAGGACCAAAACCTTCTCATTTGACTTTTTTTAATATTTTCTTTCCTTGTTATAGCATAGCTATCATCGGTCAGCAAAAATCTCCTGGATCGCGGCTCAACTTCATGCCGCAATGACAAAGACACGCGCATTTATCCACTACACAACAAGGCATCCAATGACACGCCTACTCATCGTCCTCATCGCATTGATCGGCCTGAACACCCCGGCTCATTCTCGCGTTGACCTCAGCTATTACCTGCCCGAGGGAACGACCTACGCCCCCGACATTCCTACACCCGAAGCCTTTTTCGGATTTCAGATTGGCGATTGGCACTTGCGGCACGATCTCATCGTGAACTACATGCACGCATTGGCCGAACGCTCCGACCGCATCGTCCTCACACAATATGCCCAAACACACCAGCAGCGCCCCCTATTGTTGCTCACCATCACATCCCCGCAAAATCACCAGAACCTCGAAACCATCCAGAGGCAACACCGGCAACTCACAAACCCGGACCAGTCGCCGGCACTCGACATCAACACAATGCCCGTAGTCCTGTACATGGGATATAGCATCCACGGCAATGAACCCAGCGGAGGCAACGCAACACCACTAATTGCATATCACCTCGCAGCAGCGCAAGGTCCTGCCATAGACAACCTCCTCGCCAACGCCGTCATCTTGCTTGACCCCGTATCCAATCCCGATGGCTTCAGTCGCTTTGCACACTGGGCAAACATGCACCGCAGCAAACACCTCGTTGCCGACCCCGAGCACCTGGAGCATCGAGAAGCCTGGCCGAGCGGGCGCACCAACCACTACTGGTTCGATCTCAACCGCGACTGGGTATTTATCCAGCATCCCGAAAGCCGGGGGCGGATTGAAACCTTCCACGCCTGGAAGCCCAACATGCTCACCGACCACCATGAAATGAGTACCAATTCCACTTACTTTTTTCAACCGGGCATACCCTCGCGCAACAATCCCCTCACTCCGGCACGCACATATCAACTCACCGCTGAAATCGCCAAACGCCACGTCAGCGCGCTCGATAAAATCGGCACCCTGTATTACACACGGGAATCATTCGACGACTTTTACATCGGCAAGGGATCGACCTATCCCGATCTCAATGGCGGCGTGGGCCTTCTCTTTGAGCAAGCCAGCGCACGCGGGCTTATACAAGAAAGCATTCACGGACCGATCTCCTTTCCCTTTGCCATACGCAACCAGGTGAGAACCTCCCTATCAACGCTCCAAGCAGCCCGTGAACTGCGTGCCGAACTGCTATCGCATCAGCGCGATTTTTACATCTCCGCATCCCAGGACGCCGCAAGTTCCGCCATCAAAGCTTATGTCTTTGGCGATCCCGATGACATCGCGCGCACCCATCATTTTATCGACATACTCCAGCAGCACCACATACAGATTTACGACCTCGCACGCCCCATGCGCGTCGGCAGTCAGACCTTTCAGCCCGGCTCGGCCTATATCATTCCCACCGCGCAACCGCAATACCGCTTGCTCACCAGCCTATTTGAACGCCGTACCAATTTTACAGACAGCTTATTTTACGATGTCTCAGCCTGGACATTGCCCCTGGCATTTAACATGCCCCTATTAGAAATCAAATCGTCATCCCAGGAATTTATCGGCGACCTGTTGCCGCCTTCTCAATTTCCTCGAGGCCGTCTGTCTGTCTTCAACCCGCAGATCAATACTTATGCGTACCTTTTTGAATGGAACGGACATTATGCACCCCGCGCACTCTACCGCCTGCAAAAAGCCGGCATAAGCACCAAAGTAGCCTCGCGACAGCTCAGCATGCGTATTTCCTCAGACTCGGGGAATGAGCATTTATTTGACTACGGCACCATACTCATCCCCATGGGCATTCAAAAAAATGATCCACAAACAATTCGAAACCTCATGCAAACAATCGCCCGCGAAGACGCCCTCAATGTATTTGCCGTCTCCACCGGGCAGACCGACAGCGGTATTGACCTGGGCAGCCCGGGGTTTATCCCCCTCAAAATGCCTCAAATAGCCCTTTTAATTGGCAAAGGCACCGATGTCTATAACGCCGGTGAAGTGTGGCATTTGTTAGACCAGTGCTATAATATGTCCATCAGCCTCATAGACGCCAGCCATGTGCGCGATATAGACCTCAATCGCTATAATACAGTAATCGCAGCAGGCGGATCTTATAGCAACCTCGACTCCACAGGTGTCAACGCCCTAAAACAGTGGCTGCGCCAAGGCAACACACTCATCGCACTCAACAGTGCGGTTCACTGGGCCATCAATACCAAACTCGCCACTGCCAAATACGTCGAGCGAAATCGAGGAAATTACGGCGAACGCAAAGCTTATATCAATGCACCCAGCGATCGGGGCGCGCAAATTATTGGCGGCGCTATCTTTCAGACCTACCTGGACCGCACCCATCCCCTCGCTTATGGATATCGCAGCGATAACCTGCCAGTCTTTCGGCGCGGCACACTCTTTCTCAAACCTGTAAACCCTTATGCCACCCCTTTGCAATACACCAAACAACCCTTGCTCGCGGGTTATATCTCTGAACAAAACCACAATTACATCGCCGAAACCGCATCCACCCTCGTCGCCAAACAGGGCAATGGCCGCGTCATACTCATGCTCGACAACCCCACCTTCCGCGCCTATTGGTACGGCACCCAAAAACTCCTTGCCAACGCCCTCTTTTTCGGTCCCACCATCAGCCTTCGCACGTTAGGCGAGTAACAGGCGCGTTCCACCTTGCACAAAAGTAAAGAGCACTGATTCTGACGAACCAGTGCTCTTTACTTTATTCACACCACAAAACTCATTCACCGTTGAATATCGTGACGTATGGCATCTCTGGGCACGGGCAAAACAAAGTCCCTGTCGGACAGCACCGTATTAACAGCCCGCGACTTGATCTGGATGAGAATGACATCCTCGCCCTGTTGAATCTCGATGCGACGAGGGAGTGCAAAACCGCCATCCATGCGATAATCAGACAGAATGCGCGCCGATACGAGTTGCCCATCACCCTTATAGACCCTCTCCTCGCGCAAAAAGCCCGTACGCGCTTCAATCCAGAGACGGCGCAAATAAAGATCGTATTGCAACTCGAGAAAAATATTTTCTTTCCCGGGGTCAAAACGCACCGTGCGGGCGGCATCTATGGAAGATAGATTGGGCAAACCGAGAATAGCGCGGTAATACGCATAATAGGACAGATCAACGCCCGTGAGTGTGTAAAGCACATCTTCGGGAGGACCCACGAGATAGCGATTCTCGCGCGGCAGATGAACGTGCAGCGTATCATTTTGGGCACGCGCGGCCATGACCACAGTACCGAAACCGCCAACGATGAGTTTGAGATCCGAAGGAAATCGGTGGCGCACAAGCGCAGAAGCCCTGCGCTCGCGCACCCCATCAACAGTGAGATCAACGCTGGCGCGAACCTCTTGATTGTGCAGGCTGTCGTAGCGGGTAGCGATGAGATGGAAAAATTCGGTTGAAGAAGTAACAGGCGGCAAAAGGGCGGGGCGGTTGGCGGCACAGCCAGCGATCAGCAAAAGGAGAATAAGTAGGCATCTACGATTGTGCATGGGTCCGTCTATTCGGAAGAACTGGCATCTTTGGAAAGATTTTTGAATTTTTCCCGCAAAGTCTGGTTGTCGGGATCAAATTCTATAGCGCGTTCATAATGGTGTCTCGCACGGGAGAAATCACCCATTTTGTGCGCTGCGTCTCCCGCGTGCTCGTGAATGACCGCGAGATTTTCGCGCAGGCCATCTACGATTGGGGAATTGGGATTGGTTTGGCGAAGGGTTTCTTCCTCTACGGTGAGTGCGCGGTCCAGCCAGCGCGCGGCATTTTCGTACTGTTTGAGTTGATAATAAACCCAGCCGAGGCTATCGAGATAAGCGCCGTTCTCCGGGTCAATTTTCAGGGCGCGTTCAATTAACTTTTTCGCTTCAGTGAGACGTTCACCGCGCTCGGCGAGCATATACCCCAAATAATTGCTGGCATCTGCGTGATCTTGGTCTAGTGCCAAAAGGCGCTGAAATACTGCGACCGCGCGATCGTACTGGCCCGCCCGTTCGAGGCTGCGCCCCAGATCAAAGAGCACATGCTCGAGAAACTCGGGATTATCTTCCGTATCGGCGACGAGCGGCTCCAGCAGGGGAATGGCCTCCTCCCAGTTGCGATCAAAAAGATAGGTACGCGCCAGTTCGTAGCGAAAACCCGTATTTTTGGGCCTCGCGTCAACAGCCTCTTGATAGATAATACGCGCACTGGCAATCTCATTTTGGCGCAAATAAACGCGGGCGAGATCAAACGCAATTTGATCGTAATACTCGCTTTCAGGGCGCGTGTCTCGATGTAGCTTTTCCAAAATCTGTTGCGCGCTTGCCCAGTTTTCTTCTGCCCTGTACGAACGGGCAATACCGAGATGATATTCGGTTTTTTCACCCTGTAAGTTGGCAAGACGATACGTCTTGCGCGCATCCGCCGTGCGATTGACATTGAGCAACAGACCGGCTTTTGTGCCCAGCAGGGTTTGATTTTCGGGATCGGTTTGCAACTGGTGATTGAGAACCCGTTCGGCCATATCGACAAATAGCATTTTCTCGTCGTGATCGCGACGCCCCCTCACCATTCTGAGGAGCACATTGCCCAACCGATCGACCAGACGGATATCTGGTTCTTCAAAGAGGTTATTGAGATAGGGTTCGCGGCTGTAAATGTGTACTAATTGAACCCAAACCGGGACAGTTTCCTTAGTAACATTATAATCTTGCCGCGCGATTATCCGTCGGAAATTTTGTTCGGCAGATAGTGTATCGCCCTGAGAGAGTTGTGTTATGCCCAGCTTAAACTGCAGATCATTGTTATTGGGGTCATCTTCGAGGATATCGCGATAAATTCGCGCTGCTTTGTCAAACGCGCGCAGCCGGTGGTAGTTTTCAGCGGCATAGAGCTTTTCGTGCATACCCATCAGTCCGGGCAGGGCAACAACGCTATCGAGCAATGTTATAACCTTGCTGCGCTCCCCCCGGGCATTGTAAATCTGAAAAAGATGTTGATAAGCACTCAGATCTCTCGGCACAAGACGCACAATGGTATTCAACTGGTCAATAGCTGTGATGGTATCGCGCAAGCCCCGGCTGAGGGCGTGATAATAAATCCAGCGGGTTTGCACATTTTTGGGATCGATTTGAACGGCTCGCCGCGCGGGTTCGACCGCATCTTGAAACCGCCGAACAGCATTGAGATTGCGAGCCAGTGCGCTGTAAAGCGTCGCAGAGGTCGAGTCGTATTGCACAGCAACTTGCAATTCTTCAATAGCCCGATCGCGTTGGCCTGCGGCTTCTGCAAATCGCGCCCGCAAAAAGTGCGTAACTGCCTGGGGATGAGGGGGTGTTTTTTTGGGAACAGCACGCAAGCTAATCTGCGGTTGCTGCGCTGTTGCACAACCGATGATCACTGTGAGCAAACAAAAGAATATGTAACGCATAATCTTAATCCCTGGGTGGGCGAATTTTTGATTTGGGTTTTTTGAACTCCCACATCAGTTCGCTGCGGCCAAAATCGATTTCGCGAGACTGCACGATGAGCTTGATGTACTTCGTCTGATCTGAAACAACCGGTGTTTTCATAACCGTGTGCGCGGAAAAATAGAGTATAAGAAATTTTTCATTGCCCACATAAGTAATATTCCTAGGCGGCTCTGCAAAATAGCGCACTTTTTCACCGGGTGTATAAGTGGGAGAAATATACGTGCCAAATACATCCGTAACCTCGATTTCTCTACCCGGCACAGAAACCTGGAGCGCTTCGAGCGGATAAAATGCCCGCTCTTCAATTTTATCGGGTTCATACCCGACCCCTTCGCTGTCTTTGAGGTAAATTGTCCAGCGACTCAGATCGAGATACCCCTCTTCGTAAATGGTATTGAATTTTAAGCGAATTTGAATATCGTCATCGAGTTGGTTCTGGCTGGCATAGTCTTCCCAGGTGTCGGCAGAAATGCTGTCGGGATCGTAGTGAGTTTGCAACATATCAAATTCTGAACGCACGAGATCGGGGACATACAGCGTGGCTGAGATGAGCAGCGGAGAACGCACAACGCGATAGCGTTCGGAAACCCCCAACTCTCGGAATTGCAAATCTGGATGATCGGCAATACTCGGCGCCTGCGGCAAATCATCTATGGGACGCACCGAGGGAATAAAGCTGCGCACGGTCCATACCTTGAGCAATTGCGGATAGGTCCAGGTGTTATCTGGATCGGGTTCTGAAGGCAGGGTGAGTTTATAGACCTCCTTTTTTCCCGAAAACTCCGGAAAAAGCGGAGAGTTTTGAACGTGGTAATAGGGATGTTCCGCAATGGGAATGGCAAAAACATCGCCTTTTTCAATGAGTTTATCCAGGCGTTCAATCTGCTTGCTATCGAGCGCGGTCTTGAGCGCGTCAAACACGGCACTGGCACTGTCATTCGCACTCTGGCGCAGGCTTCTCATATCCTTGAGCTTTGGAATATAGCCCTGCCACAAAAGGGCTTCATTCGTTCGGCGCGCGCGTTCAGTTTGATATTCAATCACGACATCGCGAAGCGCGGAAACGTGTTTGGCAACATGTTCTTTCTGATCGCCCTTCGCCTTGAGGTGTTTGCTCAATTGATCCGCTTCAAGCAGATCCTTCGTATTGGCACTCCAGGCGGTCTGAAGTGCCAAAAGTAACACCGCGACAATTTTAATAACTCGGAAAGACATGATATATCCTGTGTATATTTGATCCCCTCCCCGATACGGGGAGACCTGGTTCCCCCCTTCCTCGTAGGCACAGGCGAAGCCTACAACGAAGCGGTAGGTGTACAACTGGCCGCCAGGCCAGTTCACCGAGTAACGGGGACAGGGGGGTAGGTCGCTTATTTTAATGTTTGAGAGTCCAAAAGGTTCATGTGTTTATCTCCTCCCGCGTCTCTTCCGCGAGCCTCTGGGGCGATCACGTTGCTCCTGTGACAAAAGGTGAAAATCTATCCGCAGGCGTTGCCGGTCGAGTTGGGCGAGTTGTACCTGAACCGAATCCCCAAGTCGGAAAATCGTCCCCGTGGATTCGCCGACGAGAGCGCCCTGCAACTCGTGGTAAATATAATAATCATCCCAGAGATATTTTACGTGAACCAAGCCCTCGATGAGCACATCATTGAGTTGAACAAAAAAACCAATAGAACGCACATCGACGATAACAGCATCAAAACACTCGCCCATCTTATCTTTCAAATAGAGAATTTGCATAAGCCGAATAGCATCCCACTCGGCTTGTTGCGCGGCGATCTCGCGTTGCGTCGCCAGATCTCCAATATCGGGCAAGCGGCGCGCGCGGCGCGCCATCTGTCCGGGCGTGATCGCATCGTTGATCGCATCGCGCAAAATCCGGTGAAGAATCAAATCGGGATAGCGCCGAATGGGCGACGTGAAATGCGTATAAGTATCGCAGGCCAATCCAAAATGACCGACATTGTCGGGTGTGTACACGGCTTTCTTCATTGAGCGCAACAGGCGATGGCTCAAAATATGACCAATAGGCTCATCCTTGAAATTTGCGAGAAACGCCTGGATATTTTCCGCCCGCGAAGGATTGGAAAGGCGATACCCCAATGTTCTCGCCAGATCGCAAAATTCGGCGAGTTTTTCACCGTCGGGCGGTTCGTGGACGCGATAGAGAATCGGGATACCGCTATCGGCCATGCGCCGCGCAACGATTTCATTTGCCAGAAGCATAAATTCCTCAATAAGGCGATGACTATTCAAACGGGCGCGGGGACCAATGTGAATGGGATGGCCCTGATCGTCGAGAATAATACGCGGTTCGGGAATCTCAAAGTCAATCGTCCCCCTTGCCCTGCGTTTCTCTGTCAGACGAATCCTCAGAGCCTCCATCTGCATGAGAACATCGGTGTATGGTTCGGCGGGATTGGCCGCGCACCTGTCGCCATCGAGCACGCGCTGAACCTCTTGGTATGACAGACTCGCGCAGCTGCGTATAACCGTCTCTGCAATTTGGGTGTCAATCAACTCGCCATCGGGGGTAATATGCGCCAGAATACTCAGAGCAAGGCGATCTTCACCGGGCTGTAGAGAACAGATATTTGCAGAAAGCCTCTCCGGCAACATGGGAATGACGCGATCGGGAAAATACACACTGCTGCCGCGTGCGAGGGCTTCGTGGTCAAGGGGCGAGCCTTCGGGAACATAGTAGCTGACATCGGCAATGTGAATACCCAGACAATAGGTCTGATCATCGAGAACCTGAAGCGACACCGCATCGTCGTGATCGCGCGCATCAACTGGATCAATCGTAAAACAGGTCAGATCGCGCAAATCGAGGCGACGGTCAATCTCCTCTGCGGGAATATCTTCGGGAATCGCTTCTACAGCTCTGAGCACATGTTGAGGGAAAACGAGAGGAAGGCCGAGTTTTTTAATGAGAATCAGGGTCTCAATCCCCGCATCGTCCGCATTGCCCAGAACTTCGACAATCTGCCCATTGGGATGGGCATTGGGTGAGGAATATTTGAGGCTCACAACCACCTTTTGTCCCGCCTTAGCGCCGCAGGTCAGGTCATCGGGGATATGAACGCGTGCGCGGATGCGCGGATCGTCAGAAGTAACGAGAGAAACGCCGTCATACGTACCCACCAGTGTTTGCTCGGCGCGTTCCACAATGCGAATCAACTCGCCCTCTGCGCGGTCACTGCCCTGTGCCCTGCGCGTGAGGCGCACCACAGCGCGGTCGCCGTGTCGCGCACGCCTCATGTATCTCGCACCAATAAAAATATCTGCGCCGCCATCGTCGGGCGCGAGTAAGCCATATCCACTCGCCTGGACACTGATGCGACCGACGACGAGATTGTGTTCAGACGGAATCCCGTAACGGCTGCGGCGCAACTTGACGAGAGATCCATCGCGCACCATGCGGCGAATCAGGCGGCGAAAATCTGAATAAGCCCGATGGGAAACGCGAAGCGCGCGAGCAAGTTCCCTGATTTTGAGCGGACGCCTATGTTGTTGACGCACAAAATTCAGTACTTGATCACGAGAGACAGACATATTTTTTTCAGGAGCCAAGGATAGACTAACAGGCGGGAGATATGGTGGCGGTGTTTGAGCTAAAGTGTTATACTGCTGTAGATAACTCAGGGCAAATATACGGAAAGGGCGCGAAAAAGCAATGCAAAACCTCTACTACCTGATCGCTCTCTTGTGCTTTGGGGGGTGTGCCGCGCAATATGTTCTGGCACCCGACGGGGAATACGATTATCGCGTACCCGTTGGGCGAGGCGATGCCCAGGCGGGATTTGAAACCCTATTTGCTTCCACCGTAAAAGTCGTGTGGACGCCCCAATATACCAACGTGTTCTACACACATAATATGAGGGATGACAGGGGGTTTTCGCTCCATCTGCCTTTAACAGACAAAAACAGCCCAACTGGCTATCGGCTATCGCGAAATGGCATCCGCGAAACCGTCGATTCTTATTCCAAAGTGGGCACCGCGCTTGTGATTGCGCGACAGTCCGTGGGCAATCCATACAATGTGGCAGTTGCACTGACAAATGCACATCTGGTAACAGCACCGGATACGATTCGGTATTTCATGCGGGACGCCCGGGGCATCGAAACAAATGTGCTCGAACGAATTTCCATTAAAATCAATACCTCATTGCACGTCGTCAATCGCGAGGGCGAAAGCCTCTCTGCAAAAATCGTGCGCCTCGACCCTGAAGTAGATCTGGCTTTGCTCAAACTCACGATCCCCCATCTAATGAGAAAACCAGTGCCTTTTCTCCTCCGACTGGGCAAAATATCGGATCTACAATGGGGCAATTTTGTCTATATCGCGGGTCATCCAAAAAACAAGATGCGCCTCACTGCGGGCACAGTGAGTTTGGACGAAGACCGCGATCGGTTCTTTGTCGATGCGCCCATCCGTGCGGGCTACAGTGGCGGACCTGTGGTTGCCGTGCGAGATGGACTGCCCAATTTTGAACTCGTGGGTCTTTGTCGGGGAGCCACAACAGAAACATTCCGCTTGCTGGTACCCAACCGAAAACTGAATGAAGGGGCGACATTATCGCCCGACTTGCTCGGTCACATCTCGGTTGAAGAGCGCGAGGTCGTGGAACCCGGTTTGGGTATCATCGTGGGAATAGAAGCCGTCAAACGCTTTTTATTGGACAGTCGCGAACCGCTCCGCGAGAACGGTGTAAATATCAAAACCGATGCGGCAATGCGAATGTGGGGGTTTTGAATTCGCGGGGATATATATTATATTGTCGGGTTATATTGTTAATCCGATTTGTAGTAGGGCGACCCCCTGTGGTCGCCCGTTGACCTTTTTACAAGGAGACCAACATGAAACATCTAACCATTTCACTGCTGGGCGTATTTCTTTTTCCCGCACTGGTCGGGGCGCACTGTGAGATACCCTGTGGAATCTATGGCGATGAGGGTCGGTTTGCTCTGCTATTGGAAAATGTGACCACCATCGAAAAATCGATGAATGAAATCAACAAATTGTCGGGAGAAAGCGAAAAGAACAACAACCAGATCGTGCGGTGGGTCGTCAACAAAGAACATCATGCCGATCAGATTCGCGATATCGTCGCACAATACTTCCTAGCGCAGCGGATCACAGAACCCGCTGAAGGGGATGCCGCAGCAGCAAAAGCCTATACTCAAAAGCTAATCGCCTTACACCAAATTATACGCACGGCAATGAAGTGCAAGCAAACCACAGACCCGAAAAACGCGCAAACCTTGCGCGATCACATAAACGCTTTTCAGGTGCTTTACAATGCGAAATAGAGAAACCGGGACGGCACAGGGGCCGTCCTCTACGGTCTCCTATATTTGAACACAACATTACTGTAGGGTCGGTGCCCCCGTGCCCGCCCGTCATCGCGGCATGATGTTTAGCCGCGATCCAATTTCTGGGACAATCTCAATTAAGATTGTCCCATTTTTTTATTTTTTCTTGCGCTTATGAATCGTCTTTGATATATTCTCCGCCTCATTAGCACTCGATAGGTGAGAGTGCTAAAACACATCATCCGTATCTTTTCACTCCACCTCGCAGAAGGAGGCTATAACAATGGCGAAGGTGAAACCCCTCGGGGATCGCGTACTACTAAAACCTGTTGAAGAAGACGAACAGGTCAAGGGCGGCATCATCATTCCCGACACAGCCAAAGAAAAACCCCAGCGGGGCGAAATAGTGGCTGTTGGCGATGGCAAACCCGACGATTCGGGCAACCGGATCCCGTTGTCGGTCACAGCTGGCGACACAGTACTTTACGGCAAGTATTCGGGCACAGAAGTCCGTCTGGACGACGAAGACTATCTGATCATGCCCGAAGGCGATATTTTAGCGATCATTGATTAATACCAATCATTAGTTTTAATCAGGAGGATATAATGGCCAAGCAACTCGAATTTGATGTTGCAGCTCGAGAAGCCCTCAAACAGGGTGTGGATCAGTTGTCCGACACCGTAAAAGTGACACTGGGACCCAAGGGCCGCAATGTTGTACTGGACAAAAAATTTGGTTCACCCACCGTCACCAAAGACGGTGTCACGGTAGCCAAAGAAATCGAACTGGAAGACCCCTATGAAAATATGGGTGCTCAGATGGTCAAAGAAGTTGCTTCCAAGACCTCTGACGTAGCTGGCGATGGCACAACCACGGCAACCGTACTCGCACAGTCGATCTTCCACCAGGGCCTGCGCAATGTAACAGCCGGTGCAAATCCCATGGACCTCAAGCGCGGCATTGACAAAGCCGTATCCGCCTGTGTCAATTTGATACATGACATGAGCAAACCAGTGGCGGGGCGTTCAGACATCGCACAGGTCGCATCTACCTCAGCCAACAACGACAAAGCCATTGGCGACTTGATAGCCGATGCAATGGAAAAAGTGGGCAAAGACGGCGTAATCACAGTCGAAGAAGCCCGCAGCATCGAAACCACACTGGACGTGGTCGAAGGCATGCAGTTTGACCGCGGATATGTGTCGCCTTATTTTGTCACCGATGCCGACAACATGGAAGCCATTCTGGAAGAAGCGTACATTTTAATTCACGACAAAAAAATCTCGGCAATGCGCGACCTGCTTCCCGTACTGGAAAAAATCGCACAGACGGGCAAACCCTTGATGATCATTGCCGAAGATATCGAAGGCGAAGCCCTCGCCACACTGGTCGTGAACAAAGTGCGCGGTACATTAAAAATCGCCGCCGTAAAAGCCCCGGGCTTTGGCGACCGCCGCACGGCAATGCTCGAAGACATCGCCATCTTGACGGGTGGTCGCGTCTTATCCGAAGATGCGGGCTTCAAACTGGAAAATGCGACCACCGCAGACCTCGGTGAAGCCAAACGCATCACCATTGACAAAGACAACACAACCATTGTCGAAGGCGGCGGTAATAGTGCCGATATCCAGGGGCGCGTTGGACAAATTCGCCGTCAGATCGACGAAACCACATCTGACTACGACCAGGAAAAGCTGCAAGAACGCCTGGCCAAGCTGGCTGGCGGTGTAGCAGTAATCAATGTGGGCGCTGCCACAGAAACCGAAATGAAAGAAAAAAAGGCCCGCGTTGAAGACGCGCTCCACGCGACGCGCGCCGCGGTTGAAGAAGGCATTGTCCCCGGCGGTGGCGTCGCATTGATTCGCGCTGCGGCTGGTCTGGATGAAACGCGCGAAAATGTCGAAGGCGACGAACAAACCGGCGTAGATATCGTGCGCCGCGCACTGGAAGAGCCACTGCGCCAGATCGCCAATAACGCCGGTGTTGAAGGCGCTCTGGTAGTCCAAAAAGTCGCCTCTGGCGAAGGTAACCTGGGCTATAATGCCGACACAGACGCCTATGAAGACATGATTCAAGCCGGCGTGCCCGACCCGACCAAAGTCACGCGGTCTGCACTCGAAAACGCCGCTTCGATAGCCAGTCTGTTATTGACGACCGAAGCACTGGTGGCCGATATACCCGAACCCGAGCCCCCAGCACCTCCTGCACCTCCGGGCGGTGGGATGTATTAAGCGGTCAGTCTTTCGCGAAAAGGGACACCCAGTTGGGTGTCCCTTTTTTTATTTTGAACCACAAAAAAACACCCGATTATTGATCACCTCGCCTGTCTCTTTATCCGGATAACGAGACTCCCCATCAAAAAAGACAAAAGGCGGGTACTGCCCTGCGGGAATGGTATTGGCACCTGTAGAACGTTCCAGATTCGCCTCATTAAAAATTGCATCCTGCGGCAAAGCGAGCCGTGTCTTCCAATCCCTATCCCCCTCGTTCAAAGTCAACCAGACCAGACGTTTATCCACTGTCTCCCAGTTTAATCCACGCGTGGGCTTGCCCTCATTCCAGCCCCTCCCAAGAGGCTGAAACTCCAGCAAAGCATACAGAGTACCCGCTTCATCCACACTAAACGCACCCCGGCACCCCGTTGGGCGGTGGCCTGGAAAACCCGCATCAACGGACTCTCGCTCCCAAACACCCTCTGCATCGAGATAGGCGTGAACAATCTCACCTGGCTCATCCAAATGCGAAACATAGAGAATATGTGGCCCCCCAGAAGAAACCACAATACAACCCTGTGCGAGAACCTCGGGACGGGGCATAGGTTCGTGGCGCTCATCCTCCTCAGAACGCGCAAGAACATCGAGCTGCTCGGGCCGCGCTGGCAACTCGACGCGCGAGCCATCGGCCCTCTCCCACGTCTCGCCACCATCTCGGCTACACATATAACACACAGCCTGATGCAGCCCGCGCTGATCGTAGATTCCCCTGCCCTCGTAAAAATCCACCACAAGATGAAGAACACCATCTGCACCCACAGCCATACCCGTCTGAAAAGCACCATAACCCGTATAATCCTCACGCCGCACGACCAATTTTCCGCGTGCTTCCCAGACACCACCTCTACTCTTAGAATAAAAATCCACACCATCCCAGCGATTGGGAGACCGCATAGTCAAATAAAGCGTATCGTCCAAACCGCACACAACAACCGGATAAGTCCCCGAACCGGCTGGCTCTCCCTCTGTCCATTCACTCGCATCATTGGGCCGCACCGACCGCCGATATGTCACTGGCGAATTGTGACCACTCATAATAGCCTGCAAATAGCCCTGGTGGTCAATGGTCATAACCGGACGCGCGTGATTATCGCGTCCCCTGTTAAAAGTCAACGGCCTTGACCATTCCCCAGTACTGCGATCAAAAGTGCAAACCCTGTTGAAATAGCCCTCACCTGTAACATCCTGCCAAACCACATGCGTTCTCCCCTCGTACGTAACAACCTTATTCCCCGCCCCAGAAGTCGCGCGCTCACTGCCAATTTGAGAGATTAATTTGGTCATATTGAACTCCCTCGATTGCATCATATCCCGAACCGCTCAAAAATTAGATACTGATACGAATGTTCTTCGCCCGCCTCATACAAACACCCAACATCTCCATCGGGTAACAGAGCCAAACAGGAATACGCTGCCGGACCCTCGTGCAACAGTTTTTCCCGGACCCACGTCTGCCCGCCATCCTCGCTCAAACGCACAGTCATATTCTCGCGCTCGCCTCGTCCCTTACCCGGATAAAACCGCTCTCCAGCTTTGGGATTTTCCACCGGCGTAAGCGACACCGGATTTGAAAAAAACAATCGGTCACCTTCGCCTATCAAACTCGCCTGACATTTCGGACACGGCAAATTCGCATCGTGTACAATCCCTGACCAACTGTATCCACCGTCCTCACTCACCGAAATCCCCCGCAACCCTTCGCTATACGTCTGCATCCGAATATTCATCTTCAACGATCCATCCGCCAATTCCACAACCTGACATTCATTCGCCCCCGGCGCGATCAACGCGCTCATCTGCCAAGTCGCCCCGTGGTCATCGCTGTAAATCGCATGCGAACCATTCCCATAAGTCTCATCCTCCCGATGATCGCACGGAATCACCAGCCGCCCCTTGTGCTCCCCTCGTTGCAATTGAATACCAACACCCGGACCCGTCGCATACCAATTCCACGAAGGCTTCTTCACAACCGCAGTAATCTCCGTAGGATCTGCCCACGTCTTCCCATCATCCCCACTATGCGTCATAAACACATCGTCATTCTCCCGACAAAACGGCAACCAGATCACACCCGTATCACCATCTACCACAGGACACGGATTGCCAATCGTCACCTCCCCAGGCTCCCCGTAAATCAACAGTTGTTCAGACCACGTCTCTCCACCGTCCTCCGACCGCTTCACCAGCAAATCGAGATCCCCGTGATCCCCGCGCCCGGTGCGCCGCCCCTCGCAAAACGCCAGCAGTGTCCCCGCCTTTGTCACAAGCAATGCGGGAATGCGATACGTGTGATACCCATCCTGTCCACTGGTATATACATGTGTCTTCATAACTCCTCCCTGGTATTATGACCTCTCCACAGGAACCAGCCGCAGTGCATTCTCGCAATAAATCTTCTCCCTGACATCCTGCGGCAAATCCAACTCCTCCAGATGTACCTGCAACGCATTTCCCGGCGCATCGCGCCCAAACAGCAAACGATCCTGATAATCAATCAAAAAATCTCGCCCGCCATCCGCCATCCGCTGCAACGCATTCAAACCAGAACCCGCTGACAAATCCGCCCAGAGATTCGCATATTGTGCAAACAAATCGAACAAGCGACCACCCGGCACAATAGGACCCGAAGAATACACCTCTGCATCAGTCGCCTCATCCCCACTCACATGCCGCCAGAACCCGGGCGCGTGACCGACAAACGTCGTATCTGGACACGCCTGCAACGCCTGCTCCAGCGCGCCAATCTCCCCACCATACCAGGCCTCCTGATACACCCCATTCAAAAACGGCGTATCAATATGCAAAACCACTGGCGCACCCAACTCACCCGCCTTGCGAAACAACAAAATCGCACGGGGATCGTTCAACAACATCCGATAGCTCCACTCCCCACACACCCGAACACCGTGCGAATAATACGCCGCCTCAAAAAGCCCTGCCGCATCGCCCTCTGACGGACAGGGACAATATCCCGCAACAAACCGATCCGGATACTTCTCACACGCCCGCGAAAGATCATTCAACGTCGTTCCCGCGTGCGTCCCATCGGGCCGGGCATTGACCGGATTAAACACGCGGTGGCTGCTCGCCACATGCTCACCCGGCGGCAAATACCACGTAAGCAACCACGCCACATCATACCCGAACTGATCCATCTCATTCAGCACGCCCTCGGCATTCAAACCGTGATAATAAATGTGATTGTGCGCGTCAATAATCATTGTTAAACCTCTATTTCGTGATTTTTCTTGACGAAGTTTCAATCCGAAAATAATATTAAGCACTGCACGATTCAAGAACGAAAACCCCAATCACGGTCAAATGTCCAACTCTCAATTAGATCTCTCGACAAAAATCGCCAAAAGGCTCACGCTCAAAAACCCCGTCATCATGGCATCGGGCACTTTTGGACACGGCGCCGAATACGCATCCCTCTTTGACCTGAGCAAAATCGGCGGCATCGTCACAAAAACCATCACCTATCACCCCCGGGCGGGCAACCCACCGCCGCGCACAGCCGAAACCCCATCCGGCATGCTCAACGCCATTGGACTCACCAACCCGGGCATCGACGCATTCATCGCCGAAAAAGTCCCACCCCTCGCTTCGCTCAACACGGGACGCATCGTCAGCATAGCGGGAACATCGGACCGGGAATTTGCCGACATGGCCGCGCGGTTCAACGACCTCGAAGGCATAGACGCCCTCGAACTCAACATCTCATCGCCCAACATGAAAGACGGCGGCATGCTCTTTGGCTGTTCCGAGCGTGCCGCCCACAACGTAACCCGAGCCGTCAAAGCCGTCTCGCAATTGCCCATCATCGTCAAACTCACCCCAAACGTAACCGACATCGCCGCCATAGCTGGCGCAGTCGAAGAAGGCGGAGCGGACGGCATCGCCCTCATCAACACCCTGCTGGGCATGGCAATCGACATTGACACGCGCCGTCCCATCCTGGGAAATATCACAGGCGGCTTATCTGGCCCCGCGATCAAACCCGTCGCCCTCGCCCTGCTCTGGAAAGTCGTCGATCGCGTCTCTGTCCCGGTCATCGGCATGGGCGGCATAGCCACAGCACGCGACGCCATTGAATTTCTCATCATTGGCGCATCCGCCATTCAAGTCGGAACCACGACCTTTGTTCGCCCTCTTGCAGCCATGGAGATACTCAATGGCATTGCAGACTATTGCAAAGCACATCAAATCGACCGCATATCCGACCTGGTCGGCAGCATGCAGCCACCTGCGGCGCATTAAAATCTCCCATCTATTCTGCATCCTCCTCTGCCTCTCTATCACGGGATGTGCCTCGCACCCCCGCTATCGCGCCAAACCCATATCCTACCAGATTGGTTATGCGTCTTACTACGCACACAAATTTCACGGACGGCCAACAGCCAGCGGTGAAATTTTTGACATGAACGGCCTATCCGCCGCACACCGCGAATTGCCCCTCGGCACTATCATTCGCGTCACCCACCTCAGCAATGGCAAATCCATTGTTATTCCAGTGAACGACCGCGGGCCTTTTGTCAAAGGTCGCATCCTCGACCTCTCCCTCGGCGCGGCCAAAAAGCTGGACATGGTCTCTGAAGGCGTTGCCAGAGTCAAGATCGAAATCGTCAAATCCGTCAATTAGCCCCTTGTTTTTATCAACAGATAACCCTATTTTTTACTAATGCCACCGGTATCTCATCCCTTCAAACAAGGAAGCATGGTTATCCTCATGAATTACAACGACCATGCACCACCACATGTCCATGTTAAATATCAGGGAGACATTCGCAGCTATCGACTCGAAATTCGATCCAGAATCTGGCTTACACCAGGTAGAATGTTGCCCTCCTCTTTGCGGCGGTTGGTTGAAATCTGGGTAGAAGCACACGAAGATGAGTTAATCCAACAGTGGAATAATGCCCGACAAGGCCAACCGATTTCTATCGTGGGATAATACGATGAAATGGAAAGAATGGCAAACTGCAGCAGACAATGAAATTCTGTGGGTAGATAATAAAGAAAAAGGACTACTCAAAGCCGAATATCTGACTGCTTACGTCTTGCGCCTCTGGTTTGAAGAAGACCTCGATATTTCCATTTACGATCTGGATTTTTATCCGCTCTTCGTCGAAGAGAATCCAGGAGGCGTTTTTGAGTTGCTACGCAATAAGGAGCGATTTCGTCAGGCGATTGGCGACTATGCCTTGATTTGGCCCAATCCCGAAACAGGTGAATATGACGAACAAGCCATTGATCTTGCTCCCGAATGTGTGCGTTTTTTTTGTGAACGTTTTGGCAAAATTGTAAAAGGTCTCCAGAAGGAACAGGTCGCCTGATACTATTTTAACAAATCCATTCCCTCCTATTTCTCCCCTCCTTCCCCATCCCAATCCTCATACATATCTGCAATCACATCATCAATCGGCGCGCGGTGGGTCTCCACATCGCGAATAGTCGTTTGCTCTGCCGCTTCATCGAGCAATGTCGGTATCGATATCTGTGCCGCATCAAACGTGAAGTGATGGCGATTGCCTTCGCTCTCGATAAATTGAACGCCTGAAAGTTGCGGTGGAAACGTATCGGCAGTCTCAATAATAAGATGCCTGCGGTCCCCAAATTGACCGCGCAATTCCCGAAAATCTCCATCAAACGCGATACGGCCTTTATCGATCATCACAATGCGCCCCGCGAGCTGCTCCAGCTCATCCATATCGTGACTCGTGATCATAACCGTAACGCCCTTTTCCCGATTGAGACTCTTGATAAATTCCAGCATATTGCGTTTGGCAAGCACATCAACCCCAATGGTAGGCTCGTCCAAAAAGAGAATCTCAGGCTCGTGCATAAGCATCAGCGCGAGATCCGCCCGCATCTTTTGCCCCAGACTGAGTTGACGCGCCAGACTATTGAAAAACTCGTCAATCCCCAGAAGCTCCTTCACAAAGTCGAGCATCGTATTATACCGGTCGCGGGGAATCTCCCACACCACGCGCTTCCACTCAAAACTCGCCGCAACGGGTTGATCCCACCACAACTCTGTCCGCTGACCAAAAACCACGCCAATGCGCTTCACATAAGGGACGCGATCCTTCAGCGGATCCATACCCAGACAGCGAACAGTTCCAGAAGTAGGTGCAAGAACACTGGAAAGCAGCTTAACAGTCGTGGATTTTCCCGCACCATTGGGACCTGCATAAGCAACGATCTCACCGCGGTGAATCTCGAGATTTACCTTTTGCAATGCGCGAATCTCCCGGATATTGGGCCGAAACAAATTCTTGAAAACATCCCGAACCTTCTCCGAACGCTGGCGCTGATAGAAAATTTTATCGACCTCGGTCAGCTCAACCGCGATGTCCGAAACCGAGGTAGCGTTGTGATCCGGTCTGCTCATAATGCTGCATTCCCTTTTTGAATGCGATCAATGCGATAAGAGACAAAACCACCGCCACAAGCGGCGTATGCCACAGGTTTGCGGGCGCAATACCCAGCAACTGGCGACAGGGATACCACGCGACAAAACCCACGGGCAAAACAGTAAGCATACTGACAAGCACATAGCTGCTCAAACCATCCAGCGGAAAAGACTTGAGCTGGAACATAAAATTGACCGCGCGGCTGCTGATTTCCTCCGCAGCAACCGGTGCCCAAAAAGCCAGACTCCCCCAGACATAAGAAAAAGACAGCACAATCGCGCAAGAAGACGCGAGATTGCAAAAAAACATCAGCCACCAGTACAGGCCAAACGCCGCATCGATCTGAAAAATAGCCCAGGCCCAAATACCAATCCCCGTGAACAAAGACCACGACCCGGAAAACGGCATAAAACCCTCGGTCAACAACCCCATCCACACCGGCTGGGGTTGCACGAGCGTATGATCCATCTGACCGCGCCCGATGCGACGGCTGATATGGAGCACATTATAGCTAAACCCCATATCTAAAAACCCGCGAACAAGCGCGGCATAACCCAGCATAAAAACAATCTGGTCGCGCGACCACAGGCCAATACCCTCAAACCGCTCCGCCAGGAGAAAAACCGCTGTGACACCCGCGAGATTCAGAATGATATCCGAGATAATATTAATAAAAAAAAACCGAAAATCTCTCGTCATCCACATAAAATCCAGATAAGCCTGCACCCGCCAGCGGGCGATGAGTGTTGTCAAAGTCTTCAGGATATTCACCCCCCGTGAGAAACCAGGCGTTCGCGATTGGCATTCCAGAGCCAGTGCGCGATGGGCCAGAGCACAACAGCCCAGAAAACTTGAAGTCCGATCAGAAAAACGGGATCCCCCGTACCCGTATAAATGCGTAGCGGCGCGGAAGCCAGCGAAGCAAAAGGCAAAAAAGTCAGCACATTCCCAATCCCCCAGGGCATCAGCGCAAGTGGAATAATCGCGCCCGACAACAAAACACTCACCGCATCTCGAATCTGCGTCAAAGCATAGACATGTTGCTCCAGCAAAACCATAAAACTCGCAAAAATGAAATCAAACGCCGCGCCGATGGCAATGCCCAGAATTAGACTACACACAAACAAAACACCGGCAAACGCGCTCTCCGGCAATGGATCGACCCCCAAAAGGGGCGCCAGACAAAAAAGTGGCACAGAAAACAAAATGAGATTGGGCAAACCCGAACCAAACATCTCCGCGACAAACTGACCGTAAATACCCACCGGGCGCAAAAAGCGATTGGCAATATCCCCGCGCCAGAGCGCCCCGTCCAGACCTGTACGCACAGAAATCTGCCCGGCAAAAACCTCTGCAATCAGCGTATAGGTAAGCACGGCATTGCGCGTCATACCCGAAACCTCCCCGGACTCGGGCAACAACATCCGCCACAGAGAAAGCAGAAACACCACGCGCAACAGGCGCAAAACAGAGCCACCGACAAGAACCCACCCCTTGTCATCCAGGGACCGGGTGGCAACCATAACAATGGTCTTGAGATGTTTATGGGTTGTAACCAACATCATCCTAAAATCCGATCCACCGTATCCATCGCCTGCACAATACAATCGGGAATCGCCGACCCGCGATACGCACTCCCCGTCAAAAACAATCCGCCCACCTGCGCGGCGAGACGCTCCATTTCAGCCACGCGCTCCAAATGCCCCACATCGAACTGGGGGCGTCCTCTTTGCCAACGAAAAATGCACGCAAACAGCGGATCAGCCGTCACCCCCATCAGATCTTCCAATTCCTCGCGCGACAATGCAATCAGCGCCTCATCATCCAGCCCCACCAGATCTTCCTGCCCTGCGCCCCCCACAAATGTACGCACCAGAACCCCATCGTCCGGCGCGCGAAAATTCAGCTTAGTCGAGACCCATGTACACGCCGTAATCCGACGCCCCTCATACTTCGGCGACAAAAATCCAAACCCCTCAAAATCGTGCTGTCCCTCAACATCTCTCTTCCGGTACGCCAGCGAAACCGTCGCCGTTGAAACATAGCGAATACCGCGCAACAAAAGACTCAAATCCGGTGCAAAATCCGCCACCAGACCAGCGGACACATAAGCCGGCGTCGCCATCACCACGGCATCTGTCCCGATCACCTCATCACCAGCGACAACCTCAAATCCCCCACCCACCTTTCTAACAGACCCAACCGCAACACCCCGGCGCAAATCCCCACCCAAACCCGCAATGAGCGTATCCACCAACTCACCCATCCCACCAATCAGCGTCTGAAACATCGCAGTCCCCGTAGATGCGCGCGCCTTCCTCATCGCCCGCACCCCCTTAATCAAACTCCCATAGCGCTGCTCCATCGCCACATACATCGGAAACGCGCACTGCATACTCAAACGCTCTGCATCTGCACTGTGGATACCCGCCAGCATCGCCCCGCCAATATTCACAGCCTCCACGCCTAACCGCCGCCGAATAAAACGCGCCAGACTCTCATCGCCCTCATCTCTCCGCCGCGGAACAAACACCTCCAGCCCCATCCTCACCTTCCCAGAAAACGAAAACAGAGGCGACCTCACAAGGGGCCAAAATTTTGCAGGCACCAGTGAAAAATCCTCCGGAAAAGCCACCAGCTTTCCATCCCGCACCAAAAACGTCCGCTGTCGATCATTATTCGTCGAAATCAGCCGATCCGCCAACCCCAGGTCCTTACACAACTGAATACCCGCGGGCTTTTGCGTCAGCAGCAAATCCGGACCGCCCTCAATCAAAAAACCATCTACCGACTCTGTCGCAATCATCCCCCCCCATCGGTCACTGCGCTCCAGCAAGGAATACTGAATTTCCCGGCCCTGTTCTATCGCTCTTTTTTCCAAATAAAAAGCGGTCGCAAGACCCGCTATGCCACCGCCAATAATAGTTATATGCATATCGCTATCACCCCTCAAATCACCTCTTCCACAGCATCGGCAACCGCTTCGATAAACACGGGATCGCTATTCATCATCTCCGTGCGCTCGAGGCGAATCCCGTGTTGTTGTGCAATCTCCTGACAACCGATGTCAATATCGTAAAGCACCTCAACGTGATCGCACACAAAACCAATAGGCGAGACCAGAACATCGCGGTAATTCCCAGAAGCCAGTGCAGGAATCACATCCTCAATCTGCGGACCCAACCAGGGCTCGCCCGTATGTGCGGCGCTCTGATACGAAAACATCCAATCCACCGGACCCAATTGATCGACAATCGCCTGTGCATTGCGCTTTAATTCATCATCATAAGGATCGCCCATCTTCAACAACCGCGCCGGCAAACTATGCGCTGAAAAAACCACCTTTACCTTCCGCCTCGCATCCTCCGGAAATTTCTCCAACCCCGCTCTTACCTTTGCCGCCTGCGCCTCAATCAACCGGGTCTGATCGCACCACGAATTGACATAGACAAAATCAATATCACTCCCCACCTCTTCCTGCGCATCCTCAACCTTCTGTTGATAAAGCCCAATACTCATCCGCGAATAATGCGGCGCCATCACAATGCCCACAGCCTTTTCAACACCATCCCCCTGCATCTTCGCCACCGCCTCCACAATCCGCGGTCTCCAGTGACGCATCCCCGTGTACGCCTTCACATTCCGCCCGCGCTTCTTCAACACCGCCTCAACATGCCCAGCCTGCTCAAACGTGCGTTCATTCAGCGGCGACCTGCCACCGATCTGCGCGTAGCGACTGCGAAACTCCGCCACAAACTCTGGCGACATCGGCCTCCCACCCCGAATATCGCTCAAATAAGCCGCCATATCATCCAGCGAATCGGGGCTGCCATAAGCCATTAAAAGCACGCCAATTATTTTCTCATTGCGCCGTATATTCATGCACAAAATCAACCAATCTTCGCACATTCTCTACAGGTGTGCGCTGTAAAATCCCATGACCCAAATTAAAAATATGCCCCGGCTTTCCCCTCACCGAATCCAGAATGCGCCCTGTCTGCCGCTCAATCTCCTCAAAAGGCGCGAACAACACAACGGGATCTAGATTGCCCTGCACACCCACATCATCGCCCAAACGACGCCACGCCACATCTATATCAACCCGCCAATCAACGCCAATAACATCGCCCCCCGCCTCTTTCAACAACTCGAGAATACCCGCCGTACCCGTACCAAAATGAATAAGCGGCACATCCACTTCTTCTTTCGCAATCGCAATCGCCTTCTGCGAATGCGGCAACACGTACTCGCGATAATCTGCCGGACTCAACGCCCCAACCCAGCTATCAAACACCTGCAACACCCTCGCACCCGCCCGGGCCTGCGCGATGAGATAATCGCCAATCGCCATCGCCATCATATCCATCAAACGATGCCATTGTTCTGGCTCGCCGTACATCAACCCCTTGGCAATCTCGTAATTGCGCGACGAACCGCCCTCCACCCCATAACAAACCAGCGTAAAAGGCGCGCCTGCAAAACCGATCAAAGGAACGCGACCATTGAGTTCTGCAACAGCCATCCGAATGGCGTCACCGGCATAAGGCATCGCCTCTTCGGCGGGTCTCACGGTCAACGCATCGATATCTGCCACCGTGCGAATCGGATTGTGAATAACCGGACCCTCGCCCTTTACGTAATCCAGATCCAACCCCATTGACTCGAGAATCGGCAACAAATCCTGAAAAATAATCGCAGCATCCACATTATAGGCGTTCACGGGTTGCATCGTAATCGCCGTAGAAATCTCGGGGGTCTTCACCATATCGAGAAAACTGTAGCGATCGCGATACGTCCAGTAAGCCTTCATATACCGCCCGGCCTGACGCATAAACCAGACAGGCGTCGCATCTACACACTCGCGACGACACGCCTTTAAAAAACGATCTGAACCATCACGCATCATCCATCCCCTCCAGCACCCGCATCAAATCCTCCAGCGACACAATTTCTTCGCCCGTTCTGAGAGCCTCTGGCGCAGCATCGTCCCCAGAGGTCCCAAACACAAACCACTCAAACTCGCGCAAAAACTTCAAACAATGCCACTCACCTGTACGCGCGTAATCTTCGCTACACAATTCTCGCGGAATCGGGCACCCGTCGTACAGCCCTCGGGGGCATGGTCTGCGTTTTTTTTTCATCCCTATACCTCACAAAATTTTAAGATGTTGATCCAGTTCGTAACCCGTCACCTGCGCCCTGTAATTGGCCCATTCGATCTTCTTATTCGCAATAAACTTCTCAAAAATATGATTGCCCAGGGCATCGCGAAGCAAATCGCTGCGCTCGGCCAGATCAATAGCCTGTGACAGATCCAGAGGCAGCGTCTTAATACCCGCACGCTCCCGTTCGGCACGGGACATCTCAGCCACATTTTTTTCCATAGGTGGCGGCACGTCATAGCGTTTTTCAATACCCTCTAATCCCGCAGACAGCATAATTGCAAATGCCAGATAGGGATTGCAGGCCGGATCGGGTGACCGGTATTCGATGCGCGTTGTACTCTCCTTATCCAGAGAATAGGCCGGCACGCGCACCAGATCCGAACGATTGACCACCGACCACGTCGTGTACAAAGGCGCTTCATAACCCGGCACCAACCGCTTATACGAATTGACCCACTGATTGGTCACCAGCGTTATCTCACACGCGTGTTTGAGCAAGCCCGCAATAAAATACCGCGCCGTATCCGACAGATGGTATTCGCCTTCAGCATCGTAAAACGCATTCGCCTCTCCCTTAAACAGCGACATATTCGTATGCATACCATTGCCATTGACGCCAAAAAGAGGCTTGGGCATAAACGTCGCCCAAACGCCGTGCTTCACGGCAATCTCCTTCACCACCAAACGATAAGTCATCGCATTGTCCGCCATCGTCAGTGCATCGGTATAAAGCAAATCGATCTCGTGTTGACTCGGCGCATCTTCGTGATGGCTGGACGCCACCTCAATCCCCATCTTCTCCAGCGTCAACACCGTATCCCGGCGCAAATCACTCGCCACATCCAGAGACGTCTGATCAAAATATCCCCCCTCGTCCAAACCTGTGAGAGGAACCTCGGGTTTTTCAAAATAGAAAAACTCCATCTCTGGACTCACGTAAAACGCAAAACCCATATTGCCTGCGCGTCTCAAATTCTTTTTTAGCACCCAGCGCGGATCTCCCCGATATGGTTTGCCCCCCGGCTGGAGAATATCACAAAACATACGCGCAACCGTACCGCCTTCTTGCGGGCGAAAAGGCAGCACCTGAAAAGTATTGGGATCGGGCATGGCGATCATATCGCTCTCGTCAATGCGCGCAAAGCCCTCAACTGCCGACCCGTCAAAACCGATCCCCTCGGTCAAAGCACCATCGAGTTGCTCAACGGGAATGGCGACACTCTTTAGAAAACCCAAAATATCGGTAAACCAGAGCCTGACAAATTTAACCCCGTGTTCTGATGCGGCATTCAGCACGTATTCGCGGCTTCCATCATTCATAGTTTTGACCTGTATTTTAACTGTGAAACAACGCGGAAATAACAGCCAAACTTACGCTTATTATATTTCCATCAGGTTTCATAAGTGTTTCGCCAATATTAAAAGATAGCGATCATATTCGGCAAAAAAAAAGCGCGGCATTGCCGCGCCTCGCGTTTTTCATAAGACCTTATTGAACCCGCGCCCATGTATCGACCCATGCCCCCTCATAAGATGCCGTCATCGTATTGCCCTCAAAAACCCACTGCTGCTCATCGTGTGCAATCTCAATTTTATCGCCCTCAACAGTAATTTTGCCCTTCACACTCTTGCCCTTGGGATAGATCGACATCGGTGCTTCGGCCGAAGACCGATACCCCTGGCGAACCAGCACATGTCTGGCTCGCGTAATTGCCGATGTAGAAATTTCATACGTACTGGCAGCGTAATTAAATCGCCGGGGCGTACCGTCTTTTGTGTCTTCGAGAAGATTGAGCGTAACATGTGCTTTTCGAGAACTGATTGGCTCCCACAAAAGCGACCCTTTTATATGCGGATCGCGCAACACAGTACCATCTTGTAATTGACGATTTTGCAAAACCCAGGTACCCGCCAATTGTGTTTGCATATCTGACAGACGGTCACTACACCCCTGCATTGCGAACACAGACAGGAGGACTATCATCAGGCGTTTCATCTCGACCTCCGTGCAAATTAAATACCCTGACCCCTCCCCCGGCCCATCCCCGACACGGGGATGGGAAACATGATCTCCTTCCTCATAGGAAGGGAGTTAGGGGGTAGGTCTCAAAAATGAACAGCTACAGTATATTTTTCGATTCGCGTGCTGTCAAGCCCAAAAAAAGCGGTAAGAGGTAAGACGTAAAAGGTAAGAGGGGTACTTTTCCCATCTCACGTCTTACGGCTCACTTCTCACCGCCTTTAAGTCTCACTGCCTTTAAGTCACTTCCAGCAACGGCTCAAGCCGCGAGCGACGACGCGGATGGCGCAACCTGCGAAGCGCTTTTTCCTTAATTTGCCGCACGCGCTCTCGGGTCAAATTGAACCGAACGCCGATCTCTTCAAGCGTAAGCGGCTCTTCACCGCCTAGCCCAAAATACAGGCGCAAAACCTCGGTCTCGCGGTCATCCAGAGAAGTGAGCACATCTTTTACCTGTTCGCGCACCGAATCCTCTACAACTTCCTCATCCGGTGCCTTTTGCGTTTCATCGGGCAACACATGCAGCAAACTGTGGTCATCCTCCTCGCGGAAAGACGCATCCAGCGACCAGACATCGCGCGCGCGCATCAGCGTATCCTGAACCATCTCCACCGACACGCCGAGTTCTTTTGCCACAGTCTCGGGTTCGGGTTCGGTCTCGCTCGATTGCCTCAGTTCGCGCGACACCTTTGAAATATTGTGCAACAAATCAATGCGGTTAATGGGCAACCGCACAACCCGCGAATCCTGCGCCAGACTCTGGTGAATCGCCTGGCGTATCCACCAGACAGCATAGGAAATAAACTTGAAGCCCCGCGTGCCATCAAAGCGCTCGGCAGCCGTCATCAGACCCATATTACCCGCGCTGATCAAATCCGCCAGAGGCACCCCGTGATTTTGATATTCGCGTGCCACACTCACCACAAAACGGAGATTGGCCGCAACCAGTTTATCTCTGGATCTCTGACAACCTTTGTGAATTTTCTTTGCCAGTTCAATTTCTTCTGCACTCGAAAGGGGTTCAGACGAGGCAATGTCTCGCAGATACAAATCCAGAGACTCACTATCTTGAATCATAATTCCAGGCAAGGGGAACCTCCTGTAAATAAGGATGGGGAAGAACGACTATAAAACAGAATTGGGAGTCGGCATCTTGCGAACTTGCGCGAGGTGTTTCGTCATAAACTGATACATACTCATCGATGTGTCGCAGGCCATCAAACCCGCTCGCACATCTGAATTTTTAAACAACAGCACCAAATTGCTCAAAACCGATAGATAGGGCACAGGAGCCGCATCGGGTACTGCAACCATACATATCACGTGAACGGGTTCTGCATCTGGGGGAAAAGCAATACCCGTCTGAGAAATACCCAATGCCACACCGGGCTGAGCAACCGAGCGGCACCGCGCATGGGGCAGGGCAACACCTCGGCCCAAAACAGTACTCATCTGGTCTTCTCGATCCAGAATAGTTTGCAAAAACTTCAGACTATCGACCACCTTCCTGCGACCATAGAGCCGATCAACCAGTTCCTTAATCGCCCCTAGGCGATCTTGGGATTGCAACTCGGGTACAAGAAGCGAAACATCAAACTGAAAAACATCGTCTTCAGATAAAATTGTCGTTTGAGTCACCTGCCCCCCCACGCAACAAAATGCAGAATTTGCACCTTCAAACTATAAAATATTTATTAAAAATAGAGAATAACCCATTAACATCAATAAAAACAAAGGTTAATCTCCATTATCAAAAATCCGTGATAAACGCACCCTAATATTACAGCAATATCCGTGCCAAAAACATACCTATCGGCGTAACTTATTGTTTATATTGAAAAAAAATCAGAATATCAGATCTACTATGCTGGTTTTGTCTCATTTAGGATGCAAAAATTGCATCCTATTTTACAACTAAAATGCAAAAATTGCGTTTTTGAAAATTAGCGCAGGTTATACGCCTTGATCTTGTATTGCAACGCGCGAACACTGATCCCCAACAGTGCCGCGGCCTCCTTCCGGTTTGCCGTCACATGTACAAGTGTTTTTTCGATCAGCACGCGTTCCACATCTGCAAGCGATGAACCGAGTTCAACCGTTATAGTATCCATCGCATTCTGGGCATCGCGTATCCGAGAAGGCAAATGATCGACATCCACCTTTTGATCTGCACAGGTTACCACAACGCGCTCAACCGCGTTTTTCAACTCGCGTACATTGCCGGGCCATAAATAAGCCAGAACCCTATCCATCGCCTCGGGCGTTAATTCCTTGCGCGGTTTGTGGTGCAACGCACACAGATTGTCAAAAAACACATCGACCAAAAGCGGAATATCTTCCACGCGCTCGCGAAGCGGTGGCAGGCGAATGGGCACCACATTGATGCGATAATACAGATCCTCTCTAAACCGTCCTTCTGCCACTTCCCGCTCGAGATCGCGATTGGTGACAAAAATGGTTCGCACATCTGCGGCCACCGCTTTGGTACTCCCCACCGGGCGATAGGCTTTTTCTTCTAATACGCGAAGCAAATCGACCTGATTGGGCAAAGGGATTTCACCCACCTCATCAAAAAAAAGCGTCCCGCCTTCAGCCGCCGCAAAAAAACCCGCCTTATCCGCTGTCGCGCCCGTAAACGCGCCTTTTACATAACCGAACAACTCGCTGCCAAATAATGTCTCGGCAAACGCCCCGCAATTCATCGCCACCAGAGGTGCATTCCGCCGCGCACTCGCCTGATGAATCGCACGCGCCACGAGTTCTTTTCCCGTCCCCGTTTCCCCGGTAATCAAAACCGGCACATCGGTCATAGCCGCCTGCGCTATGGTATCACAGACCTGTTCCATAGCGGCACTTCGATGCACAACATCTCCATTTTCGCCATTGGAATCCAGACGCGCCCGCAATGCGCGATTCTCCGCGACCAGTGCCTGGTGATCCAGCAAACGCTCTAAAGACAGGCGCAACCGCTTCAGATCTACGGGCTTGGTCAAATAATCATAAGCCCCCCGCCGCATGGCTTCAACAGCCGTCTCCACCTCTCCATAAGCCGTAATCACAATAACGCCAATTTCGCGATTTGCACCGCGCACCCACTTCAAAAGTGACAACCCATCCTGACCCGGCATCTTGAGATCAAAAATCGCGGCATCATACTCGTGGGCTTCCATAAGTGCTTTTGCTTTGTGACCATCATAAGCCACATCAACCCGATAACCGTCTTTGGCCATCGCCTCCCGCAGACCCTCGCAGATATAGTACTCATCATCTGCAATCAAAAGCCGAATCTCACTCGCGTCCATAAGTTACCTCTATCGTATCTCATGCTCAGGCAAATACACCCGGAAGGTCGTTCCCCGTTCGGGAAAGCTCTCGACATCAATATGCCCTCCGTGCTGATAAATGATGCGCTGCGCAATAGACAGTCCCAACCCGGTACCTTCATCTTTTGTCGTATAATAAAACTCGAAAATGCGATCCACCTCTTCTTTTGGAATCCCGCAACCCGTATCTGTAAGCATCAAACACACCTGCCCCGACTCGGTCTGTGTTCGGGCAACCAAATCCCCACCGGCGACCATAGACTGAAAGGCATTCACCACAATATTGAGCACAGCTTGACCGAGTTGGTCTTCATCTCCATTGATCGCGGGCAGACCGTCGGAAAGTTCCAGACACAACACAACCTCGCGCTCGCGTGCTTCGGGCGAGACCAGCTCAAAAACGCGGCGAACCACATCGTTGAGAAACACCTGCCGCAAATGAAGTTTGGGCGTACGCGAAAAACGCAAAAAATTATACACAAGGCGGTCGAGCCGTTTCATCTCTGTCTGCGCGATATTGAGCCGTCCCACAAGGCGCTCTTTTAACACACTTGACAACTCGCTCAGGTCTTCTTCCAACAATTGCAACTGAATATCAATCGCCCCCAGAGGATTGCGCACTTCATGGGCAACAGAAGCGGCCAACCGCCCCAACGCCGTCATCTTTTCAACCTGAAAGATCTCCCATTCCATCCGCTTTATCTCAGACACATCGCGCACCGCCAGCACCAGACCGCCCTGCGTATTCAAAAACGAAGTACTCACGCGCAGATGTTGCAACCCACCATCGGCATTGTGGTGTACCAGATCCGTATCTGACACCAGCACCTTGTTTTTCATACCCTCGTTCAAAATCCGCAACAACTCAGGGCGTTGGGCAAATAGCTCCTCTGGCGAAGCGCCACAAACGGCCTGTTTGTCCCACCCCATCAACGCAATCAAATGTGCATTGGCCATCACGGCCCGATGTGTTTTATCAAAAGCCACGATGCCCTCCCCCAGACCCTCCAGAATCGAAGCACTATAATCCGTAGCCATGCGCATTCTCCCGATAACTATAAAAGCCATTTAATCTTAATTTGGGGATTTATATCCAAAGCGCAAGCCCAAATATCTTGACACTTATACATTTGGCGTGATATTATTAACGGTTATAGGTTAACAACCCTCCTTTTATCTCATGAAAAACACAGAACAAAACCTGCATCACATACTCACCACCCAGCGCGCAAGCCTGCTATCTGAATGGCAAAAGCGCGTCCGCCGCACATCTGTCTTGCAACTGCGCGAAGATTTTGACGGTCACACGCCCGACAATGTGCTCGAAGAGTTCTTTGATCTCATAGTCAAACAGATCACCACCAAACAGGATTATCACTTGCTCCGCCAGCGCATCTTTTCAGGCGAAATCAATGCTTTTACCCCTGATGCGGCTTGTCGATTGCTCATTGCCTTGAAGAAAACCGTCTTGGAACGCCTGAAAAATTTTACGCACAATGCCGAAGCCATATTTGACGAAATCTTGCTGCGCATATCGGCGTACTACCACGAAATGCGTTATCGAAACCTGGCGCAAAGACAATCTCAAAATCTGCGCCAGCGCAACATCGAAATCGCCCGCCTCCTCGCAGTGGAAAAACAGCGCGCCGCGCACCTGACCACCAACAATCGCATTGCACAAATGGCCCTATCAACCCTCGACCCATCTGAAATTTTCAGACGCATTGTACACGAAGTACAACAGAGTTTCAATTACCAGCACGTCTCACTTTATTTTCTCGAAACGCATGCCAACCAGATGATCATGAAAGCCAGAGCCGGTGTTTACGAAAAGCACTTCCCCGAGGGATATCGCCAAAATGTGGGCGAAGGCATCGTAGGTCATGTCGTCGCATCTGGCAATCCCATCATGGCCAATGACGTGGCCAATGATCCCAGGCGTATCATTGCTTTTCCTCAGGAAAAAAACACGCGCTCAGAACTCTGTGTGCCAATCAAAACAGCAGACCGCGTATTGGGCGCACTCGATGTGCTCAGTCGCAAAAAAAATGGCTTTAATTGGACCGATGTACAATCGCTAATGGTCTTGACCGATCAACTGGCATGGGTCATCCACAACGCACATCTCTTTCAGGAAACGCGAGAACTCCAGGACGAACTCGTACAATCGGAACGCCTGGCTGTAATCGGCGAAATGTCTGCGCGCATAGCACACGAGATTCGCAATCCACTGGCGACGATTGGCGGCTTTGCGCGCTCTCTTCAGCGCGCCCCAACACCCGACCGCATCGACACGGCATCGCGCATCATATCTTGTGAAGTCACACGCCTGGAAGAACTACTGACCGACATACTCAACTACACGCGACCGCGCAAGCTCGAACTCGAACCCATCAATCTCCCGGACCTCATCACCGATGTGTATCATCAAGTTGGCGAGGGCCTCGAAAGCCGGGGCATCACCTATCGACAAAACGCACCATCTGACCTGCCCGAAATACCCTTAGATCCCGCACAATTTAAGCAGGTACTCATCAACATCTTCAAAAACGCATTTCAAGCAATGCCCAATGGCGGCAAATTGCACGTTCATATCCGAAAAAAAGAGGATCAGCCACATATCGAAATAGAAATACGAGATACGGGACCGGGGATTCCCACCGAAATTCAGGACGAAATTTTCAAGCCCTATTTCACCACCAAAACCAAGGGTACAGGTCTCGGATTGGTCATCAGCAAACAAATCGTCGAACGCCACGGAGGAACCCTCTCATTCACGAGCCACAGCGGCTCTGGCACCACCCTTTTCATCCATCTCCCCGATCTCTCCTCAAGGAAATCATTATGAAAAACATCCTCATTGCCGACGACGACCAAAATCTGGCACTGCTCTACGAGCAGGAACTCACCGATGAAGGGTATCGCGTCGATGTGGTTCACGACGCGCAAACCGCGATCGAGCGCGTCAAAGACAATCCGCCGGACCTCTTAATACTCGACATTCGAATGCCCGGCATGGACGGCATTGAAGCCCTCAACCACATCCTGGGCATAAACAACCAGTTACCCGTTATTCTCAACACCGCCTATAGCAATCACAAAGACAACTATCTCACCTGGTCGGCCAATGCGTATGTGGTCAAATCATCGGACCTGTCTGAACTCAAAACCGCCATAAGCGATGTACTAACCGGTGAAAGGTCTTGACATGCCCGATGAACTGCAAAATACGCTAACCATGATCCTCGCCGGAGGCCAAGGATCTCGGCTTTATCCCCTCACGCGCAATCAGGCCAAACCCGCCGTGCCCTTCGGCGGCATGTACCGCATCATTGACTTTACCCTCTCCAACTGCCTCAACTCCAACTTGCGCCGGATATATGTTCTCACGCAATACATGTCAACATCTCTCGACCGGCATTTGCAACGCGGGTGGTCCATTTTCAATCCCGAACTCGACGAATTTATTTTTGAAGTCCCGCCCCAATTTCGCCTTGCCGGCAACTGGTATCGCGGCACAGCCGATGCCATCTTTCAAAATATCGACATCCTCGAACGCGAGCGTCCCGACCGCGTCCTCATCCTGGGCGGCGACCACGTGTACAAAATGGATTACAGCAAGATGCTCGCCTTTCACAACAACGCAAATGCCGACCTCACGGTAGCCTGCATTGAAGTACCCATCAAAAATGCCACCGAATTGGGCGTCATGGCAATCGACGATGAATCTCGCATTGTCGGCTTTGAGGAAAAACCCGACCACCCCAAATCCACACCACACAACCCCAATCTCGCCCTGGCCTCAATGGGCATCTACATCTTCAGCACAGAAGTTCTCGTGCGCCAACTCTCCGAAGATGCCAAACGCGACACAGCCCACGACTTTGGGCAAAACATCATCCCATCAATGGTCGATTCAGGGCGCGTCTTTGCGTACAACTTCAAGCACGGCAATCGCAATTCGACCGTGTACTGGCGCGACATCGGCCTTCTCGACGCGTACTGGGAAGCCAACATGGATCTCGTTTCTGAAACCCCCGAATTTGACCTGCACGACCCGAACTGGCCCATCCGCACACACGCACACCCGTATCCACCTTCGCGCCTGCACATTCGACCGCAAAACAGTTCTCTTCTCGTAGTCGCCCAGGGATGTGTGATTGCCAATGCACGGGTCGAGTGCTCAGTCATCTCTGCAGGGGTTCACATAGACTCCGGCGCACAAATTACCGATTCGGTGCTCATGGAAGGCGTCAAAGTCGGTGCCAATGCCCAACTCCACCGCGTCATAGCCGACGAAGGCGTCGTCATTCCGTCCGGTACACAAATCGGGATTAACCGCGAAGACGACCGCCGGCGTTTCACTGTAACAGATGGTGGCGTCGTAGCCATTTCCAAAGGACTACCCATTGAATAAACAAATCGCCACAGGCGAAATCCTCCCACCCGATCTTCTCGATCTTAAAAAAAGATCTGACACATCGCCCACCCAACGCCTGTCGTACTTGCGAACCTATCTCGTCACCACCTGGGAAACGATTCATACACAGCACCGGGACGGCGCATCGGGCAACGCGATAGTTGCAGCACTCACACAGCGCGTCGATATACTCATCCAGGCACTGTACGCCGAAGCAAAAGAAGAACACGGTGAGCCAACCGATTTTGCCGTAATCGCGCAGGGGGGATATGGCCGGGGTGCCCTCAATCCCGGCTCGGATATCGACCTCTTATTTCTCTTTCGCAAAAAAGTCCATGAAGGCGATCCCATAACCCGCGCCATTCTCCACACCCTCTGGGATCTGCGATTTGACGTGGGATACAGCACGCGCACCCTTTCCGATTGCATCACAGCCGCGCAAGACGACACCGATTCCATGACGGCAATGCTCGAAACCCGTCATCTCGCAGGTGATCCCGCTCTGGAATTACAACTACAAGACGCGCTTGCGCGGCGGTTTTTTGGTCGGCGTGCCCGCGGCTTTATCAACAAAAAATCTCAGGAACGCATCCAGCGCCACAGCAAATCCAAATTTTCAACCCAACTCCTCGAACCCAATATCAAAGAAAGCCCGGGGGGATTGCGAGATATCCACACAGCCGGCTGGTTCTTAATGGCACGCCGCGGTATTCGCGCCCCCGAAGGCTTGCAAGAAAGCCATCTGCTCACCCGCAGAAATTACGACATCTATATCAATGCCTTTGACTTCATGCTGCGCACGCGCAACGAGTTGCACTTCCACACGGACAAACATTTCGACGTGCTCGAGCACGACCTTCAGCCCATTATCGCCGAAAATCTGGGCTACAAAGACCGCGACAATGAATTGGGTGTCGAACACTTTATGCGAGACTACTACACCCATGCGCGTGCTATCAAACATCTCAGCGACCTGATATGTGAACGCCTCAAAGGCCGATCTTCCACTGGTAGGGCTGTGGGATTGCTCACGCGGCGCCAACTCGACGACGCCTCTGTATTGCACCACACGCACATTGCCCTGCCCAAAAAACGACGACATTTTTTCCCCAACACACCCCATCGCCTCTTCTCTCTTTTCCTCAACGCACAGCGATTCGGCGTTCCCCTCAACGAAGCGGCCAAACAGGGAATAAAAGACCACATCCATCTCATCGACGACAACTTCAGGTCTTCTGCGCGAGCCAGTCGCATCTTCCTCGACCTCTTCCGCCCCCCCGTCGGCATTGGCACCACCCTTCGCACCATGCACGAACTCGACATTTTGGGCACTTACGTACCCGAATTCGGTAGCCTGACCTGCCTGGTACAATACAATCGCTATCACATCTACACGGCAGACGAACACACCCTGGTGGCAGTAGAACACCTTGACCACCTCGCGCGATCTCCTTCTCTCTCCCCTGATCTGCAGCACCTCAGACATGTGTACAATGAAATCCCGAGAAAAGAGCTTCTCTACCTCGCGCTGATGATGCACGACGTGGGAAAATCCGTCCGCGACAAAGACCACAGCATTGTCGGCGCAGAAATGACACGGGACTTTCTCAAACGCCTTCAATTGCCCGATGACCAGATAGAAACCGTTGTTTTTCTCGTGCGGCATCATCTCGCAATGTCCGCCATTGCCCAGCGCCGCGACCTTTCAGACCAGCGCATGATCGCCGAATTTGCCAGCACATTTTCGCACCCCGATGTTTTGCGTATGCTCTACGTACTCACTTATGCCGACCTATCCGCCGTCACACAAACGGCGTGGACAGCCTGGAAAGGTCACCTCTTGCGCGAACTCTACGAAAACACCTTTGATATACTCACCCAAAGTACCCGCCCCGACCTCGAACAACCCGAACAACAAGACATACAGAAAATCCTCACGGCTCTGGAATCGCGCATTTCACGCCAGACCCTTGTCGAACATCTCAACAACATGCCCCCGCGCTATCCCGAACAAAACAGCCCGGAAGAAATCGTACAGCACCTGCAACTCATCGACGCAATGGGATCATCCCTGGTCGCCGTTAGCGTACAACCCGACGAACTCTTCCTGGAAATCACCATCTGCACGCGCGACCAGCCCTTTCGCCTATCTGAAATCTGTGGTGTACTGGCAACCCACGACATCAACATCTTCAGCGCACACGCCTACACGCGCAACGACGGCACAGTCATCGACATCTTTCAAGTCACTTCCGATATAGATGACGAAGCCAAATTACAAAAAAAAATTCAACAAACCCTGACCGATGTCTTTCAAAAAAAAGAGCGCGTCTCAGACCTATTCGCCAATTACAGTCAGAGGTGGTCCCTGAGGCGTCAGCCCACAGTGCCCATTTCTCCTAAAATCACATTCGACAACAATGTTTCCAGGCGCTCCACCGTCATCGACATTACGGCACAAGACGCAACGGGCCTCCTGTATCGCATCACGCACACATTATCAGACCTTGGCCTCGACATCTACACCGCCCGCATTGGCACACAGGCAGACCGCGCTGTGGATGCCTTTTACGTGCGTAAAAATGGCGATAAAATCACAGAGACCGCATTGCTCGAACACATCACCCGCGAACTGACGCACGCGATTGAAAATCCGTGAGAAGCTATCAGCTTTCAGCCCGCCCTTCCGCCACCCCAGTTGGGTGCATAGATTAACCGCTTGTTTCGCTGACCGCTTCTTTTCCTTGACAAGCCACATTGTTTGTTTTACGTTTAGGCCAACTTCAAAAGGCATTTCCTCGCAACTAATGCTCCGCATCCTACCCCACAATCTTCCAAAACATTGTTCTCCGTAGGCTTCGCAGTACCCCAATGATTTCGCACAACATCTGTTTTGCACCCCACACAGCATGGTGTCGCTCTGGCATGCATTACTTCTCCCTTTCCAAACCCATCAGGAATCCCGAAAAATGGCAGTGACAGAAGAAAATTTGAACATGTTTGAGTTGCAGGAATGCAGCATATCCGAACTCAACAAACACGCGCAAGCACTCAATATTCAAGGCTACAGCAGCCTGCGAAGACAAGAACTTATCTTCGCCATTCTCCAGAGCCAAACCGCCAAAAGTGGGCGTATCTTCGCACAGGGTGTACTCGACATCCTCGAAGACGGATTTGGCTTCCTCAGATCGCCAAAGTACAATTATTTGCCCGGACCAGACGACATCTATGTCGGCCACTCGCAAATCAAACGCTTCAACCTGCGAACAGGAGACACCATATCGGGACATATTCGCCCACCGAAAGGTGACGAAAAATACTTCGCACTCATCCGCGTCGAAGCCGTAAATTTTGAAAATCCGGAAGTCGCAAAACAAAAAATCCTATTTGACAACCTCACGCCACTGCACCCGGACGAACGCATCAATCTCGAATACGATTCACAGGATATCTCCACCCGCATCATGAATCTCCTCACGCCAATTGGCAAAGGTCAACGCGGCATGATAGTCGCGCCCCCATTCACGGGCAAAACCATGCTCTTGCAAAAAATTGCCAACGCCATTACCCAAAACCATCCCGAAATCACGCTCATTGTCCTCCTCATCGACGAACGCCCCGAAGAAGTCACAGACATGCTCCGTTCGGTTGAAGGCGAAGTCGTCAGCTCGACCTTTGACGAACCCCCGACCCGACATGTCCAGGTCGCCGACATGGTCATAGAAAAAGCCAGGCGATTGGTCGAGCACCAGCAGGACGTCGTCATCTTACTCGACAGCATCACCCGCTTAGCCCGAGCCTATAACACCGTTGCCCCCCACAGTGGGCGCATTCTCACCGGGGGTCTCGACTCAACAGCCATGCAATGGCCCAAGCGATTTTTTGGCGCAGCGCGCAACATCGAAGAAGGGGGCAGCCTGACCATCCTGGCAACTGCCCTCGTCGAAACTGGAAGCCGGATGGACGAAGTCATCTTCGAAGAATTTAAAGGCACGGGCAACATGGAACTCAAGCTGGACCGTCGGCTCTCCAACCGCCGCGTCTTCCCCGCCATTGACGTATCCATGTCCAGCACGCGCAAAGAAGAACTCCTGCTCAAAGAAAAAGAACTCAACCGCGTTTGGATCTTGCGAAAACTACTCAACCAGATGCAACCTCTGGAAGCCATGGAATTTTTCACAGAACGCACCAAAGAAAACAAAACCAACGAAGACTTCCTCAATGCCATGAGCGAACCGGTCCACGCCTTCTAAAAGGCGCGACCTACCCCCTAACCCCTTCCTACGAGGAAGGGCCGGGGGAGGGGGCAGAATTGGTTTAAGACAGCTTCTAAAACCCGCAGCTTGATTATTTTTAGGCATTTTGGTATATTCTTTGGCCTGCGGAAGCCTCGCAACCTGTATTACTTTCTCAACATACTGAAATTGAACAACTTGAGGATAATCGCATGAAACCCAATATTCATCCAGAATACCGCGACGTGATCTTTGAAGACGTCAGTGCCAACCCACCATTTCGGGTTAAAACGCGATCCACGCGCACCTCGGAAGAAACCATCGAATGGGAAGACGGCAACACCTATCCACTGATCAAAATGGAAATCAGTTCGGCTACACATCCCTTCTTCACGGGCAAGATGATGCTCGTTGACACCGCCGGTATGGTCGAGCGCTATCGCCGCCGGTATGGTATTGAAGACGGGGAAGAAGAAGAAGAAAAAACGGACAGTTAGCAACGCGATCCACATGGAAAAGGGTGAAACGGCCGCATGCCGCGACTGTTTCGCCCTTTTTATATAGGTAAGAGGTAAGATGACCCCCAACACCACCCCACTGGATCGCGGCTCAACACCATGCCGCGATGACGAGTGCCTTTAACGTCTCACTTCTCACGTCTCACTTCTAAAATGTTTGAACAACTAAAAACCATTGAAACCCGCTATCGCAAACTCGGCGAAGAAATGGCCAGACCCGAAGTCGCCGCAGACCCCAACCGCCTTCGCAAACTCGGCAAAGAATATCGCGACCTCGAAGAAATCGTCACAACTTATCGCGACTACAACGAAGTGCGCGAAGAACTGGACGATATAAATGACATCATCAGCACATCAGATGACGCCGAGCTTGTCGAGATGGCGCAGATGGAAAAAGAAGACCTGGCCCTGCGCGAATCAGACCTGTCCAACACCCTCAAAATGCTCTTAATCCCCAAAGACCCCAACGACAGCAAAGACACCGTCGTCGAAATACGCGCAGGCGCAGGAGGAGAAGAAGCCGCCCTCTTTGCCGCCGACCTCTACCGCATGTACTCGCGCTATGCAGAAACCACCGGTGGACGCTGTGAAATCCTCAGCTCAAACTCCACGGGCATTGGTGGATACAAAGAAATCATTTTCTTAGTCGTTGGCAACGGCATCTACGGCAAGCTAAAATACGAAAGCGGCGTACACCGGGTCCAGCGCATACCCGAAACCGAATCCAGCGGCCGCATCCACACCTCGACAGCCACTGTAGCCGTTCTTCCCGACGCAGAAGAAGTCGATATAGACATCGACCTCAACGACCTCAAAATCGATGTCTTTCGATCCTCAGGTCCCGGCGGTCAAAGCGTCAACACCACCGACTCGGCGGTGCGCATCACCCACCTGCCATCGGGACTCGTCGTGACGTGTCAGGACGAAAAATCCCAGCACAAAAACAGAGCCAAAGCACTCAAAGTCTTGCGCTCGCGCCTGCTGGATCAGGCCATCCGCGAACAACAGGCCAAAACCGCCGCCGACCGCCGCTCACAAATTGGCAGCGGCGACCGAAGCGCGAAAATTCGCACCTACAATTTCCCACAGGGGCGCGTAACCGACCACCGCATCAAACTCACCCTGCACAGACTTGAAGACATACTAAACGGCAACATCGCAGAACTCATCGAAGCCCTTCGCCTCTCTGACCAGACGGAAAAACTCAAACAGCAGGAATAGATAACCCCCGTCCCTCCAAGCCCCAAGTGGTTAGTGGTTAGTCCCTACCACCCAACCCTGTCCACCAGCCATACCCCTTTTTATCTTTGTGCCTTTGTGTGAGTTCCCCACCCCCATGTCCTCCCCGACCTCCATTCCCCATCTTCTGACCTGGTCCAGAGACATCCTCATCAAAGCGGGTGTTCCCAGTCCACAGGCAGATGCCGAATGGGCACTCGCCCATGTGCTCAAATGCTCGCGTTCAGAACTGCTTATGCGGGCGTGCCAGCCACTCACCCCTGCACAAAGCGCGATCTTTCGCACCCTGATTTACCGCCGCGCCGACCGCATTCCCCTGCAACACCTTCTGGGCAACACCGAATTTTACGGCCTCCCCTTTCACACCTCTTCCGATGCCCTGATCCCCCGACCGGAAACAGAAACCCTTGTCGAAGTTGTCCTCAACCAACTAAAAAACTGCACAAATCCCCGCATCCTCGACATTGGCACCGGATCGGGCATCATCGCCATCACCCTGAGTAAATTACTCACAGGATCGCAGGTCATCGCCACAGACATATCGCGCAAAGCACTTCACCTCGCCCGCCAAAACGCCCACCTCAACGGCGTCTCCGACCGCATCTCTTTTCTCCAAACCGATCTCCTCACGCCCTTTACAAAGCCAGAAAGCTTTCACGCTATCCTCTCCAACCCACCCTATATTCCCAGCCCTGCAATCGACGCCCTGCAACCCGAAGTCCGCGACTGTGATCCTCGCCTCGCCCTGGACGGAGGCAATGACGGCCTCGACTTTTACCGCAAAATCATTCCCGCAAGCATCTCCTTGCTCGTACCGGGCGGGCTATTGGCTTTGGAAATCGGCCACGACCAGGCCGATGCCGTCACCCAACGCCTCAATCGACAAAGTGGCCTCATCCACATCGCTACCCACACCGACCTGGGTGGATATCCGCGTGCTGTGCTTGCTCACAGGCGGTGATCGGACGGCACGGGGGCCGTCCCCTACGATAATATTGTTAATCCGGCTTGTAGGGTTGCCCCCCTATGGTCGCCCGCTAACCGCTAATCATTGACTTTTACGACTTTTTTTGTTAATTTCTCACGCCTTAAACCCATCGTTTTTTATACGTTTGTCTCACCCTTTGAAAAACGCGCCATGTTAGACCAAATTTTCGCGCCCATCCAATATCAGATCGCACGCTTTGAAGTCCGTCTCGAAGAAATCATGACGGCCTCTGATGTCGGGGGCATACAAGAAATGGCCTATCACGTTGTTAAAAACAGGGGCAGGCGTTTTCGACCTGCGCTTGCATTCTTAACAGCCCAGGCCGTGGGCGAGTGTTCAGACGCGGTAATCGATGCTGCTGTAGGTGTTGAAATTATACAAACGGCATCGCTCATTCACGACGACGTCATCGACAACTCAGAAACGCGCCGGGGTGCCGACGTCCTGCATCTGCAATGGGGCAATCGCGCAGCCATCTTGATGGGCGATTTTCTCTTTGCCAAATCGATGCAAGTGCTCGTCGGCCTCAACTCCCTACCGGTCATGAACGCCACGACCCACGCGATTCAGCGCGTTGTCGAAGGAGAAATTCTCGAAGGCGAAATATCTTCTTCGGGTGAAGCCTCGCTCTATTTCCGCATGATCAACCAAAAAACCGCATCTCTGCTCGCGCTGGCTTGCGAATTGGGTGCTATTTTGGGAAAAGGATCGCCCACCCAGATCGCTCGCATGGCGTCTTTCGGCAGCGAAATAGGCGTCGCCTTTCAGATTACCGACGACGTCCTCGACCTGATGGGCAGTGCAAACCACCTGGGCAAACCCACGGGAAACGACCTTCGAGAAAAAAAATTGACCTTGCCCTTAATTCGGGCACTGGCAAACTGCAAAAATGGCGAAGCTACCCATATTCGCGACAAAGTACTCAATGGCATAGAAACCGACAGCGACTGGCGAGAAATTCTGCGCTTTGTCCAGCGCTATCGGGGCGTAGAAGCCGCACGAAAAGAAGCGCGATCTTATGCCCAATCCGCGCTCAAAAATCTGAATGCACTACACACCTCCAGCGCGCGAGACGCGCTCGTATTGGCTGTTCAACACGTGGTTGAACGCGACCGGTAAATCACACTATAAACGGAGTAACTCCCTGCAATGACCCGAGAATACTGGCGTTTGTTAATCATCTGTGCGACCATCCTGCTCGCACTTTTTTATCTCTATCCCACCTATCAATTTTACTACGCACCTCCGGAAAATTTAGACCAGCGAGAGCGCGTAAAACAGCAGGCCATCAACCTCGGACTGGACTTGCAAGGGGGTATCCACCTCGTTCTGGAAGTGGATCAAACCAATCTTTCAGAAGACGAAAAAACAGACGTGGTCGCACGCGCCCTCGAAATCATCCGCAATCGCATCGACCAATTCGGCGTCTCTGAACCCATCATTCACCGCGAAGGCGATTGGCGCATCGTGGTCGAATTGCCGGGTGTGCAAGACATCGAACGCGCCAAGGGCCTGATCGGCAAAACCGCACGCCTCGAATTTAAAATTCTCAAATCCGACGCCGACCACGCTGGCATTATCGAAAAAATTGACCGACACCTCGCCGCACAAGCACCTGTTGACACCTCGCAAGCCGCAGACCCGCTCCTCGGACAACCGGCTGAAGACACCCCATCTCTCTCTCGCTATATGCTCTCTTCTCGGGGAGACTTCGTGGTGCCGGAAGACAATATACTCACCGTGCGAGAAGTCCTGAATCGCCCGGACGTACAAAAGCTCCTGCCACCCGACGCGCAATTCCTGTGGAATTCCAAAGACGAAGAAATGGGCGACGGGCAACGCTATCGCGCGCTCTATTATCTCAAAAGGCGCGTAGAAATGACGGGCGAAATCCTCTCCGATGCCTCTGTCACAACCGGGCAATCCTTTGAGAATGCCGGTCAGCCCATCGTCAACTTTACCACCACCAGCCAGGGCGTGCGCCTCTTTGGACGAGTCACGGGTGCCAACGTGGGCGAACGCATGGCCATCATCCTCGACGATCAGGTCTATTCCGCGCCCACAATCCGCTCCAAAATCAGCCAGGGATCGGGCATAATCGAAGGCACGGGCACCGTTGACGAAGCCAAAGACCTCGCCATAGTCTTGCGTGCGGGTGCGCTACCCGCCGATGTCAACATCGTGGAAGATCGCACGGTCGGACCCTCACTTGGACGCGACTCCATAGAACAGGGCAAAAACGCAGCCCTCATTGGACTGGTCATAGTCATCATCTTCATGGTCATCTACTACGGTTTCTCTGGCCTCGTCGCAGACCTTGCACTCGTGCTCAACCTCGTCTTTGTCATGGCCATACTCGCGGCATTTCAAGGCACGCTCACCTTGCCCGGCATAGCGGGTATTATCTTAACCATTGGTATGGCAGTAGATGCCAACGTGCTGATCCTCGAACGCATCCGCGAAGAATTGCGTGCGGAAAAAACCCTGCGAGTCGCCATTGAAAATGGTTATGCACGCGCCGTACAGACCATCGTAGATGCCAACGTAACCACCATCATCACCGCCATCGTACTCTACCAATACGGCACCGGCCCCATCAAGGGATTTGCGCTCACCCTGATGATCGGTATCATCTCCTCGATGTTCACCGCCATCTTTGTCACGCGCACCATTTACGACACCGTTGTCTCGCGCCAAGTCAATCCCCGCCTCAGCATCGGTAGGCTGCGCGTATTTGGCGACACCAGCATCAACTTTCTCGGTGTTCGACGGGGTGCTTTTATCTTATCGGCTGTTCTCATCCTGCTCGGCCTGGGATCCACCGTCACCAAAGGCGGTTATAACCTGGGCATCGACTTTGCCGGCGGCACATTGCTCGAATTGCACTTTGATCCCCCAGCCTCTGTCGGCGACATTCGCCAGTCTCTCGGCGACGTCCGCGTTGAAGATCAAAGCATGGACCTGCGCAACAGCGAAATCAAAGAATTTGGCACGGTCAACGACATCCTCATTCGCGTGGAAGAAGAAGCCGAAGGCACAGCCATTGCAGACGCCATAAAAACCAAACTCAAATCCGATTTTGCCGGCAATATTCAAGATGAGACCGAGTGGTTGCGGCGGCAGGAAGCCGTCGGACCCAAAATTGGCGAAGAACTCAAAACCAATGCTGTATATGCCATCCTCGTCGCCATGATCCTCATTATCATTTACGTGTGGTGGCGCTTCAGACAGATCGAGTTTGGGATAGCAGCCGTCATCGCCTTATTCCACGACGTCATGATCACCCTGGGGATCTTTTCAGTTCTAAACTGGGAGATCTCCCTGGCCATTGTGGCGGCTCTGCTCACCATTGTGGGATATTCCCTCAACGATACAATCGTGGTCTATGACCGCATCCGCGAAGACATCAAATTGTACCGTCGCGACACCTTTGGCAGCGTAATCAACCGCGCCATCAACGAGTGTCTCAACCGCACGGTACTCACCTCGGGCACCACCATGTTGGTCGTCCTCTCCCTCATCTTCCTGGGCGGAGAAGTAATCCGCGACTTTGCATTCGCCCTGCTCATCGGCGTCATCGTGGGAACCTACTCCTCGGCATTTGTCGCATCGCCCATCGTGGTCGAATGGCACAACCGCCGGGAGGCAAAAGCGAGACAGGGACGGAGTGCGGCGTAGGTTGAGCTGAGTTATGAAAACAAAGAAGCACCTGATCAATCTCATCAGATCAGGTGCTTCTTTTATTTGGTGATTTTTTATTTATTCACCTCCATCCACATACCTCCTTGTAATATCGATAATCAACGCAATATCGTACCGTGCGTCTTCCACGGGTGTGCGGCACAGCTCGCCATCTGTAATACACGCGTGAAAATGCCGAAGCTCTCTCACAAACGGACTCTCCCAATCAATCTCGGGACTGCGCGTACCGTGGGACCCATCGGCGTGAATCTCCAGCACATCGAGCGTTGACAAAATCCCCCGTGCAAAACCCGTGGGATACGACAGAATAACGCGCTTATCGTCCTTGTGAACCTCGAGCGTCTCTTTAAAATGCCACAAATCGGGCAAATCGATCCACGTAGCCACGCACCGCGCCCCCGATGCATATTGCAAAATCGCGGTCATCGCCCGCCCGCCTTGCCACACCTCGGTACTCACCACCTGCGTCGGATTGCCCAGCATCAGACGCAACCCGTACAAATCGTGAATCATACTCCCCGACAGCGTAAAAAACGCCCGCGCAACTTCATCTGGCACATCGCCCACCGCCTGCCTCAAAGCCGCCTGCCGCGCTTCATTTCTCTCAACTGCCGCTTCGGGTGGTAAATCGTCAAAATAAGTCAACTCAAACTGCTTCAAATGCAAATTATTATTCGGATGCAAATGATTCACCTGCACAAAACGCACATCGCCCGCATCCCCCACCTCCTCCCGTGCCAACTCATACGCCGGATCATAAACCTTCATATAGCCCACCTGCCCCACCGTACCCGCCCGCTCCTTCGCGGCACATATCGCATCCACCTCCTCGAGCGAATAGCACATCGGTTTCTCAATAAACACATGCTTACCCGCCTCAAAAGCCGCCACCGCCAGTTCCGTCTTCGGATCCGCATGGCACAAAATCACCGCATCCACATCCCGCGCCTGTAACAACTCATGTGGATCCGTCGTAAAGTTCGGCACGCCAAAAACCTCTGCCAGCCACCGCGCCAACCCCGGCGAAATATCGCACACCCATGTCACCTCATAAAGCGCGTGCAAAACACCCAAATTCGGCAGATGCTGCACCTGTGCAATCGCACCGCAACCAACAACCCCCATCCTGATCTTCGACATCACACCCTCCTTAGAAGCAAATAAGAAGTGAGAAGTGAGAAGACCACCCAACACGACCCCAAGGCGGTGCTCCTTCACACTTCTCATTGCCATTTGACAAGTTAAAACGCTCTGACCCCTATTTCACGGAGCTACTATTTTACAGAACTTTTGGGACTTGACCCAGCTTGGCTCGCGTATCGGCTTCGTTATACAATTCTTGCATTATTGGATTTCCTTGCCAGATGTGTTCTGTAAAATTATAATACGTTATGTGTCTATTTTTTGCAATAGGGCTATGGAATGAATAAGAAAAATGGATTTCAGCCCATCGTAATCGGTATTTCTGGGGGATCCGCCGCGGGCAAGACGACTTTTACGGATATGTTGGCTGATAGGCTCGCAGATTTTGGTCCTGTCGTGCTCAATCAGGACAGCTATTTCCGCGATTGGTCAGCACTGCCAGAAGACGTGCGCGAGATTGAGCGTACGGCAAACCATCCGCGGGCTGTGCTGTGGGAGCATTTAATCGCGCACGTGAAATGTTTGCGCGAGGGGCAGGCGATTGAAATGCCACCGCCCGGGACGCGGGCTTTTCGGCGGGGTGATGATCCCCAAAAGGTCGCGCCTGAGAAGCTGATTATTGTGGAGGGGCACTTGATTTTTTCGCAAGATGCGCTGAGGGCTTTGCTGGATGTCAAGCTGTTTTTAGATGTGGATACACACGAGCGGGTGCTCAGGCGTATGTTGCGGAATACAGGGCGTGGGATGTCGCTGGAAGATGCGGTGGCATGGTATCGGCGGGATGTCGTGCCCAATTATCGCGTCTATACGGAGCCGACGAGAGCGTACGCGGATTTGATCGTGCCGTTTGAAGGGGATGTGCAAGTCGCTGTAGATGTTGTGGCAAATGGCATACACAGGATGATTCACAATAGATAGCAAGTATGGCTTGCCTCGCGTGTTTTCTGGTCGTAAATTTGTTTGTGATATGTTTGCAAGTCCATAAAAGGAGATGATTACTATGACCGTTCAATCCGATTGGGCTGTTCTCACAGATGAACAGCGGCAGTTTTTTGAGGACAATGGGTATCTCATGATCGAAGACGCGCTGCCGCCCGATGTTGTCGCCGAACTCAATGCGGCGGCTGATGAAGTTTACGATCGGGAAAAGGCCGCTGGTGGCCTGGAGCAAATGGGCAAGCTCAATTTGCGGAATTGCATTGTGCATCACGATGCTTTTCTTCAGTTGCTCGATTGGCCGACCACGGCGCCTCTGGCGTGGCAGATTCTCAACTGGAATATCCAGATGATTACTTCGCACCTCATTGTTTTGCCGTCTGGTCCAGAACCCCCTGAAGAAGTGAAGCGCAAGGGCGGGTATCACCGAGATGGCGGTTCGTCTTCCAGGGAGATGACCGAACCCCATCCGCGCATTTTGCTCAAAATTGCGTACGCCATCAGCGACCAGACAGATCCTGCATCGGGGGCGACGCAACTCGTGCCCGGAAGCAATCGGCTATTTGGCAGGCCCGCGATTGATCCGGCAACGGGGCATCCGAGGGGTGCGATCAATATGAATGTCAAGGCGGGTTCGGCATTTATTTTTGAACAGCGCACGTATCACGGCATTGGCAAAAACTGGTCGGGTTTTCCGCGCAAGACCATTTTTATGGGCTATGCGTATCGCTGGGTCAAGCCTATGGATTATATCAATATGCCCGATGAACTCGTTGTTCGCGCAAATCCCATTCAAAAACAACTCCTGGGTGTGGTCTCCGATCCGCTCAGTTTTTATATTCCGCAAGCGCAAGATGTGCCTCTCAAAGAGCTTGTGGAAAATGGTGTTTGATCTGTTTGATCCACGAAGGACACGAAGTGCCACGAAGGGATCAAAGAAAATGGTGGGTGAGTGCGTGGGCGAAAATTGAGGTGAGAATGACGGGCGAAAAATTTTTCGCCCCTACTCGTCTGTAACACATCCCTCCGAAGCCGTTTTGACGTTTTTGATGTATTTGTACAGGGTGCCGCGGTTGGCTTTGTACGGCGGTTGGGTCCAGGCTGCACGGCGTTTTTCGAGTTCTTCGGCAGAGACGTCCATGTTGATCTCGCCTTTTTGGCTGTCGATGGTGATCTGGTCGCCGGTTTGGACGAGGGCGATGGGGCCGCCTTCGATGGCTTCGGGAACGACGTGGCCGATGAGAAAGCCGTGCGATCCGCCCGAAAAACGCCCATCGGTAATCAGCGCGACATCCTGTACCAGTCCCGCGCCGGCCAAGGCGGATGTCGGGGTGAGCATTTCCGGCATGCCGGGTCCGCCTTTGGGGCCTTCGTAGCGGATGATGATGACATTGCCTTTTTCGATTTTGCCCTGTTCGAGGGCGGCGAGCATGTCTTCTTCGCAGTCGAATACGTTGGCCGCGCCTTTGAATACCTCGCCCTCTTTGCCCGTGATTTTTCCGACCGAACCTTCCGGTGCCAAATTCCCTCGTAAAATTTGCAGATGCCCCGTCGGCTTGATGGGGTCATTAAAGGGTCTCACGATGTCTTGCTGTCCTTCGCCCGTGCCATAAGGGGGAAGGGCTTTTATGTCGGCGAGATTTTCGGCAATTGTTTTGCCCGTCACTGTCATCTGGTCGCCGTCGATGAGGTCGGCGTCGAGGAGGAGTTTCATCATTGCGGGTGTTCCGCCGATGTCGTGAAGCTCTTCCATGACGTAACGCCCAGAGGGTTTGAGGTCACACAGGAGGGGGGTTTCGTTGGATATGTGCTGAAATTCGTCGATGTCGAGGTCTATGTCATAAGCTCTGGCAATGGCGAGCAGGTGGAGCACGATATTGGTGGAGCCGCCCGTGACAACGGCGAGGCGGATGGCGTTGAGGAATGATTGTTTGGTGACGATGTCGCGCGGTTTGAGGTCGGCTTCGAGAAGGGCGCGAACAGCGTGACCGGCGCGGATACATTCGGCGTGTTTGTCGGGGTCTTCGGCAGGTGTGCAGGAGGAATAGGGCAGGGAGAGGCCCATACATTCAATGGCGCTGGCCATGGTATTGGCGGTGTACATGCCGCCGCAGGCACCGGCACCCGGGCAGGCGTGTTCGACGATTTCCTGACGTTCGGCATCGCTGAGCGCGTCTGTGAGAAATTCGCCGTAGCTTTGAAAGGCAGAGACGATGTCGAGTTTGCGTTCTTCGCCTTGAATGGTGGCGCAACCTGGTTTTATTGTGCCGCCGTAGATCATAAGAGCAGGGCGGTTGAGGCGGCCCATTGCCATGACCACGCCGGGCATGTTTTTGTCGCAGCCGGGCAGTGCGATCAGGCCATCGTACCATTGCGCGCCCATGAGGGTTTCGATAGAGTCGGCGATGAGGTCGCGGGATTGAAGGGAGAAGGACATGCCGTCTGTGCCCATGGATATGCCGTCGGATACGCCGATGGTGTTGAAGCGCATGCCAACGCATCCGGATTCGGTGACGCCTTTTTTGGTTTCGGCGGCGAGGTCGTTGAGGTGCATGTTGCAGGGGTTGCCTTCATACCAGACCGAGGCGATGCCGACCTGCGCTTTGTCCATGTCGGCGCGCGTTAGTCCGGTGGCATAGAGCATGGCCTGAGATCCGCCCTGCGATTTTTTTGGGTGATCTGCGAGCTGTACTTATTCAGTTTTGCCATTGAAGATTTCCTTTCGTAGATGAACTTTGTCTTATTTTTCCGAGGTTGTAATTTAACCGAATTGTGGGAGATGTGTCAACAAGGGTGTGGAATATGGCTGACTATGTGTTGCAGGATTATTTGCGCGTGGGACTGGATCTGGTGTTTGTGGGGTTTAATCCCAGCTTAAAGTCCGCGGAAATTGGTCATTATTACGCGGGGCGTGGCAATCAGTTTTGGCCGTTTTTGTACGAGGCCGGGCTGACAGATCGCTTGTTGGAGCCTCGGGAAGATGCGACTATTTTGGATTATAATATCGGGCTGACAGATATTGTGAAGGGGCGAGCGACGCGGGGGATTGGAGATCTGACGGATGGCGATTATGTGTCGGGTTTTGAATTGTTGCGAGAAAAAATGCAGAGGTATCGACCGCGGGTGATTTGTTTTAATGGGAAGAGCGGATACGCCAAAGTGATGGACGGGAAGCGAGATTACGGTTTGCAAGATGAGATGTTGGAAGGCGCGAAGCTGTTTCTCGCCCCGTCAACGAGCGGTGCGCTGCCCATGCCGAGGGTTGAGAAATTGCGGTATTATCGAGCGTTGAAATTTTTTGTTGATAACCTGTGAAGGAGTGAAGATGAAGCGACCGAATATTTTGTTTGTGATGACCGATGACCACACGCCGCGCGAGATGAGCAGTTATGGCAATCCGATTTTGCATACGCCCAATCTGGATCGCATTGGGAATGAGGGTACGCGGTTTAACAATTGTTTTTCGACCAATGCGCTGTGCGCGCCTGCGCGGGGTACGGTGCTGACGGGATGTTTTTCGCATGTCCACGGTATTCGGGGAAATTCCGAGAGGGCGGATGCGATTGAGAATTTGGATCCGAATGTGCCGACGTTTCCCGAGTTGCTTCGCGATGCGGGCTACAAGACCGCGTTGTTTGGCAAGTATCATATCCGGCAGGATCCGCGTGGGTTTGATACGTGGTGTATTCATCCGGGGCAGGGCGTGTATTTTGATCCGACGTATATCGATAATGGGAAGGAGATGCAAAAGGAGGGGTATGCCACGGATATAACGACGGATATGGCGCTTGAATTTTTGAAGGGGTTGGATGGGGAACAGCCTTTCTGTCTGGTGTATCAGTTTAAGGCGCCGCATCGACCGTTTACGCCAGCACCCCGACACGCGCATCTTTTTGAGGATGTTGAGATTCCCCAGCCAGAGACATATCGCGATGATTTTGCCACGCGGAAGATTGCGGCTCTGGCAGAAGATATGAAGTTTGATATCAGTCTGGCGCCCGATTATGACGATATACCCGAGGGCTTGCGCGATGGGGAAAAGAAGGACTGGATTTATCAGCGTTTTATGAAGGATCGATATCGCACGATTTACGGTGTCGATGAAAATCTGGGGCGGGTGCTGGATTATCTGGATGAGACGGGTTGGGCTGACGATACGCTGGTGATTTACACGTCGGATCACGGGTATTTTTTGGGGGATTACGGGTGGTACGACAAGCGGTTTATGTACGAGCCGTCGATTTGCATTCCGCTGGTGGTGCGTTATCCAAATGGGGGTATAAGCGGAAATGTGACCGATGCGCTGGTGATGAATGTGGATTTCGCGCCGACGATTCTGGATTTTGCAGGGGTCGATATTCCCGAAGGCGTGCAGGGCGAGAGTTTGCGTCCACTGCTCCAGGGTGCAGAGCCGGATGATTGGCGCAGGTCTGTTTATTACGCCTATTTTGAGGATTCGTGGGTGCTGCACGGCAAGGGTGCAGAGGCGATGTCAGAACCGTCGTTCCAGTATTTTACGCCGCACCGCATTGGCCCGCACCGCGGTGTGCGTACAGACCGCTACAAGTTGATTGAATATTATGCCGAGGGTGATTACTGGGAATTGTTCGATTTGCAAGAGGATCCCAATGAATTGCGAAATGTGTACGGAGATGAGGCGTACGCAGATCTGGTGGCGGAGTTGAAGGTCGAGTTGAGACGATTGCAGGCGCAGTATGGGGATTTGAGTGTGTGAAGCTATTTTTTGGGCATGTACACATCGGTCGCAGAGCCGAGGTGGATTTCTGAGGCAATGCCGATGGATTCGGCGAGCGAGGGGTGCGGGTGAATGGTGTGGGCAATGTCTTCGGCGACGGCAGCCATTTCAATGGCGAGTACGCCTTCGGCGATGAGGTCGCCCGCATGGGGTCCCACAATGCCCATGCCGAGTACGCGCTGGGTATAGGGTTCGACAATGAGCTTGGTCAAGCCTTCGATGCGTCCAATGGCATGCGCTTTGCCCAAGGCGGCCCATGGGAAGCGCACGATATCGATTTTTCGGTCTTGTGCGCAGGCGTCGGTTTCGGTCAGGCCCACCCAGGCAATTTCGGGATCGGTGTACACGACAGAGGGAATGAGTGCGTCATAAGCTGCGGGTTCACCGGCGAGAACTTCGGCGGCGATTTTGCCTTCGTGCGCGGCTTTGTGGGCAAGGCCCGGGCCCGGAACGGCGTCGCCGATTGCAAAGAGGCGGGGGTCGTTTGTACGCATTTGCGAATCGACTTCGATGAATCCCTGATCATTGGGGTCAATGTCCGTGTTTTCAAGGCCGATATTGTCTGTGTTCGGACGTCGGCCAATGCAGAGGAGGACGCGGTCGAAGATTTCGGATGTTTTCGCTTCTTCGCCTTCCCAGTGTACTTCGATACCGGTGTTGACTTCTTCGATATGCGTGACGCGCGTGCGGGTGTGTATGGCGCGAAATGCCTGACGCAATCGGGTTTCGAGGGGTTTGACCAGGTCGGGGTCGGTGCCGGGCAAGAGGGTGTCGGTCATTTCGACGACGGTGACGGCGCTTCCCAATGCGGCATAGACGCTGCCGAGTTCGAGACCGATGATGCCCCCGCCCACGACGAGAAGGCTTTTGGGTATTTCGTCGAGATCGAGTGCGGTTGTCGAGTCCAAAATGCGCGGTGTGTCGAGCGCGAAAATTGGGAGGACGACAGGGCGTGATCCCGTGGCGATGATGGCGTGTTCAAATTCTACGCGGTCGATATCCCCATCGCCTGAGATGGACGCGCTTTGCGAATTTTCAAATTGCGCGTAGCCCGTCAGGTGGGTGATCTTGCGCTGGCGCACCAGGCCAGCCAGGCCGGTGGAGAGGCGGGTGATGATGTTGTCTTTCCAGCCGCGCAGGGCGTCCAGATCGATTTTGGGATCGCCAAAGGTGAGGCCATAAGTTCTGGCTTCGCTGGCTTCGGTGATGAGTTCGGCAACGTGGAGCAGGGCTTTGGATGGGATGCATCCGCGCAATAAGCAGGTGCCGCCGAGGTTGTCGTCGGCATTGACGAGGGTGACATGCAGGCCCAGGTCAGCAGCGCGAAAGGCCGCTGTATATCCGCCGGGACCGCCGCCGATGACGAGGAGATCGGTTTTGTGCGTTTCGGCCATGTGATTTCTCCAGTTTATCCGCCCATGAGCATGAGTTCCGGGTTTTCGAGCGCGTCGACGATTTTTCGCATAAATCGCGCACCGTCGGCGCCGTCAATAACGCGGTGATCATAAGAGAGTGCCAAAGGCATGATGAGGCGGGGTTCAATGCGTCCTTCGCGTACGGCGGCTTCTTCTCTGGCGCGTCCAAATCCCAATATTGCGACTTCGGGGTGATTGACGATGGGGGTAAATTCGCCCACACCCAGGCTGCCCAGGTTGGTGACGGTGAATGTGCCGCCCTGCAATTCGTCGAGGCCAATTTTGCCGGCGCGCGCGCGGTTGCCGATGTCGCCGAGTTCGAGGGCCAATTCCAGGATGTCTTTGCGATCGACGTCTTTGATGACGGGAACGAGCAAGCCGCGCTCGGTGTCAACGGCGATGCCGAGGTTGTAGTAGTGTTTGAGTATGATTTCATTGGCGCCCGCATCGAGGCTGGCGTTGAATTGCGGAAAGGTCTTGAGCGCGGTGATGATGGCTTTTAGCGCGAGGACCGTTGGCGTCAGTTTAGCGCCCAGTGCTTCGGCTTTTTCTTTGTTGCGCTGCCGAAAGGCTTCGAGTTCTGTGACGTCTGCGCGATCAAATTGCGTGACATGAGCCACCTGTTGCCAGGCCTGGCTCATATTTTTTGCGATAATCTGCCGAACTTTGCTGAGGGGTTGGCGCTCGATGGTGCCCCATCTCGAGAAATCGGGCAGTTCGACGGGGGCGGTTGGTGCGAGACGACCTGTTTGCCGATCGCGCACAGCGGCTTTGACATCGTCTTGTGAGATGCGTCCACCGGGTCCTGAGCCAGCGACCTGGGTGAGATCCACGCCGAGTTCCCGCGCGAGTCGCCGCGTGGATGGGGCTGCGGGAATGGGGTCGCCGTTAGACGCGGGGGCAGGTGGTCTGGGTGCGGGGGGTGTGGGTTCGGGTGCTCTGGCGGTGGGTTCGGGTTCTTCTTTGGGTGCCGGCGTTGGTGCTTTGGCTTCTGGCTCCGGGGGTGAGGGCGCGGATTGTTCGCCTTCTTCAACGGAGATCAATAAGCTGCCCACGGGCACGCGGTCTCCGGCAGCAACGTGTATTTTTGTGATGGTGCCAGCAACACTGCTGGGTACTTCAACGAGGGCTTTGTCGGTTTCGAGCTCGACCACGCTCTGATCGATGTCAATCGTGTCGCCTTCGGCAACGAGTACGCTGACAACATCGCCGGCTTCTACACCTTCGCCGAGATCGGGAAGTTTAAATTCGGTTGCCACGAGACCTCCTTAATCGCGGATTGAGTTAATAATACGTCGTGACCGGGCCTGCCGATACCGGATCGACTTTCGCGGGATCAATGCCGAGTTCGTCGATGGCTGTGGCGACCTGTTCGCGTTTGATTTTCCCCTGTTTTGCCAGGGCGTAAAGCGCGGCCACAGCGATGCATTCGGCGTCAACTTCAAAATGCCGGCGCAGAGCCTGGCGCGTGTCGCTGCGCCCAAATCCATCTGTGCCGAGGACCATCATGTCTTCGGGTACCCAGGGGCGGATCATTTCGGGCAGGGATTTCATGTAGTCGGACGCGGCGACGATTGGGCCATCGGTTTTTTCGAGTACTTTGACGATGTACGGTTTTTTCTTTCGCCGCGTTGGGTGTAGCATATTCCACCGTTCGGTCTCAAGTGCGTCTCGCCGCAATTCTTTGTACGAGGTGACGCTCCACACGTCGGCAGAAATATTGTATTCGGCGGCGAGGATTTCTTGTGCACGCAGGGTTTCGCGGAGGATGGATGCACTGCCAAAGAGCTGAATTTTGTGTTGGCCCTGTTGTGTTTCGTGTGTCTTGAGCGGATAAATGCCTTTGACAATGCCTTCTTCAACGCCTTTGGGCATGGGCGGGTGTTCGTAGTTTTCATTGCCCAGGGTCATGTAGTAATAAACATCTTCCTGTTCCTGGTACATGCGTCGGATGCCGTCCTGGATGATGATGGCAATTTCGTAGGCATAGGCAGGGTCGTAGGCAATACAGTTGGGAACGGATGAGGCGAGAATGTGGCTGTGCCCGTCTTCGTGCTGGAGACCTTCGCCGTTGAGCGTGGTGCGCCCGGCTGTTCCGCCCAAGAGAAAGCCCTTGCAGCGGATATCGCCGGCCAACCACATGAGGTCGCCCACGCGCTGAAAGCCGAACATGGAATAGTAGATGTAGAATGGGATGGTGTTGACGCCGTGCGTGGCATAAGCTGTGCCGGCGCATATAAATGAGGACATGGCGCCGGCTTCGTTGATGCCTTCTTCGAGGATTTGGCCGTCTTGCGCTTCTCGATAATAGCTGATATTGCCGGCGTCAACGGGTTCGTATATCTGCCCCATGTGCGAGTAGATGCCGAGTTGCCGAAAGAGGGAATCCATACCAAAGGTGCGGGCTTCGTCCGGGATGATGGGGACGAGCAGTTTGCCGATGTCTTTGTCGCGGGCGAGTTTGGCAAACAGACGCGCAAAGGCCATGGTCGTAGAGGCCTGGCGGTCGCCTGTACCTTTGAAGGCTTCGTCAAATACCTCGCGCGAAGGTGCTTGAATGGGCTTGGCTCTAACGCTTCGGGCGGGCAAATAGCCGCCGAGTTCGTTTCGTCGTTGTTGCAAATACTGCATTTCGGGGCTGTCGTCTGGGGGGCGATAAAAGGGTGCTTTGCCCACTTCGCTGTCGGAGATGGGTATGTCAAAGCGCCGCTTAAATTCTCGCATCTCGTCTTCTTCGAGCTTTTTTTGTTGATGGGTCATGTTGCGGCCTTCGCCGGCTTCGCCCAGGCCATAGCCTTTGATGGTTTTGGCCAGGATAACAGTTGGTGCGCCCTTGTGTTCCACTGCGGCTTTGAATGCGGCGTACACTTTTTCGGGATCGTGACCCCCGCGACGCAATTTTTGAAGTTGTTCGTCCGAGAGGTGTTCGACCATTTTGAGGAGGTCGGGATGGGTGCCAAAAAAGTCGCGGCGGATGTATTCGCCGGCTTCGACGGTGTATTTCTGGTATTGACCATCCACGACTTCTTCCATGCGCTGCTGAAGCAGGCCCTGGGTGTCTTTTTCGAGAAGCGCGTCCCAATCGTCTCCCCATATAATTTTGATGACATTCCAGCCAGCGCCGCGAAAGACCTGTTCGAGTTCTTGAATGATTTTGCTATTGCCGCGCACGGGACCGTCGAGGCGTTGCAGGTTGCAGTTGATCACAAAGATGAGGTTGTCGAGTTGTTCGCGGGTTGCCAGGCTGATGGCGCCGAGGGTTTCGGGTTCGTCTGTTTCGCCGTCGCCAACAAAGACCCAGACTTTGGAGTCGCGAGTGGATTTGAGGCCGCGGTCTTCGAGGTAGCGGTTGAAGCGGGCCTGGAAGATGCCCACGAGGGGACCAAGCCCCATTGAGACGGTGGGGAATTGCCAAAAGTCGGGCATGAGATAGGGGTGGGGATAGGAAGATAGGCCGCCGGGATTGCGGAGTTCTCGGCGGAAGTTTTCGAGGTGTTCGGTGCTCAGCCGACCTTCGAGGAAGGCGCGGGCATACATGCCGGGCGAGGCATGACCCTGGAAGAAGACCTGATCTCCAGAGAAATCGCCATTGGGTGCTTTGAAGAAGTGATTTTGACCCACCTCATAGAGCGTGGCAGCCGATGCAAAGGTGGAGATGTGACCGCCAATGCCATCGGCTTCTTTGTTGGCACGGGTGACCATGGCCATGGCATTCCAGCGCACGAGACTTTTGATGCGGCGCTCGATTTCGCGGTCGCCCGGATAGGGCAGTTGTTTGTCGCGCGAGATGGTGTTGATATAAGGCGTATGAGATGCGAAGGGTATGTCAACGCCCAGACTTTTTTGTGCTTCTTGTTCGAGGCGGTCGAGCAAGTAGCGCACGCGGTCGGGACCGCCGGTTTGCAGAACATAAGCCAGAGATTCGATCCATTCTTCGGTTTCGATGGGATCGGTATCGCGGAATGTACCTGGTGCGACTGAATCGGCCATGGTAAAACCCCTTTGTTCTGTGGTGCAATGCATGGATATTTGAAATATACACATGTATCCATATATTTCTTCTGGGTGTGAAATTTACGAGGGATAATGAGTTTTGTCAAATGCAGCGCGTTTTTTTGTGCGAGAGGATGTTGAATTTTAAGAAAATGGATTTGTATAAGATATTGTTAATTCGTAAAATGATATGATTAGTTGACTGATTGGTAAAATATAAAAAAATAGAACGAGCTTACGGGGGATCTCAGGAATGGGCTTTTGGGAGAGGATGCTTGCCCGCATACAGGCAAGCCTATGGATAGATGTCAGGCGTCCGGCACTTGTTTTCCCCGATGGCAGGTCTGGCAGGTGATCTGGGTGAATTGTCCCTCTTTGAAGTCTTTGAGGATTTCGCCGTTGATTTTTTGCGTCATGGTAATCATGAGGCGCGCGATGTCTTTGCGGGGGTTTTCGTCCGATGCGAAGTCATAAGTGGATAGGGATTGGCCTTCTTCCCCTTTGTGGCAAGCGTGACAGCGCACGCCTAAGGCTTTGCTAAAGTCTTTCATGTATTGCATGAGTTGTGCTTTTTTGATGTCTTTGGGCAGGACTTTTAAGTTGGTGTAGGTGTCGGGAATTTGGGCGAAAGATGCGGTGACGATTAGAGAGATGAGGGAACTGAGTGTGAGAACGAGTGCGATGAGTAGCGAGCGGTTCATGGTGCCTCCTGAGGAAGTGTGAAGTGTGAAGGGTGAAGGGTGATCCGCAGAAAAAAACGCGAATGATTTGAGCGTTTTTCGCAGATGAACGCAGATGTGTAGGGGCGGGGCATGCCTCGGCCACATGGCATTGGCGGTGGGCGAAAAATCTTTCGCCCCTACATCTTACTTATTTTTTTTAGCCATTGCAGTTGATTTGTGGGTGGAAAAGCGACGATGGGGTTTTCAAGGGGTCCAATGCCTTCAAAGGTCATGCATACGCGGTCGCCTTCTCGCAAGCCGCTTTCGAGGTCGTCGTCGGAAAAGACGATGGGTGTGCCCCAGTAGAGGATTTGGAGGGTGTCGGGTTCAAGGGGTAGGCGGGAAAAGAGCGATCGTTCGAGGTGAAAGAGGCCGTCGGGCATGTTGAGATGGCTTTGTCCGGTGTGCCCTTCTTTGTAGGCAATGCGCGTGTTGTTGCGTATCACTTCGCAAGAGACGGCTACGCTGCTGTCGTCATAAGCGGAGTCAATGACCATCAAGGGGCCGAGACTGGCGCAGCCGTGCGACCAGTTTTTGGCCTGGGGTAAGTTGAGTGGGTTTTCGGCTTCGATGCCGTTGTCGGTGTAGTCGTTGCCACCGGTGTAGCCCAATCGCTCAATTTGGCCTGTGACATTGAGGCCATAGATGGTTACGAGTTCTGTTTCGGGTACGAGGCGCTGGGTGTTGTGTGGATGGGATATCGAGCCGCCGTGTCCGACGAGGGCAGCGGCGTCGTTTTTGGCAAAGAGTTCGGGCGTGCCGCCCTGCGCGCATTCCCGGTATTTTTGATCATAGACGTTGACGGTGTCACCCGTGGCCTGTTTGGCTTCGATTTCGCGCAATTTGGCGCTGTCTTCGTGGGTGACGCCCGCCAGCCAGATCCGCAATTTGTGCGGTGCATTTGCCGGTGCGGTTACCGGGCTGATGAGGTGCGGTTGATCGGGGTCGTCCGTGTTGTCCGTGAGGTCGCGGCGTGAGAGGCGCGGTGCATTGCGGATGTTGATTGACTCTACTGTGGTTTCAATACTGTTTTTGTTGCCCCCGTGGCGATAATAGAGGTCGTGAAGCGAAGCCGGGTGCGGGGCGCAGGCCGTGAGGTCAAAGACATCGTCGCCTTTGACAAGCCCCAGGCGAGATCCCCGCTCGGGTTGTGCGAATTGCAATAGTTTCATAGTTGCCTCGGTGATTATGGGATGGAAAACAAGAATAGTTATTATTGGGGCACCTGTAAAGCAGATAATTAGGTTCGCAATTGCGCGATTTTTTTTGCATATTGAGGTAAAAGGAGGCGGGTTTTATGGCGATAGCACTGATTACGGGCGCGTCGAGTGGCATTGGTTTGGAATTGGCACAAGTGTTTGCGGCTGATGGGGTTGATGTGATTTTGTCGGCGCGGTCCGAGGATAAGTTGCAGGCTCTGGCGAGAGAGGTGCGGGAGAAGTATGGTGTAAGAGCCGAGGTGATTGTGGCAGATTTGTCGGTGCCGGGCAAGGCGAAGAAGGTTTATGATCGGGTCGGGGAAATGGGATGGGATGTGGATTATCTGGTGAATAATGCCGGATTTGGGGTTTATGGTTTTTACGCGGAGACAGATTGGACGGCCGAAGCGGATATGTTGCAGGTGAATATTGTCGCTTTGACGCATTTGACCAAGTTGTTTTTGCCGGATTTGATCGATAGAGGTCGGGGAAGAATTTTGAATGTGGCTTCGACTGCGGCGTTTCAACCCGGCCCGAGGATGGCTGTGTATTTTGCGACGAAGGCGTATGTGTTGTCGTTTTCAGATGCGATTGCCAATGAGTTAAAGGGTACGGGTGTGAGCGTGACTGCGCTGTGTCCAGGGGCAACGGAGACGGGTTTTCAACGCGCCGCGGGTGCAACGGGTTCGCGTTTGTTTGATATGCGCGGATTGCCCACGGGGGCCGATGTGGCAAAATATGGGTACAGGGCGATGCAAAAGGGAAAGCGGGTCGCTATTCACGGGTTGATGAGTAAGATACTGGCTTTTACTGTGCGCTTGTTGCCCAGGCGACTTGTCGTTGCGACGACGAGAGCGTTGATTGCGAGGCGTGATTAAGCGAGTGCATCTGCCTGTGTGTGGTTTGCAGACAGGAAGCGGTGCAGTTGCAGGCGCTCGGCATGGTTGGAATTGAGGCGAATGCGCAGGTGTACGTCGTTGCCCTCATAATCCCGGGTCAGTATTTCGCTGTGGGTGTAAAGTTGTGAGAGGAGTTTGCCTTCGCTTTGTGGCACCTGAAGTTTTAGGGTGACCGCATCGGCAGCCAGAAAATCGCATATCCGATTTTTTACCGCGTCGAGATTAGCGGCGTCGAGCGCAGAAATTGCAAGTGCATTGGGATTTTTTGCACAGCGTTTGTCAATTTCTTTTTGTCGTTCAGAATCCGCGAGGTCCATTTTGTTATAGACGATCAGGGCGGGTTTGTCATCAATTTTGAGTTTTGTGAGGACTTCGCGGACTGTGATCATTTGCATTTTGTATTGCGAATGGCTGGCATCGACAACGTGAAGGAGCAGGTCCGCTTGTACGGCTTCTTGCAATGTGGCGCGAAAGCAGGCAAAGAGGTGGTGCGGTAAGCGGTTGATAAAGCCGACGGTGTCGGTGAGCAAGATGGGGCGATGACTGTGGACATCGACGTTGCGCGTGGTGTTGGTCAAGGTGGCAAAAAGTTGATTTTCGACCAGAACATTTTCACCTGAAAGCCCGCGCATAAGCGTGGATTTGCCCGCGTTGGTATAGCCAACGAGCACGGCGTTAAAATTGTGGCTGCGCCCTTTGCGGCTGGTGTCCATTTGACGTCTCACTCGTTTGAGGTTGTCGTAGAGGGACTTTCCGCGCTGTTCGATCCACCTGCGGGTGGTTTCGGTGTGTGTTTCACCCGAGCCGAGGCCTGCGCGACGTTCTGCGTGGGGATTAAACTGGCGAATGCGGGGGCGCAAATAACGCAGGTGCGCCATTTGCACTTGAATTTGCGCGGTGCGTGTGCGTGCGTGTAAAGCAAAAATATCGAGAATGAGCAGGCTGCGGTCGAGGATGCGTACCCCAGTATGGGTTTCGAGGTTGTGCATTTGCGAGGGCGAAAGGTCATTGTCAAAGATGATCGCGTCGATATTTCTCTTTTGGGCCATTTCTCGTAGTTCGTCGATTTTGCCCGAACCGATATAGGTGGCTGGATCGGGTTTGTCGCGGTTTTGCAATGTGCGATCAATTACCTCAAAGGTGGCAGTGCTGGCGAGGTGCGCGAGTTCTGCGAGAGATTCTCTGGCACTGCGCGTAGAGATACCCCGGTGCGCCACCCCAACGAGAACGGCACGTCTTATGCCCTGTGCGTCAAAGATATGGTCCATGTTGTCTCCTGAGTTTTTAGTTACATTCATAATAAGGTGAAGATATGTTGATGCAAAGTGAAATCGCCGGGATAGGACGGCGTCTGTTGGCAACGGTGTTGGATTTTTTGATTTTGCACCTGGTGTTGACGGTGGTTCTGCGCAATATGCTACTATCGCCTGCGGGCGTTTGGATGGTGGATTTTGTTTTTATTGTGGTGTATTCCGCGATGTTTGTAGGGGTTATGGGCCAGACGCCGGGCAAGATGTTGTTGGGGTTGCGCGTGATCGATGCCCAGGGTGGCGGGTTGAGTTATGGGCAGACGTTTCAGCGTGCAGTGGTGAAGTGGGCGCCGGTTTTTGTGCTGTTTATTGTGATGGCTCTGTTGACGCCCGAGGAGGTGTACCAGGGTCCCTCGGATGGAGAGGGGATTGAGGTGGTGGAGGTGGAGGCGGAGTCTGCTGTGGCTTCATCGACTGCGATGGTGATCGGTACGGTGGGCTGGGTGGTGTTGATTCACATGGCGCGCCGCCATCCCGACGGACAGGGGATTCACGACCGCGTGGCAGAGACGTATGTGATTAAAACGAGGTGATGATTATCGGGTGCCCAGAATAAAAAAGACAGCATCTTTTTTTGTGATCTGGTCGGCGTTTTTGTCTGTGATTGTGAGTTTGAGGGTGTAGCGTCCGGGCGCGAGGTTGCTGAGGGGCATTTCGAGATAGGTGTTTTCGTCGGGCTTTGTACCGACTTGATCAAAACTGAGGCCAACGGCCTCGGTATTTTTTTTGCCCAATTTGGCGAGGAGGGATACGAGCGCGAAACCGGTTTCCTGGCGTTTCTGTACTTCGTAGGAGATGGTGTAGCGCGTCTGTCCAAATTCGTCGCGTTTGAGGTTGTAGATTTCAAAGTAAACGTACATGGACATGCCGGGGGCAAAGGTTGCCGAGGGCTGCGGCTGAATGTAGATATCTCCGCGCACAAAGGATGTGTCGGGTGCGCGGTCGGCTTCGATGATGCGGGAGGCGACCTGGATGTCGCTCATCATAAGGCTTTTTTTCTGATAGGCGGGCAAGTGAAGATTGGCTTGGCGATAGGCGCCAATGCGGTTGGTGTTTTGACGCCACGCTTCGACAGCGAGTTCGTATTCGCCGGGTTCGGCGATGTGGCGCACACTGCTGAGGGCTTGTAAACCCCGGTCCCGGATATCATCGGTGATGTCGATGGCCAATGCGCTTTTGGTGTTTTGATAATTGAGGGCGCGAGGGTAGATAAGCGCGGTGCGGCGTTCCACCACCACAGTGGTGTCCGGATCTGTGGGCAGGGCCACGTTGTCTAAAGGCAGACCAAATATGACCTGCAATTCGGTTTTGTTTTCCGGTCCTCGAAAGGTGAGGGCGTCGAAGTAAAAGTCGAGGGGGTCGAGCGCTTCTATGCTGTACAATTCGGGTTCTACTGCAGCGAGCGATTGGGCGAGGGTGGCGGGGTTAAATTCGTTGAGGCGCTGAATCACGCTCATGTACGAGCGTCCGGAGGATTCGGCATTGGCGAGGTCTTCTTCGGTTAGCGATGGGACGGGGGCAAAGTCGTAGTTTCCGCCCAAAAATTCATCGGTAAATGTAAATTCTGCGCCCTGTCCGAGATCTTTGTATAGCCATACTTCCCAGGGGACAGAGGTCCAGCCGCTGGTCGTTGTGACGGGGCGGTAGTCGGTAAAGCCCATATCGCCCACGCGACCTATGCCACCTTGCTCCATGGTGCGAATCGGATAGACGGGACCGACGAAGTTGGCCTCAATGCCCGCATCGCCGTAAATCGCATAGGCTCTTTGCTCTTGAATGCGCTGTACGTCGAGTGGGACAATGGCATTGAGTTTTCGGGAGGTGGAAATGTAGTCGGGTTCGCCATATCGGATGTAGATTTCTCCTCGGCGATCCCACGGCCACTTTTTGCCAAAATGGGTTCGCGCATGCCATACCCTGCGGTAGTGTTCGGCACGGCGCAGTGCGCCGCCCGAGGTTTTAAAGGGATCTTTTTGCAACCAGAAGCGCGTGAGAAAACGCTCGCGTTGTGTTTTGTCGTCTGAGGCCGACGCGAGGCGGTAAGCGCGGGCTTCGGCTTTTGAGCCGATATAAGAGATGTCTTCAAAGAGGGGTTGTTCTTCTTTGGGTAAGGTCTCGATATAGCGTTGAAATGCCGCCAATGCGCCTTCGTGGTCGCGTCTTTGAATGAGGGCTTGAGCGAGCAATGGCAGTGCGCGGGGGTCTCGCATGCGAGATGTGATGTCTTCGAGGTCGCGGTATTCTTTGGCTTCGTATAGCGCGTAGGCAAATTGGTATGCGGTTTCGTGGTCTTCGGGGTTGCGCTCGAGGTATTTTTTGTAGTAGTAAAGCGCGACTTGATGCACACTTCCTTCTTCGCGATGGGCGCGGGCGAGCAGGAGATAGGGAGAAGGCAGGTCGGGAAATCGCGCAATGGTTTGTGAGGCCGCTTTTCGCGCACGGCTTCCGGTATCTTCGAGTGCGAGCTGGGTTTTGATGAGGTGGTCGTGGGCGTCCGCGTCTGTGGTGTCGATGGCGACCGCTTTTTCGTAGTGCGACAGCGCACGGTGGGGTTTGTTGTGCAGGTTTTGGTACACGCGCCCTAGGCCCGTGTGGGCAATTGCGAGGTTGGGGCGCAAGGCGAGTGCATTTTGAAAGGCCGCTTCGGCACTGTCGGCTTCTTCAAGGCGCAAATAGAGCAGGCCCATGCGTGCGTAGTTCGCCGATGAATCAGACGCGGTAGCCAGATCTGCTTTCAACCGGTTGATGACGTCGTGGAGGTCGCGGTTTTGCGCGAATCCCGTGCTTGCAAAACTGATGAGGAGTAGATAAATGGTCGAGTAGAGGAATTTGTGCATGGATAATCCTTTGAGTGACGCGGTAGTTTTTACACGTTTGTTTGGGTTTTTGGTTTCTATTTAACGTTAAACACTTTCGCCTGATTTCTCAATGACTTTTGCGACTTATAAGGCTATGCAGGTATAAATATATCTAATTTTCTTGACTTAGTTGAAGGGGCGTTTTATTTTCCGTCTGAAAGCGATGTGTGCGGATAAGCGGTCTATGCTCTCACTCGAATGAAAGGGCATTTATGACGTTGATGGAGATTCTGTCGGGCAAATCGGTCATTATCGGGCTTAAGGGACAAAATAAGCGGGAAATTCTCGAAGAGCTCGTTAATGAACTCGAAGTGGGCGATAAAATTACTGACCGAGATAAGGTACTCCAGGCGGTTTTGTACCGCGAAGATATGATGAGTACGGGTATTGGGCACGGTATTGCCATTCCCCATGGGAAGTCGGAATATGCCACGACGCTGGGTGGTGTGCTGGGCATCAAGTCAGAAGGTATTAATTTTAATGCCTTAGATGGTAAAAAGACCTACATTTTTTTTCTTTTGGTTTCTCCGCTAAATGTCTCGGGACCGCATATTAAAGCCTTAGCGCGTATATCAAGAGTACTTAAGGGAGAGGATGTTCGACAGCGTCTGATTGGTATTAGAAATCGCGAGGAGGCTCTGGCGATTATTGAGGCAGAAGATAAGAAATATTAATAAATATCATAAGATTTTACCCTACGCCTGCTTTTCTATGAAGCAGGTTTTTTTGTTTCAGCTATCAATGCGACTCTAACCACTAACCACTAACCACTGATTTCCCATGTTCGGTCTCTCATTTACAAATCCAATGTTGTTGCACGGTTTGTGGGCGGCGCTGTTGCCGCTTGTGATTCATTTGTTGAATCGGCGCCGTGTAGTAACGGTGTCGTTTTCAAATGTGGCACTTTTGCAAAAACTCCAGCACGACCGCCTGCGACGGCTAAAATTAAAGCATCTCGCGTTGCTCATTTTGCGAACCCTGCTCATTGTTTTGCTGGTGCTGGCTTTTGCGCGTCCGACTTTGAGTGGTGGCAGTGGGCAGGTGGGCGATGCGGGTACGTCGGCGGTTATTTTGCTCGATCGTTCGTTGAGTATGCAATATCGCACAGCAGAAGGTACGTTGTTTGAGCGCGCGCTTCGCAGGGTACAAGCTCTGTTGGCCCTGTTTGATGAGCGCCACGATGTGCGTCTGGCACTGATCGACAATGGCGTTGAGGAGGTTGATTCGGTTTCGTCAGAGCGGTTGCGGTTGCTTATGGATACGCTAAAACCCGGTTTTGGCAGTACAGATTTTGAGGCGGGCTTGCAGTTGGCTTTGTCGCATTTGTCCGGGTCAGAGATGCCCAATCGCGAGTTGTATTTTGTAACGGATCGCGCTTATAATGGATGGGCGAATTTGCCCGATACCCTGTCTAATTTGGACGATGTATCGGTGTACATCCTTTCTGAGCGGCCTTCGCAAGTTGCCAATATCGGCATTGGGCAGATTAGTGTATCTTCTCCAGAGGTTGGGCGTTCAACCACGCTCGGGATCGAATTGATCAATTACGGCGAGGCAAATCGAGGCGATGTACCTGTGCAGATATTTTTGGATGATCGGCGCATTGGTCAGGATATTGCCCATGTACCTGCGGGCGGGCGTCGCAAATTGCATACGTCGTTTGTGCCCAAAACTGGGGGGGATGTTGCCCTGCGTGTGGAAATAGGAGAAGATGATCTCGAGGCGGATAACAAGTGCGTGACGGTGTTGCGCGTTCCAGAGCGCGTTCGCATTTTGCTGGTGGGGGATGCGTCTCACGAGTTTTATTATCTCGCAGAGGCTTTGTCCGTTGTCTCCAGTGAGGTGGTGCAGGTTAAACCCGAGCGCGTATCCGATCAGGCGTTGGAAGGCGTTGATGTGGTGTTTTTGTGCAATGTCGCGCGGCTTTCTACGGGGGCGATTGCCGCTTTGCAAAATCGGATATCGCGCGGGGTTGGTCTGGCTATTTTTTTGGGGGATCAGATAGATGTCCGATATTATAATGAGCATGTGTTGCCCGCGCTTTTTCCAGCCAAATTGCTCGGCGCGCGCGGCGTACAAGGGGGGGCTTATCAGGCTTTGCAGACGGTTTTGCCCGATCATCCCATGCTATCGGACCTGGAACTTAAAGGGGCGTTTCAAAGCCCGCGTTTTTTTGTTTCCTATCGGGTTTTGCCGGCGCGAGATGCACGTCCTGTGTTGTCCTTTGCTTCGGGGGCACCTGCGCTTCTCGAAGCACGCAAGGGCAATGGGCGCGTCGTGCTGTTCGCGTCTTCGGTAAGCGCGAATTTGGGATGGAATGACGCGCCGCTTTCCGGCTTTTTTGTCCCATTTGTGCATCGTCTGAGCGGCTATCTGGCGGCAGGGGCGTTTGGCCGATCTGATTATCGCGTCGGTCAGGTCGTGTACAGAGATATTCGGCAGGGTAGTGCTTCTGAAGCTGTTTTGCGGGTGCCGGGTGGAGAACCCAGAACAATTTGGCCTCAACAACGCGGCTTGCAATCGGTGTGGCCGGTTGGGGTAGTGGATGTGCCAGGGCTGTGGGAGCTTTTTGCACGCGAGCGCGTCTCTGATCGCTTTGCCGTTCAGGTTGATGCGCGCGAACCCGATTTGACCCCGGTTCCGATGGCGCGACTCGAGACGCTATTTGGTAAAGATCGCTTGCGCGTTGTGGATGGCAAGGCCGATTTGAAGGAGGTCATTCTTTCTCGTAGGCATGGTCAGGAGCTTTGGCGATGGGTGTTGTTGGCGGCTTTGATGGCGATGGGCGCAGAGATGCTCATCGCACAGTCTGCACGCACGAGCCGCGGGACGCGACCTTGACTTTTGCAATTGGTGCGCGTATTTTTTTGAATTGCAATGGGCGGGCAGAGAGGGACTGATCAGACCTCTCCCCCCGGCCCCCTCTCCCACAAGGAAAGGGGGGGTGTAGTACAATACAGATGGCGTATTTCAAACAGTTTATCATGTCCCTGCATTTGTCTCCCCTTCCTCTCATGAAGGGGCCGGGGGGAGGCGCCTCTTGTTTTTCATTTTAATAAAAAAGGATGTTTTGATGGCAAAAAATTTGATTATTGTCGAATCACCTGCTAAGGCACGCACAATTTCTCGATTTGTGAGCAAGGACTACAAAGTCGCCGCTTCTATGGGGCATGTGCGCGATCTGCCCGCACGCGAGTTGGGCTTTGACGAAGAGAATTTTGATCCCAAATACGTGGTGTCGCAAGACAAGCGCGGCGTGATTCAGTCATTAAAAAAAGATATTGGGAAAGATACGACCATTTATCTGGCGACGGATGAAGACCGCGAGGGAGAATCTATTTCGTGGCATCTGATTTCCGCGCTCAAGCTCAAGAATCAGCCCATTAAGCGGATTGTGTTCCACGAGATTACCCGGTCTGCGATTTTGCACGCGCTTGAAAATCCCCGCAAATTGGATCAAAATTTGGTGGATGCACAACAGGCGCGTCGCATTTTGGATCGCGCTGTGGGCTATCAGTTGTCGCCTTTGTTGTGGCGAAAGGTAAAGGGCGGATTGTCCGCCGGGCGCGTGCAGAGTGTGGCGGTGCGGATTATTGTTGATCGGGAACGGGAGATTCGGGCGTTTAAACCGGAGGAATATTGGAAAATTAAATCCGATTTTAAGGATCCCAAATTTCAGGCTGAATTGACGCGGCAGAATGGCAAAAAAGCGTCTGTGAAAAACGAAGCTGAGGCCAAAGCGATTGAAGCGAGTGCGCTGAAGGGGCAATTTGTCGTGGCAGAAGTGGTCGAGCGCGAGGGCGTGCGGCGGCCCGTGCCTCCGTTTACGACATCCACGCTGCAACAAGAGGCGTCTCGCAAACTCAGTTTTTCCGTGGCGCAGACAATGCGGGTTGCACAACAACTTTACGAGGGTAATTTTGAAATTCCCGGCTATACCGGCGGTTTGATTACGTATATGCGTACCGATTCGGTGAGTTTGGCCGAGCAGGCGGTGAATCAGGCGCGGGAGGTGATCGCGCGGGAATTTGGCCGGGATTATACTGTGGAAAAACCCCGCCGATTTGCCAATAGGACCAAAGGGGCGCAAGAAGCGCACGAGGCGATTCGTCCGGCGGATTTATCGATTAAACCGAACCGCGTTAAGGCACATCTCGATCCCCGACAATTTCGGCTTTACGATTTGATCTGGAAGCGCACGCTGGCGACGCAGATGGCCGATGCGCGCATTGCCTATACGACGATTCGCATTCGGGCAGGGGAAGCGGGTGAATTGATTTTTGAGGCAAAGGGACAGCGCGTTTTATTCCCCGGATTTTTGAGGGTTTATGCCGAGGGGTCCGATAATCCAGATGCGGACGTCAGCAATAAGGATGTGATTTTGCCCAGGGTTGCAAAGGGACAGGTGCTCAATTTGGAGAAGTTGCATTTGGAGCAGTTGTTTACCAAACCGCCCGCGCGTTATACCGAGGCTTCGTTGGTGAAGAAGCTCGAGAGCGAGGGGATTGGGCGTCCCTCGACTTATTCGCCGACGATTTCGACGATTCAGAGCCGGGAATATGTGGAACGCACGCGGGATAAAAAGCTCAAACCGACAGATATCGGCGAGGTGGTGAACGATTTTTTGATGACGCATTTTCCCGATATTGTCGATTTGCGTTTTACATCGCATCTCGAAGACGATTTTGACGAGATTGCACAGGGCAAAAATTCATGGAAGGCGATGTTGGAAGGGTTTTATCCGCCGTTTAATAAACGGGTGGAAGACAAAAAGTCGGTTGATAAAATTGGGCGCAGTCTGGGCAAAGATCCCAATACGGGGCGCGAGGTGAGTGTGCGTTTTGGGAAGTTTGGTCCTTATGTCCAGATTGGTAGGGCAGGTGAAGAGGACAAGCCTTTGTTTGCATCTTTGCCTCCCAATCAGAGTATTTTTGATATTGAATTGGCCGATGCCCTCAAGTGTTTTGAATTGCCCCGCAAACTCGGGCAAAATGATGCGGGTGATGAGGTGCAGGTCAATACTGGCCGATACGGTCCTTATGTGCGAATAGGTCGCAACTTTTTTTCTCTGCCAGAGGGGGAGGATCTGTTTGAGGTGACGCTTGCTCGCGCGTTGGAGATCGCGGCTGCTGAAGAAGAACGCAAAGCCAAAAATGTGATTCAGGATTTTGGCGATTTCCAGGTGCTCAACGGGCGGTATGGTCCTTATATTCGCAAAGATGGCAAAAATTACAAGATTCCCAAAGGGATGGATGCGGCGACATTAGACCGCGAGACGCTCGAAAAGTTCATGCAGGGCGGAGCAGGCGGCAGGCAGTCGCAGCAGGTGATTCACGATTTTGACGGGGTTCAGGTTCTCGCCGGGCGCTATGGCCCTTATATCAAACACGATGGCAATAATTACCGCATTCCAAAGGGCGTGGAGGCGTCGTCTTTGACACAGGCGGCTTGCGAGAAAATTATCGCAGAAAACCCGGCGACGAATAGGAGAAGGCGGAGGAAGTGAGATGTAGGGGCGAAAAATTTTTCGCCCGTTTTTAAGATACAAGAAGTGTAAAAATTAAGTCGTAGGAGCGGCATCCCTGCCGCGATTGGGACTGGTGAGAAGTGTGAAGTGGGATAGTCTATGGAATGGGATGACATTGCACAACGCATCAAAGCGGGCGAGGATGGCAGACAGAAGACGTATGATACCTTCGGTTTTATTTTGACGGAGGAACAGGTCATTCCGTCCGCGAGAATGGAGGATAAAGAGATGCGGGAATTTAATGGTACTGAGCCAGAAATCGTGCAGGACGTGGGCGGGAAGTTTGTGCAGGTGACGTTTCGCAAAGGGGTAGGGATGTAGGTAGGCGTCCATGATGGTGGGTTTTTAACTTTTAGTTCTATTGGCAAACCGATGGATGGTGAAAGGCGAGAGGAGATTCCACAATGCGTTTTATTCAAATAAAAGATCTGCGACCATCCGAGATTTGGAAGCAATTGGCTGATGAGCGAGAAATGGTGATCACGGCTCAGGGAAAACCTATCGCTATTTTATCTTATGTTTCCGATGCCGATTGGGAAGAAACCCTGGCGGTTTTTCGTCGCGTGCGTGCAATTCAAGCTGTCGATGAGCTTCAAAAGCAATCGGTTGAAAATGGTCTTGATAAGATGGATTTGGAAGAGGTAAACCGCGAAATTCAAGTCGTGCGAAAACAGCCATAGGGATTAATGTCAAAATCCTTGATTTTGTGAGTGTATTGTATATCTTTTTTTGAAGTATGCGTTCTCTCGTTGATTGTTTGTATTCGCTGAGGGGTTACCCAAATGGCTGCCACAGAGGGCGGGTCTGAATTACTGGGCCTTGAAACATATCTTAAAAATCTGGAGTCGTTCCAACAGAGCCAAATGGGAATTCAGGAGACCCAGGTTAGTATATTGAAAGAATTGATGACCAGCCATACGGTTCAGAATGATATTTTGGAACGCCAGGATAAGCGGATTGAACAAAATGAAAGGCATATTCGTGAGAATCAAAAGGCCAACGAGGAACGTTCCCGCCAGCTTGAACTATCTATCGGCAACCTCGATAAACGTCTTGTCAAAGTAGAAGTTACGGTTGAACGTATTGAAGCAGAACAAAAAGCATTGAGAACCTATGTGGATGATAGGTTTGACAGGATTGATGAGAAATTCGATAAGATTGACGCTCGATTTGATAGGAATGATGATCGGTTTGATAAGATTGATGAGAAATTTGATAGTATGCGCCAACTGATTTTTTGGAGTGTCACAGGTGGTGTTGCTTTCTTGACAATTATGTTGGGGGTTATGACGTATATACTGAGATTTACAATGCCTCTAATTCCGTGAGAATTTTGCAGACAGATTTGATACAGTAGAAGGGACGCAGATTTTAATTGCGTCCTTTTTTCCTATCCCAAAATATTTTGAATCTGTAAAGCCCTTAAATGCGTGTCCCGCGTCACATCAAAACCTGAAGATTGCGCCCATGAAAACATCTATTACCCAATTCCTCAACCATCTATCGCGGCAGCGGCGATTGTCCGATCATACGTGTACGGCGTATAACACGGATCTGGATCAGTTCGCCGCTTTTTTGCAGAGGCGTCAGGTGGACCGCCCGCAACAGATTGATCGGAATGAGGTGCGAGATTTTTTGAGCTTCTTGCACAATAGGGGATTTGGTCGGCGGTCTGTTGCCCGAAAGCTGGCGGCGGTGCGAACGTTTTTGAGTTATTTGTGCAGTGTGGGCGTTTTGGATCGGAATTCAGCACTCAATGTGCGCCCGCCCAGGCAGGATAAGATATTGCCCGTTTATCTGGATGTTGACGAGGTTGCCCGTGCGATGTCCCTGCCGTCTCCCAATACGGTATTGGGATTGCGCGATCGGGCGATTATGGAGTTGTTTTACAGCTCGGGGATTCGATTGCGCGAGCTTGCGGGTCTCAAAATTGAGGCGGTGGATCTGGCGGATAAACTGGTGCGGGTTATAGGCAAGGGGAATAAAGAGCGATTGGTTCCTTTTGGGGAACCGGCTCGGGTTGCACTGGTGGCTTATTTGATGCGGCGAGAGGAACTGGTTTCTGAACAGACGACGGATGGACGGCATTTATTTTTGGCGCGCTCCGGGCGTCCGCTGAGTCCAAGTGGTATCCAAGGCCGCGTTGCCCGGTATCTCAGCAAAGCGACTGGACGCGCTTTGTCCCCCCATGCATTGCGTCACGCTTATGCAACCCATCTGCTGGATGCGGGTGCAGATCTCAATGCGGTGAGAGAATTGCTCGGCCATGCGAGTCTTTCTACCACGCAGGTTTATACGCATGTGAGTGTTGAGCGGTTAAAAAGAGCTTATCGACAAGCGCATCCACGGGCGTGAAACGAGGAAGTATGATTCTCGGATACAAGGATCGCAGAACCGAATTGTTCGCCAGTGGAACATTCGTCGCTGCATTCCAGGGGTTTGAGAAGCAGGTAGCGAAGCGGCTTTCAATTCTGATGTGGTTGCATCTCACGTTTTACCTTTTTTTATTTTTTATTTTTTTTGCCTGTGCGCGGCAGATGCCGCCGCCGGGAGGACCGCTCGATAAGACGCCGCCGAGGGTGATTGACACAGTGCCCGCTGATGATTCTGTGCGAGTCGGGTTGGATACGCCGATTCGCATTCGCTTTTCTGAGGCGATGGATCGCAGGTCGGTTGAGCGGGCATTATTTATTTCGCCGCAGAGTGCCGAGGAACCCAATTTTCGGTGGCGTGGGGATGTGTTGGAGATTCGATTGCCCGATGGTTTGCAAGCCGATCGGACGTATCTGGTCACGGTAGGGCAGGAGAGCGCGGATGAGTGGCGCAACCGCATGCGGTCTTCTTATAGTTTTGGGTTTGCAACGGGGGATCGCTTAAATCGCGGGGAACTCAACGGGCGGGTGTTGAAGTCTGAGGAGGAGAGGGGACAAGTTTTTGTTTGGGCTTATGATCTGTCTGTGGTGGCGGCACCCGATCTTGGACGAGATCGCCCCACGTATGTGACGCAGCCCGATGAGACGGGTCATTTTGTATTGCCGCGGTTGGGTTCTGGGAATTATCGGATATTTGCTTTTGGCGATCAGAATAATGATCGCGCGTATTCTTATGGCGACTTGCTGGCACTGCCGCCCGGCGATGTGGTGTTTACTGGTGAAGAGCGCGTTCGCCTGGGCGATCTCAAACTCGCGGTGCGCGATACGTCAGCACCTGCACTCGTTGCCGCACGCACGCCCGATCAACAGCATGTTTTGATGCGTTTTGATGAACCAGTGCGCGTTTGGGGCGTTGAAATAACCGACCTGTCGGTGTTGGAGATATACCAAGATCCCGTTGACTCGAGCGGGGTGGGGATGATTACCGAATCTCAAACGCAGGGTGTGGAATACAGGGTGCGGGTTGATGTCGCAGACCGGTGGGGAAATCGCGATACCACAGAGGTAACGGTGCGAGGCGATGGTACGCGCGATCGACGTGCGCCAGAGGTGCTGGCAATCTCACCGGCAGAGAATGCCGAGCATGTTTTGCCAACGGCTGTGATTCGCATGTTGTTTTCCGATGCGATGCGTGTAGATCCCTTGTCCGATTTGTGGGTGGCGTCAGATTCTACGGTTGTTCCGCAGGGGCGTTTTGAATGGGTTGCGCCCAATCATCTCATTTTTACACCGGATAGTCTGTGGATGGGTGGTGAGACGATCCGACTTATTGGAAAACGCGAAGGGCTATTGGATATTGGCGACAATATTCTTTCTGAACGAGTTTCGTTTGTTTTTTCTGTAATGGATACGGCGGCTCTGGGGCGCGTTTCTGGGACGACGTCTTCTTCTGATATGGTGATATGGGTGGAAGGGTTGACGCATGACTTTTTTCGGGAGCAGGTTCTGCGGGATACCGCGTTTCGTTTGACGAATTTGCTTCCGGGGACGTATCGCATTTCCGGATTTTTAGATCGGGACCGCAATGGTCAGTGGATGTCTGGGCAAGTCCATCCGTTTGTGCCCGCAGAGCCTTTGATCGCGCAGGCGGATACTGTGGAGGTACGGGCGCGATGGGAGACGGAGGTCGGAAAGTTGGAATCCAAAATCTGGTGGATATTGTTACCTGATGAAAAGAGTCCGTGATGTTTTCTGGGAAATATCGAGGTCAGTTGCGTCAAGTGGGTCTTGTTATAGGATTTTTGGTGATGCTGTGTGTGTTGCTGATTTATCAGTTTACATATCGCACGCCCGAAGACGCAGAACGAGAACACGCACGCATTATGTTGCGACACATTGCGGCACTACAACACGCATATCGCACAGAATATGGTGCTTATTTGCCTATTGATGAGAGAAATAATGGCGGTATTTTACAACTCAATAATGTGCCAGGACGTTTTCGATATCGGGTGACGGTTTCAGAGGATGGCTTCGTGGCGTATGCAGAAGCGGATTTTGATCGAGATGGCAAAGCCGAGGTGTGGGTGGTGGATGCAACGGGATCTGAACCAGTACTCAAACATGAGGATTAAATTGTGAAAAAAATATGTGTTATCGGCCTTCTGCTCGCTCTGTGGGTTGGTGCAGAGGGGTATGTGATTCTTACAGAACAAAATTCGCGTGGAAGTATTGTGACTCTTCGCTGGTCCCCTTCTCGGGCCGGGGCCGGCATTCCCTTTGTGGTCAATACCGGGAGTTTTCCCTTTCCCGAGTCCGAGGTGGTGCGGATTGCACAGCAGGGATTTAACGACTGGGGCGCGGTGCCATCGGCATTTATTACATTTGAATATGAAGGTACAGCACAGCTTGAAGCATCGAGTAATGATAATCGCAATGTGATCATTTACGACGCGACAGGAGAGATCATAGGAGCACCCGAGGGATCGGGGATTGTTGCAATTGCACGGGTTATCAATAACGACGATGGTCTTATTACGGATACGGATATTATTTTTAATGGACGGGATCACGAGTTTTCGATTGCGGAGAATACTACGCCCGAGAATCTGACCGATCTTCACGCTGTGATGACGCATGAAATCGGTCATTTGTTGGGGCTGGATCACAGCCCCTGGGTGGATGAACCCGAACTCCGCGCGACAATGTTTCCCTATGCTTCGAATCAGGCGCCGCGCGCGGAGCGTTCTCTGGAAGCCGATGATATCGCGGGTATAACGGCGATATACCCGGTGGAAGGGCTAACTGGTGGCGTGCGTGGGCAGGTCGTGAGTGCGGATGGTCCCGCATTTGGCGTGCATGTGGTGGTCTATCAGGCAGACACTGAGGTATTTGTCGCGAGTGCTCTGTCGGGTTCGGCAGGTGATCAAAAAGGACCCAATGGCGATGGGCGTTATGAAATTCTCGGGTTGCCTCCGGGCGATTATCACGTTGCGATTGTGCCGCACCATCCTGCGATTTCTGCCGATAATTTTGGCGGTATTTTTCAGACATTATATGTCGGGCGATTAGAAAAAGAGTACTATAATAATGCGTTTTTGCAGGGCAATGCCCAAATTGTGCGCGTTGAAGTCGATCGCGTGATAGAAAATGTCGATTTTGCGATTGGACCTTCTGTGGCGGGCGCGCCCTTTATTCGGGAGACTATTTTCCCAGCCAATACGCCCGATCCCAATGGCCCCTATCGCTTTTCGGCAAGGGTGACCGATAATACAGGGGTGGCAACGGTTGAGTTGCATTATCGGGTCAATGGCGGGGGCGTGCAGGTGCTGCCAATGACGCCTACGGGGAACGATATTTTTTCCGCTGAACTCGACGGACAAAGTGTGGGATCGCGGGTTGAATATCGGGTGGTCGCGCGCGATGGCGATGGCAATGAAACGCCTTCACCGCCATCCGAATTGCCAATGTTGCTATTCGATGTGATATCCCTTTCAGGATCCCCCGTACTTTTTGTTGCATTGCGAGATGCCGATGTCTTGGCCGTTATCGATATGGGATCGGGTGAAGAGGTGGCGCGTATTCCCACCGGCGTGGTGCCCTTGAGTGTTTTGATGACGCCAGATCAGCGCTATTTGTTTGTCGCCAATACAGGAGGAAGTGAAGGCACATCTGAGAATCGGGTCACGGTTATCGAGACCGCCACGCATCAGGTGGCGGCGAATATTGAGGTTGACAATGCGCCTTTGGATATCGCTTTGAGCGCGGATGGGCAGCTGGTCTATGTCACCAATTCACAGTCTAAGAGTATTTCAGTAATAGATGTGGCGAGTTTGACCGTGCGTTCTCGTATTCGGGTGCCGATTAGCGGAGAGGAGGGGCCTTATGGCGTGGCGATTCATCCGGATGGAAAGCGGCTTTATGTCACAGATATCAATGGCAATCAGGTACTGGTTGTCGATACCGCACGCAGGGCGACTGTTGCCCGCATTGATGTGATTGAGGAACCCCGCTCACTGGTTATATCCGCAGATGGGGAGCGGTTGTATGTATCGGGGGGGGATTTTGGCGACGATGGCGGTGGCGGTGTTGCGGTGATTGATACCGAGTCGGAGTCTGTGGTGACAACGATTCGTATGGATGGTGGGATATTTCGTCTCGCTTTATCGCCAGATGGTTCCCGATTGTATGCGACAGATCGCTTGAATGCCCAGTTGATCGTCGTGGATGTGGCGCAAAATCGCGTTGTGAATACTGTAAAGGTTTTGCCCGAGGGCGAGGAGACGCGCGATTTGTTTGTGTCTCGCGACGGGGCGCAGGTGTATGTGGCGAACCAGAATTCGAATGAGCTGGTTATTTTTGATACGGAATCGTTTCAGATTCTGAGAACGCTGAGTTTTGAGGATAGGCCACGCGGTATCGCGTTGCGCTCTCAGCCAGCGGTTTTTCTGCCTTTGAAGGAGATAGCCGGTCGAGCGGATTTCGATGGCAGTGGGAAGATCGACTTTGGCGATTTTCTCCTGTTTGTCGCCGCGTTTAGCGCTGAGAGTCCCGATGCGCGTTTTGATTTGAATGGAGATGACCAGGTCAATTTCGGCGATTTTTTATTATTTTCCAGTGTTTTCGGAAGAACGGCATGATGTGAGATAATTTTTTACCCTTAAATTGTGGTGTATATTGCAATGGCGTGTGATTGACATACGCGTTTGTGAAACTTCAATGTCGAGGCAGGGATGTCTCTCTTAATCTGACAAGGAGGATATGATGACGTTTGGACAAGGTGATTATGTCTATACGGTGCAGGAAAATTGGTGGACGCTGCCCGAAGGCTGGTCGTTTGGATGGGTGCCGGCGGTGGCTGTCGATTCGCAGGATCGCGTTTATGTGTACAGTCGCAGCGAGCACCCGATGGTGGTTTTTGATCGCGAGGGCAATTTTTTGTCTTCCTGGGGCGAGGATGTGTTAAAAGACGCGCATGGCATTTATATCGATGCAGAGGATCACGTCTATTGCGTGGAGCGCAATACGCATTGTTTGCGGAAGTTTAGCTGTGATGGCGAGTTGTTGATGACGGTGGGGACGCCCGACCAAGAAGGCGATGAGGGCGAGCCGTTTCGGTTGCCGACCGATGTGGCGTTTGATTCTCAGGGGTTTATGTACGTGTCCGACGGATATGGCAATGCGAGGATGCACAAGTTCACTCCCGATGGCGAGTTGATCACGTCCTGGGGCGAACCGGGCACGGGACCAGGGCAATTTGATCTGGTGCATTCTGTGCGGGTCGATAAGGATGACCGTTTGTGGGTGGCGGATCGGAGCAATAATCGCATTCAATTTTTCGATACTGAGGGCAATTTTCAGGGCGAGTGGACGGGTTTGCACCAGCCCGATACGGTTTATATTGATGACGAGGATGGCGTGGTTTATATCGCGGAGTTGGATCAGCGGGTGAGTATCTGGACAGTTGATGGCGAGAAATTGTCCGAGTGGGGGCGCGGTGTTGAAAGCGATATCCCGGGTGAGTTCAAAAAGTGTCCGCACGGTATCTGGCTGGATTCACACGGCGATTTGTATGTTGGAGAAGTGCAGACAGATGGCCGGTTGCAAAAGTTTATCCGACAAAGGTAAGACAGTGATGATTGAGGGTATTATCACTTATGGCCGGATGATTAAATTCGGCCACAGTATTTTTGCCCTGCCATTCGCGCTTTCGGGCGCGGCATTGGCAGCGGCTGGATATGGGATTTCGTCCGAACAGGTGTTCTGGATTGTGGTGGCGATGGTGGGCGCGAGAAGTGCGGCGATGGGGTTTAATCGGCTTGTGGATCGGAAAATGGATGCGGCCAATCCGCGCACATCTAATCGCGAGTTGCCGCAGGGGATTATTTCTGCGGGTGCTGTGAAAGTGTTTGTTTGTGTGTTTTCTGCGCTACTCGTTTTTGCGGCCTATAAGTTAAATCCACTGTGTTTGATGCTGTCTCCCGTGGCATTGGGTATTGTGTTTTTTTATTCTTATACGAAGCGTTTTACGTGGACGACACAGCTTTTTCTCGGTTTGGCGTTGTCTCTCGCGCCTGTGGGGGCGTGGATTGCAGTGACGGGACAATTGGATGCGAAGATTTTACTGCTGGGTGGGGCCGTGTTGATGTGGGTTGCGGGATTTGACGTGATTTACGCCTGTCAGGATGTCGAGTTTGATCGGCGATTTGGCGCGTATTCGATTCCGCAGAAATTTGGGATTGGTCCCGCATTGTGGATTGCACGAATATTTCATGTGATTGCTTTTGGTTTGATGGTGTGCGTGGGCCAGGTGTTTGAACTGGGGATATTTTATGTGGTTGGCGTGGCGTGCGTGGGCAGTTTGCTGATTTACGAGCATTATTTGGTGAGACACCGGGATTTGTCAAAAGCGGGCATGGCGTCTTTGACGATGAATGGCGTGGTTAGTGTGGTGTATTTTGCGGGGACGCTGGTTGATTTGTTGTTGTAATCCTGGAGACCTGTTTGCTATGAAACAAATTACGGTTGCGATTACCGGAGCAAGTGGGGCCATTTACGCGCTGCGAACGTTGCGCGCATTGCTGATGCGCGAGGTTGCGGTGGATGTGGTGATATCCGAATTTGGCTGGATGTTGCTGCGAGATGAGGCGGGCTTTGACGGGAAACAGCGAGATTTTGGTGGGTTCATTCGGAAACTTTACGGTGTTTCGGTGGATAATATGGCACTGCATCCCCTTAAGAATCTCGCTGCAACGCTGGCGAGCGGTTCGGCGCAGTCAGACGGCATGGTGGTGGTGCCGTGTTCGATGAAAACGCTGGCGGGTATTGCACATGGGTTATCGCGCAATTTGATTGAGCGCGCTGCTGATGTCACATTGAAAGAACGCCGGACGCTCATCATCGTGCCGCGCGAGACGCCGATGAATTTGATCCAACTGCGCAATATGGTGGCGGTGGCCGAAGCGGGTGCTGTCGTGGTACCGGCGATGCCGGCATTTTATCAAAAGCCGGAGACGTTCGATGATTTGGCAGATTTTGTCGTTGGTCGAATTTTGAGTCTATTGGGCATTGAGCACGATTTGTATCCGGCGTGGGCAGGGTAATCCGCAGAAAAAACGCGAGTAATTTGAGCGTTTTACGCAGATAAAAAAGGGGCTGGGGACTAAAAACCTACCGCTGATTGCTGGTAGGTTTTTTCCGTGAAGTGTGCCCAGCCTTTCCAGCGGTCAATGCCTGTTAGGCGCAGGTCAATTTCGTCGCCGACTTCTACGGGATAACCCGGATAGATGACTGTTTTGAAGGAAGGGTCGAGGAGTTCGACGAGGACGCCGCGCATTTTGAGGTGGAGAACAACGGCGCGAAATTCCCGGCCGATTTGATTTTCCCACGTTTGTAACATCAAATCGCGGGTACGGCGGTGTACCAGATCGTCGATGAGATCCTGCGTTTCCCACATGCGGTAGCGCAGGGTGTTGAGGTCGTCAACCGTGTAAAGGGATTGCTCGGTTTTAAGGTAGTGATCGATCTGGCGTTGCATCACCAGGTCTGTGTATCGGGTTGTGGGTTGGGTGATGGGACAATAATGCGATATGCCATAGCCGTGGTGTGTTTCGGGTGTTGTGTTGAGGCCGATATTCGGGGTCTGGCGGTGAAGTTCGTGGCGACGCACGACGGGGTGGGGGATTTGTGTGATGGACTCGGTATTTTCAATGGGGTCGCGCATTTCGTAAATTGCGGGGATCCCTTTATTATCGCACCACCTGCCAGCAGCTATGCCAGCGAGCAGGGATAGTTCGCGGGCAATACGAAGCGCGTGGTTTGGGGGTGATTGTTCTTCGAGGTCGTGCATGGCCGTTTGCCGCTTTTTGTAGAGGCGTGCAGATAATTGCGAGAAGAATTTTATGGCGCGGTGCTGCGGGTGAGCGGGATCGTTCAGTGCATGGTCGATGTTTTCAGGTGAAAGGTCCGCTTTGTTGATTGCGGTCGTTTGCGCGATACAAAAATCTTTGATGCGGCCAGCCCGATTCACGCGCCAGAAGATGCTGAGTGCTGGGTGCCTTTTGTCGCTTTGGAATTGGCCCAGATCGTGAGCAAAGCGCGTGGGCAGCATGGAAATGGGATGATCGGGAAAGGGAATGTGCGCCATGCGCTCGGCAGCGTCGCGGTCGATGTGCGAATCTTTGGGGATGAGTGCGCCGATATCTGGAATGTGTACGCCAAACTCTGCGCCTCCAAAGAGCCTGCGGCGGTATGAGAGGGCAATGTTTGGGTGATCGGGTGGGTGTATGACAAAGACGGGTTGTTTTTTTTGGTTGCCACAAGTGGGCGCGAGTGTTTCTGCCTGGCGGATGGCGAGGTCTGAAAATGCGGTTGGAACTTCGGCGCGGAGCAAGTCGAGGTTTTGATCGCGTTTCCAGACCTTTTTTTTGATAAGTAGTTCGACTGCGGATTTTTGGCGGTTTTTTCTGGTTTTGCAAATTTCGGAGATCAATGCCTGAGCGTGAGTTGCGTGTTGGGATTCGCTGCCCCACAATGCGTATTGTCGCATCTGTTCCAGATAGGTTTGCTGGCGTGGCGTCAGTGTGTTCTCTGCAATGGATTCGGCATTGTTCGCCATGGCGTGGATAAATTCTTCGCGTTCTTCATCCCGATCTTTTTTGCGGCTGTTGTGTTGGCGGCGGAAGTATGCCTGATCGACCGTGTAGGGCGAATACGTGTTGGAAAATTGTGGCTGAAAATAAGGACAGTCGCCGTGCAGGTGAAGATAGAGGGCGATCCACTGTGTGGCATCGATTTCTGTGTTGTAAAAAAGGTTGGCGATTTCTGATAGTGGAAGCGGGGTTGCAGATTCAACGGCGATTTCCCATACGTCTTCGAGGTCTATTTCCCGGCTCAAGGTGCGGACGGTCATTGCATAAGTTTTGAGTGGGATATCGCACGATGAGATACCGGTGAGATAGACGAGGTTGGGGTGGTGAAAGCGGAGACGCCGACCATCTTCTGATAAGACTGTGATTTCGGAAATTTTGCGGGGCAAAACAGCCTGGCAAGTTCCCATGAGCAGGCGTTTTCGAAAGCGAAACAGGACGATTTCATCCTGGACAGGTGTGCCGGGTAGCCTGCCTTTTGTATGAGGCACATCTTGGGAACTCGGTATTCCATCTTCATCCAGACGGCCCGTGTAACGCTCGTCGGGTTGGTTTTTGTGTTCATTGCGGATGATCAGACCGTAGATGCGTTTGACCAGGCTGGCGTAGAAGTAGAGGTAGCGATTGGAGATTGTGATTTCGCGTTTGGGTTTTTGCATGGTTTTGTCTCGTCTCAACATAGCTGATTAGCAAAAAGCCCCGGTGCGTGACCGGGGCTTTTATGATTCAGACGATGCCGGATGCTCAACGGTTTCGGTAGGCATCGACAAATTTCAGGAAATCGCCAAATCCAACGTTGCCATCGCCGTCTAAGTCGAATTTAGACTCGTTAGTACCGAAAGCCTGTGCAAATTGGAGAAAGTCGTTAAAGTCGAGTTTGTCGTCGGCATTAAAGTCAACTTTGGCGAGGTCAAGGGAGGGCGATGGCGGTCTGAGAATGGGTATGTGAGACGTATTGGATGAAAAGATGCTTGAGACAACATCTTGTGATACGTCAAACCAATCTTTGAGTACCGAGGCATAGACATGTCGGAAGTCGTGATCGTAGTAAAAGTCACCGCGCCTGTCAACCCGTTCAAAGTTGGGGTCTGAACCTGCAATGCCTGCGTTGACCGCTGGGCCAAAGAAGAACATGGGGGCTGATGTGCCGTGATCGGTGCCTGCGCTGCCGTTTTCTTTTGTTCGACGACCAAATTCCGAAATGCTCATGCCGAGCACGCGGTCTTGCAATTGATGTTGCCGCAGGTCCTGAACGAAAGACGTGACTGCTTCGTTGAGATATCGCATCAGGGTGTTGTGGCGGTTGAGCTGATTGGAATGTGTGTCGTATCCGCCTTGTGAAACCAGATACACTTTGGATTTCAGGCCACCTGCGATCAAGCGTGCGACCAGACTGAGTTGGTTGGCGAGCGAATTTCCGGTGGGATATTCAACCCTGTTCGCGCCTTTATCTGCAGCCTCTCTGACTTGTGAGGAATATTGCAGGGATTCAAAATTGATGCGGCGAATAAAGTCGAGTTCATATCCTGCCGGTGTGGGGATTTCACCGTCTTCGATAATTTGGTTGCCCCGCTCCACGAGATAGACAAATTGCCTGGGGTTGCGCAGTGCAATACCCATAGCACCATTTTTGCCCAGCAGAGCGAGGGATAGCACAGGCCCGATGTCAACGGCAAGAGGATGTTCTGGCAGGGTGTCTGGAAAACCCGGGGTTTGGGATTCAAAATAGCGCCCCAACCAGCCGTGGTTCAAAAATTCGTTGGAATTCGATGCGGTCAACCAGATGTCAGTTGATCGGAAGTGCGATCGGTTGGGATTGGGATAGCCCACCCCCTGCATGATCATCAACTGACCTTCCTCATAGAGTTCTTTGAATCCGGAGAGTTGGGGGTGCAAGCCCTGGGTGGGGGTGAGTCTGAGGGCTTCTGATTTTGTGACGTGGATTTTGGGACGCGCCTGATAATAGGCGTCGTTTTCAAAATTGACCAGGGTGTTGAGGCCGTCGTTACCGCCATTGAGGCGAATGATAACGAGCACGCGGTCGGTCTCGCTGAGGGTTGCTGCGGCCAGGGGCCCAACCGCTTCGGCGCGCCCATAAGCCCGCGTCATAAAACCGCCGAGTGCAAACCCAGCACCACCTCGGGTGGCATTTTTGATAAAGTCGCGTCTGTTCATAACGAGCTCCTTCTGGAGGCTAACAGGCAGGCCTCAAATCTAATTCAGTTGATAGTCGGGCAATTCAAAGATGAGTTTGAGTATATTCTTGATGCGGCGAGGTGCTGCAATAGCGTCGGGATTCCAGTCATAGACATCGGCACCTTCGAGAAGTGTTTCCAGAAACATTTCGAGGCGATATTCGTCAACGGGAAAAGCCGTCAGATACGCTCCCATGTCGCGGACGAGTTTTTCTGCGTCGTAGGGTGCGGAAAATGCCTTGACGAAGCCCACGGTGTCCGGGTTGATGATGGTGTAACGGTTGGGATTGCGCGGCTTGGCATCGACCATTTCGTCAGTCATTTTGTGGCGTTCGGGCAGTGTTGACGTGCTAATCCACAGTCGATACCCCGGCCACCCGGATACATTGGGCGGATCGAGCAGTTTTTGACCGAGCACCTGGGCGATGTAAACGAGGTATTCGGAACTGATGCTCCTACCTCTGCCAGCTTTAAAACCGAGGCTACGCGCTGTGCCAGCGACAAGTTCGACGGGGCTTTTGATTTTGGCACCGATGGTGGCTGGATCAAAAAAGTGCTGGCTTAAGAGCAATGTCTTCAGAACGGGTTTGATTTCGTAATCGTTGTCGCGCATGATTTGTGCGAGTTCCGAGACGATGTTTTTGTCTGGATGCTCATAGACAAATTCGCGATAGAGTTTGCCGCAGATAAATTCGGCTGTGATTTCTTGCTGGAAGATGATGTCGATAATGTCTTGTTCATTGAAGTTGCCGGTTTGTCCCAGGAATGTCTTCTGACCTTTGTCGAACCGACCCGCTCTAAAAGTGGGTTGCCTGCCTACGACAATCCAACCTGTAAGCGCGCGAGACGCTTCTCCGATGTCGTGTTCTGTGTAGGTGCTGCCCTCGCCCATGGTGAACAGTTCCATGAGTTCTCGGGCGTAGTTTTCATTGGGTCTTCCCACTCTGTTGGTGTTGCTGTCGAGGTAGTAGATCATGGCTGGATCGCGCGTGACACCCTCGACGAGTGTTTTGAAGTTGCCAACGGCGTGTTTGCGGAACAGGAAATTTTGGAGATACATCCACTGCGGACGTCTGACATCTTTGGCCTGGGTGGCAAAGTGATCGTGCCAGAAGAGCACCATGCGCTCTTGAATTGAGAACCCCTGGTTGACGATGAGTTCCATCCACCAGGCGCGGGTCTCGTCAACGCGTGCGCGCTCAATTTTGCGCTGATCTGCATTGGGTTTCTGAAATGGATCTTCATAAACCCACTGAGCGGGTGGATTCGGTGGCAAAAAGGGCATTTCCAGAAGGCGATCCACAATGGCTTCTGGCGTGCTTTGCGCGGCTTCTGATATTTCTCTTGGCGTTGGGCCAATGAGGGTGCGCCGCAAGAGGTGCGCTGCCCGGTGCTCATTCCATGGCTGTTCTGCCGAAGGGATATACGGTTCGAGTCCCGTGGATGCATACGCAAGTTTGGGCGCAACAGGAAAATGTTTGCGATCAGACACGGATGCTCCTCCTCTTGTTCAAAGTTTTTGGGATGCTGATTAAGCGCAGATATATAGGGGGAATATGGTAAATTTGTGCTATTAGTGCAAGTTAATATTTGTAAATACCAAAGCCTCAAGGGGCGTATTTTGTGAGGGAATCAAGTAAGGCGCGTTGCGCTACCAAATTTCTTTCCGATGCCACCACAATGGTTTCCTGGATTTTGATGCGGGTGTGTTCTATTTGTTCTGCCTGTTCTTTTGGAATGCCCAACGCGATATTGCGGCGAATTTCGCTTTGCAGGCTGTCGCGCAGGGTTTGCAGACGGATGAGTTCTTCGCGCAGCGTCTTTTGGGCTTGTGCGACCTTCGTCTTTTGACTTTCGAGTACGGGATTGGTTCCCGAACATGCGAAAATCAGAACGATGGCAAAAATTAAAAATAAGTGAGGCATGAGAAGTGAGATGTAGGTCCGAAAAATTTTTCGCCCACCGCCAATGCCATGTAGGGGCGAGGCAGGCATCGCCCTATTTTTAAGATACAAGAAGTGTAAACCCTTCATCGTCCAATAAAAGCCGACTGTTGACAGCTTATGTTTGATTATTGAAATAGTGCTGAATGTGACGGCGAGCGCGATAGGTTTTTACGCGGCTGATCCAGCTTTTTTTCGGATGTTGGTTTGGATCGGTGTTAATTTCAACGGTGTCGCCCCAGGCGAGTTTGGAGAACGGATAAGCCCGTGCGCCGTTGATACGGCCCCCTTTGCACTGCAAGCCGAGGTCGGTATGCACGGCAAAGGCGAAATCGACGACGGTCGCATCTTCGGGTAAAATAAAGGGATCACCTCTGGGCGTGAGTGCGACAATTTCTCGGGTAAAGAGAATGCGTTTGAGTTCGGTCATCAGATGATGGGAGGCATCGGCGCGGTCGTACCAATCGACAAAATCGTGCAACCAGCGCGTGCGCCGTTCTTCATATTGTGCATCGCCGCGCAATGCGGCAATGCCAAATTCGCCCAGGCGATGCATTGCAGGGGTTTGGATGTGGACTTCGTAGCGTTGGTCCCTGTGGTGGACACGGGTATGCAGGGCCTGGTAACCATTGCGTTTGGGCAGGGCAATAAAGTCTTTGAAACGCTCCATTACGGGTAGGAATTGCTCGTGTAAAATGCCCAGAGTTAAATAACACAGGCGACGGCGCGAAACAATGACTTCGATTGCGTAGCGATCTCGAATTTGATTGAGGGGGCGATGTTGCATTTTGCGGTAAATGCTGCTCAAACTTTTCTTTTCCACGCGCACACTTGTCCGCACGCCGTTGGCGTTGAGCAAGTTGCGAATTGTGTCCTTGAATTTCGCGAGGTGCTCGGTCGGTTCTGTTCTAAGTGTGGTCTGTATCTGATTCGCGATACGCGGTTCAAGGCAGCAAAGGCTGCAGTCTTCAAGCTCGCGGCGGATGCGGGCCATGCCCAACAGGTGGGATAGGGGCGCGTATATATCAATGGTTTCTCGCGCAATGCGTTGCCGCCTGTCGATTTCTGAAATACCATTGAGGCTGCGCATGTTATACATGCGGTCGGCTAATTTGAGAATGAGGACGCGCGGGTCTCGGCTGGCATGGGTGAACAAATGTTGCAAGGTGGCAATGCGCCGCGCAGTGCGTCCAGATTTTAATCCTTCTACTTTTGTAACGCCGCTGACGAGGGTGGCAATATTTTTGCCAAAGGTGGGTTCAATGTCGTTAAGGGTCAGGGCAGAGTCTTCAACGGCGTCGTGCAATAGTGCCGCTGCCATCATTTCCGCGTCTCGCGCAAAGCCCAATTCAGAAGCCAGGATGAGTGCTACGCCGATGGGATGGGTGATATACGGTTGTCCGGCATCGCGGTCCTGGCCTTCGTGGCTGGCATTGGCGAAGTGGTATGCATGCCCGACGAGCGGATGATTGCGCTGGGGAATTTGTACCAGCAATTTTCGCAGAGGCTCGCGTATGGAAGTCAGATGTTTGGTATTCACAATGCGCTCGTTTTATCGAACCAGCTTTTGATGGCTTGTAATAAATGCTCGGGTGCTCGGAACGCCCGATGTTGAACGGGCAATGCTTCGAGAAAAGCCCGCCCATAGAAGGTGGATAAAACCCGACTGTCGAAGACGATGACAATACCTTTGTCGGATTTGTTGCGTATCAGGCGGCCAAAACCCTGGCGAAATTTGAGAATGGCTTCGGGGACTGAATAGTGTAAAAATGGATTTTTGCCCTGTTTTTCGAGTTCTTCCATGTGCGCGGCAACGAGGGGTTCAGATGGCACGGCAAAAGGCAGGCGAATAATGCCCAGGATTTCGAGGGCTTCGCCGGGAATATCTACGCCTTCCCAGAAACTGTCCGTACCCAGGAGCATTGCGCGGCGGTGGGTCTTAAAGCGGTCGGTAATGCTGCCGCGAGCACCGTCTATTCCCTGCCCCAGGAGTAAGATGCCGTCGGACGACAGATCGTTTTTGAGCGCGTCATAAGACTGGTTGAGCATGCTGTAGGACGTAAATAATGCCAGCGTGCCCCGTCCGACTTTGCGTGCGAGATGGCGCAGCAAATCGTCAACGGCGCGTTGAAAATGAGGGGATTTGGGCGATGGCATAAATTGCGGCACGCAGACGAGGGCTTGTAAATCGTAGTCAAAGGGCGAACCCAGGCAACTCGTTTGCACGCGCTCATCGGGCATGGCGTCCAGCCCCATGCGCCGCAGAAAGTAGATGAGCTTGCCGCGAATGCCCAGAGTCGCCGATGTGAAGACGATGGTACGCATTTTGTCGTAGAGCGCGTCGCGCAATACATCGGCGACGTGCAAAGGCGCAGAAAACAGGCGCGTGTCACTGCTGTTTTCCCGAGTTGGCAATTCAAACCAGTAAACGTCTTGTTCGTCTTTGGGATGGGTCAAGTGATTGAGGGTTGCGAGCAGGTCGTTGCCTGCCTGCGTGCGTCCGTCGAGTTCGTTGACGAGTTCGTCCTGGTTGGGAAAGGTGTCGTCGGGCAAGTCTTTGAGCCAATCGCACAGGTTTTTCAGGCTGCTGTTGAGGTCTGCGCTCGCTTCGGCAAAGTCCGCAAGGCTTTCACCAACCGCTTCAAACATATTCTCGCCCGGACGATAGCGCACTTTTGGGGTGTAGGAGAATTTGCGGCTGCCCTGTTTGCTGTACAGAAATGCCGTGAGGTCTTGAAAAAAGGTCTGCGCTTTGAGATAGATGTCTTCGGCAGCGTTCACGGCGCGTCCAATGCCTTTGTCAAAGGTGGCGAAGATATTGTCTTTGAGGTCGGCTACACCGATCCAGTGACGCAGTGCGGGCAGGGTGCCGGTGCCGTGAAAGCCCGGGCTTTGGAGTTGATCGGAAAAATTTTTGATGTGCCATATATTGAGTTCGCGTCCCAAATATTGTGCGGCGATTTTTTCGATGTTGTGGGCTTCGTCCAGGATGAGGTCTTCGTATTCGCCCAGTACGGCATTTTCCGATACGATGTCGGAAAAGAGCAAGGAGTGGTTGACGACCACGATATGGGCTTTTTGGGCAGAGCGGCGCACGGTGTTGGCAAAACACTGCCCGTTGGTGCGGCATTTTTGCGAGCGGCAATATCCCGAGTCGGAACAAACTTTTGCCCACAGGCCGGCATAGCGACGCATGTCGAAGCCATTGTTTTCCGAAATGTCACCGGTTTGCGTTTGTTCTGCCCATATAACGAGAGATAAGGCTCCTTCGCGCTCGTCTTCGGTAAGGAAGGTTTCGACATTGATAAGTGCTGCCTGCCAGCGGTTGAGGCAGATATAGTTGCTGCGCCCTTTGAGCAGGACATAGCTGAAGGGTACATTCAGGGTGCGTTCGAGGTGGGGCAGGTCTTTGAAGAACAATTGTTCCTGAAGATTTTTGGTATTGGTGGAAACGATGACGCGGCGGCCATTTTGTGCGGCGTGGTGAATGGCCGGGGTGAGATAGGCCATGGATTTGCCCACGCCTGTGCCCGCTTCGGCGACGAGGAGATGGTTGTCGTTGAAGGCATCGGCAATGGCGCGTACCATTTCGATCTGTTCGGTGCGAACTTCATAGCCTTCGGTTTGTTGGTCAAATGTGCCGCCGGATTCAAATAGGGTGCAGAGCATGTCGCTGTCGAGAGGCGCGTGGTCCTCTGTTTCGGTTCGGGGTTCTTCGCCGCCCACATTGGAGAGGGGAAGGTCATCTGCCCCGCCACCGCGAATGCGGTTCATAAATTCGCTTTTGGCCGCTTCATTGCCCAGATCAACAAAGATGTTGAGCAAGGGGCTATTTGTGCCTTGCAAAAGCTGGAGTATTTGTTGTTTGGTGCGGAATGAGGTTTCGCGCAAGACCTCGACGACGCCCGAGTATATGCCTGCGAGTTGCTCGGCATCGCAGAGTGCTTTGTGCGCTGATTGGGATTCGACTTGAAAAAAGTCTGCAAGTGTGTTCGTCCGATGATCGGATAAACTGGGCAAGGCAATTCGGGCGAGATCGCGCACGCTGTATATGTCGTAGCCTAGGAGCAGGCCAGAGGCTTCAGATAAAAAGCGGGTTTCAAATTGACCCTGGTGTACGATGAGAGGCAAGTTGCCGGCAAAGGTCGTGAAATTTTCGATTGCCGCGTTGATGCGGGGTGCGTTTCTCACGTCTTTGAATGCGATGCCCGTCAGGCGCGTTATTTCTTCGGGCACTCCCATTTTCGGGCGCACATAAGTCCGAAAGCGATCGACGATTTCGCCGTCTTTGACTTTGACAGCACCGATTTCGATTATTTCGGCTTCTTTCGGGTCCAGTCCCGTGGTTTCGAGGTCGAGGGTTATGTAGGTGTGGAGAATGGACATGGAGAAAATTGAAAAACCTTATGGGTTGACTCTTTGATTTCTGTTCGGTATCATAAATGCCGACCAGTTTTGATTTTCTGATCGGCTTTCGATGGCGTTTTGATTAAGGTAACATACATTACATAGCCCTGAATTTCAAGGTTTATTGCGGAGGTGATATGAAAGCGTCTGTTTATCTGGGGCCCGAGCGGGTCGAATTGCGCGATATTGCGGAACCCAAACCGGGTGATGATGAGGTGCTCATCGAGGTGGCGCGGGCGGGTTTGTGCGGCACGGATTTGCATGTTTATCAGGGGCACATGGATCAGCGGGTGCACATTCCTCTGGTGATGGGACACGAGATGTGCGGCGAAATTGTAGATGTGCCAGAAGATGCCGAGTTCAAAGTGGGAGACCGCGTGGTGGTTGAACCCACAGTGGCATGTGGGGCGTGTGCGGCTTGCCGGCGGGGACATCGGCATATTTGTCAGAATCTGAATTTTTTGGGTATTGACTCTGCGGGGGCATTTCAGGCTGTTTGGAATGCACCTCTCGATCGGTTGCACCGCGTACCCGATACGCTGGACGACGATGCTGGCGCACTTATTGAACCGCTTGCGGTCGCTGTTCACGATGTTCGGCGTGCCAAAGTGGAATTGGGCGATCGCGCGGTTGTGATTGGCGGCGGTCCGATTGGGATACTCATTGCAATGGCGGCGCGATTGGATGGGGCAGAGGTGGTGATTTCCGAGGTGAATCCGTTTCGTTTGGCAAAGGCGAAGGCATTGGGCTTTGAGATTGTGAATCCATTGGAAACGGATCTTCTCGCTTATGTAGAAGATTGGACCGAGGGTGCAGGTGCGGACCTCGTGTTTGAAGTTAGTGGCAGTGCGCCCGGTGCAAAGGTTATGACGGAGTTGGCCCGGGTTCGCGGAACCATTGTGCTGGTTGGGGTACACGCTGAACCGCCGCCTGTGGATTTACAGCGATTTTTTTGGCGGGAATTGCATCTGGTGGGGTGTCGCGTGTACGAACCCATAGATTTTGAGCGGGCAATTCGATTGGCGGCATCCGGCGCAGTTGATGTAAAAGCACTGATTACGGATACGCTGCCACTGGATGATGCGGCAAAAGGGTTTGAACAGATGGTGGCAGGCGGCGAGGTGATGAAGGTGCTTTTGGACTGTCAGGCGTGATAAAGCGGACGGAGCGAGGTACAACTGGATTGCGGCTAAAACCATGCCGCAATGACGAGTGCTATTCCTATCGTCACGCCTGCAGGTTTTAAGCAGGCGTCCAGGATGGGCGGGGTTCGTTGATTCGCAGATTCGTACCGGGAGTTATTATGGGAATTTTGGATAAGTTTGATTTGAGCGGTAAGACGGCACTGGTGACGGGGTGTCGGCGCGGTATTGGTCGCGCTTTTGCCCAGGGGTTGGCCGAGGCAGGTGCCGATATTGTGGGGGTGAGTGCATCGCTGGCGTGGGGTAGTGACGTAGAAGGGGATGTCGCGGCACTGGGCCGCCGTTTTCGCCCTTATGCATGTGATTTTTCCAATCGGGATGCCTTGCGGGCGTTTATAGCACAGGTGAAAGCAGATGTCGCTCAGGTCGATATATTGGTGAATAATGCGGGTACGATTTTGCGGGAACCTGCGGCGGATCATCCGGATGAATACTGGGATAAGGTGATTGAGGTAAATTTGAATGCACAATTTGTTCTCGCGCGCGAGTTTGGCAAAGAGATGGTGGCGCGTGGGTGTGGCAAAATTGTTTTTACAGCGTCTTTGCTGAGTTTTCAGGGGGGGATTACAGTGCCGGGTTATGCCGCGGCCAAAGGCGGTATTGCGACTTTGACGATGGCGTTGTCGAATGAGTGGGCGAGCAAGGGGGTGAATGTCAATGCGATTGCGCCGGGTTATATTGCAACAGATAATACCGAAGCCCTGCGCGGTGATGCTGTCCGCTCCGAGCAAATTTTGGCGCGGATTCCCCAGGGGCGATGGGGGCAACCGGATGATCTGAAAGGCGCGTGTGTGTTTTTGTGTTCGGATGCGGCCAATTATGTCAATGGTGCGATTTTGACTGTGGATGGCGGTTGGATGGGGCGGTGATTAACGATATTTTAACTGGAGGTTCGATATGGAATACAGGCCGTTTGGAAAGACCGGGTTGGATGTTTCGGCGATTGGATTTGGGTGCTGGGAACTCGGCGGGAATTATGGTTATTTTGATGAGGGCGAAGTGATTGCGGGCATTCACAAGGCACTGGATTTGGGGATTAATTGCTTTGATACGGCCGAAGGCTATGGGAAAGGAAAATCAGAGGCTCTGCTGGCGCGTGGCCTGGGAAATCGACGCAAGAATGTGATTGTGGTCACAAAGGTGGGTATTGGATATGCGGATTCGGGACGGGAGAAGGGGCGCGACAGCCGCAGAGAGCGGATTATGGCGTCGGTAGAGAATAGTTTGCGGTTTTTGGATACGGATTATATCGATGTTTATTTGATTCACTGGCCCGATCGGCACACGCCTTTTGAAGAGCCTATGCAGGTGCTGGAAGATTTGATTCAGCAGGGTAAGGTGCGTTTTGGAGGGGTATCGAATTTTAAGGCCGAGGAGATCGATGCGTGCATGAAGACGCGGCGGGTCGATGTGGGGCAATACGGCTATCACATGTTTGATCGGCGTATGGAGAGGGATGTTTTTCCCTATTGCGAAGCGCACGGTATTGGGATGATGGGATATGGCTCTCTGGCGCATGGACTGCTCGCCGGGGCATTTGATGAGAATACGACATTCGACGCAGAAGATTGGCGTTCTAAGGGCGGGTTGTTTAATATGCCTTTGTTTACCAAAGAGAATTTTCCGCGCAATTTGAAGGTGGTGGAAGCGTTAAAACAGATGGCTGCGGATCGCGGCACAGCGATATATCATCTCGCGCTGGCGTGGGTGTTGTCCAATCCCGTGATTAGCACTGCACTGGTTGGCGTGCGTAAACCCGAGGAGGTGGTGTCGAATATGGGGGCATTGGAGGTGGCGTTATCCGAAGACGATAAGTGTGCTATTGATGCGATATTTGATAATTACGGGGTGGATACGCGCCCGGATATTTGGGTGGAGTAGGCCTAAAAGACACAAAAAATGGGGAATGGGCAATCTATACTTGACAAATTAAAGTGCTGCACTATAATAGACTAAACACAGCCTTCAACCTATTGGCTTCGCGGGAGGCAAGGGTTGGCGTCATAAATCCATTTTTATTTATAAGGAGAGAATTATGTCCCAAGCAGTGACAAAACGATGGAGTAAAGCTCAAATTGTAAGCGCGATCGCAGAAAGCACGGGTCTGAGCAAAAAAGATGTGGGTAGCGTTCTCGATGGGTTGGACAGTGCCATTGAAGGCCATCTCACAGCAGGTTCTGTCGGTGAATTTGTGTTGCCTGGTCTGCTCAAAATCAAAAGGGTCGAAAAACCGGCTCGCGCAGAACGAGAGGGCGTCAATCCCTTCACTGGCGAAAAAATAACCATTGCAGCCAAACCCGCTTCGCAGGGTGTAAGAATTTCAGCTCTCAAAAAACTGAAAGACATGGTTTAGCAATTGTCGCATTTAGGGAACCGTCGCAAAGCCCAGCCTTTTAAGGTTGGGCTTTTATTTTTTTATTTTTCTGGGTATGTTTTGTGGGACTGGACAAAATACCGCGAAATGATTACTTTCAATGTCGCGACCAAAAAGCGATAATCCAATCGCCAAGGAGGCAAAATGCGGCGGTATATTATGAGAGTATGCTTGATCGTATTTGGGGTCTTATCTGGCCTGGTCGATACAACTGAGGCCGTTGAGGTCGTGCTCAAATCGGGTCGCGTTGTGCGAGGCGAACTGATTCGAGAGACCGCGACTTCTATTACGCTTCAGCTGTCTTCCAGTCGGATCGAAATTTCCAAGTTGAGTATCAAGACGATTGATGGACGTTCTCCTTTTGCACAGCCCAGACCCCGTGCGGCAATGTCTTCAGATAGTACAGGTAAAATGGAGGTGCAAATTCCCGCAGGCCATTTTCTCATGGGAGATACGCGAGATAAAAACGCGCCTGTACACAAGGTTTATCTCGATGCGTACTGGGTCGATACACGCGAAGTAACCAATGCTCAGTACCGCGAATTTGTGACGAGCACAGGGCATGCGGCTCCCCGGTATTGGGGCGAGGCCAAATACAGTAATCCCAACCAGCCCGTTGTGGGTGTTTCGTGGCATGACGCCAATACCTATTGTTTATGGAAGGGCAAACGCCTGCCCACGGAAGCAGAGTGGGAACGCGCAGCACGAGGGGCACAAAGCCGTCTTTACCCCTGGGGCGACCGTTTTGACGTCACGCGAGCAAATACCCGAGAGACTCGGAACCGGCGCCCATTGCCTGTGGGAACCTTCCCCGAAGGTGCTACCAGTGAAGGCTTGCTCGATATGTCGGGCAATGTTTGGGAATGGTGTTGGGATTGGTTTGAAGACGGATATTACCGCGTTTCTCCTCTCAGTAATCCCACGGGGCCAGAGGCTGGGAAAAAGCGCGTTATAAGGGGCGGGGGCTGGAGTGCCCCACATATCCACATGGCCCGACGGCGGGGTGAAAAGCCCGATAAGACCTATCCTTCTCTGGGTTTTCGATGCGCCAGATCGGATACTGAGGCACAGGCGAACAATGAGTGAAAATAAAAAAGCCGCTGAATCAGCGGCTTTTTTTCTGAACTTTCACAAAACCATCACAGGTCGAGGTCGTCCAGACCCTCCAGTTCATCCAATACCTCATCTTCGCCTACTATGGTATCCGACTCTCGAATGACAACCAGAATGGAAGCTTGGGGCACAATGAGATATTTCTCACCTTCAAAAGAGATCTCCATCGCGGCCTTTTGCAAAAATAAGGCAAAATCACCTTCCTCAACTTGCAGGGGTAAATACCGCGGTTCTTTTGGAGAATTGCGCCAGGGCTCATCGTCTTCGGGCGTTTCTGGCAGCGGCAGACCTGGACCTGTGGCCATAATGCGACCGCTTTGCACTTCCTCTTTCTCGACCACGGTTTGGGGCAAATAAAGCCCCACTTTGGTTCGTTCTTCCAAATCTTCTCGCTTGACCAAAACGCGGTCGCCAATAACGACGAGTTCTTTGTTGCCTATTTGCATTGCATTTTCTCGCTCAATGAGTCTTTCACATATCTGAACAATTGTTTGTCAAACTTAAAAAATTGTATCGCAAGTGTCAACTGTTTAGGGTTAAAACGATTTGAATAATAAAATCTTGACAAATGGATGGATAAGGCATATTATTTTCCACCGCGTTGCGAATACTTTTTAATTATGGAGCCGTTCCATGTTGTTTTTTCTGCTAACAATGCAAATGCCGATGCCCGTCATTGTACGGGCTGCACATGTTGTACATTCCCATTGTGAGCAGGAGCATGGATAGCGGATCATTTTAGTCGTTTGGAAAATAAAAAAAGCCGTTGGAATGTTCCGTTCCAGCGGCTTTTCATCATGAGAGGCGATATTGGAAAGGGTGATCGGACAGGAACGAGCGGTTCGGTTTTTGACCGAATTGATTGAGCGAGATCGCGTCCCGCACGCGCTGTTGTTTTTGGGTACTTCTGGCACGGGTGCCGTAGCTGCGGCATTGGATTTTGTGCAGGCGTTGCATTGTCGAGAAGATGGTGCTGTGGCCTGTAGAAGTTGTGCTGCCTGCCACAAGGTGACAAGTCTCAATCATCCGGATAGTGCGCTTCTCTTTCCTTTTTCTCGGAGCGTGAAAGAGGAAGATAGGCAAGCTGCACTGCACGAGGTGTGGCAATCGCCTTATCATTATCCGTTGCCCAACGATAATGCGGGGATTGCTATTGATCGCGTTCGGGAGATGCAGCGACAGTTTACGCACAGTGCTTTTGCAGGGGGCTGGCGCACGACGCTTATTTTACACGCGGATCAGATGCGTGTAGAGGCGGCCAATGCCATGTTGAAAACTCTGGAGGAACCGCCTGTTCGGTCACTGATGATTTTGATTGCTCCCCAGGCCAATGCGTTGTTGCCTACCATTGTGTCGCGGTGTCAGTTTGTGAAATTTCCCGCGCTTTCGGCTCGGGATATCAGTGTTGGGTTGACGACGAGGGGCGTTGATGAGACAACGGCAGATTTTATTTCGCGCACGTGTGGCGGCGACTTTCGCAGGGCATTGGATATGACCGATGGCCAGGTCGCAGATAGGCAAGATCGATCTTTCAGGTTTTTGGAAGCGTTGCTGGGGGAGCAGGAGGAGCGCACGTTTGAAGCACTGGCAAAACTCGACCGACAAGAGGCATTGGATATTTTGGCAGGTGCTGAAATCTGGCTCAGAGACGCGCTGTTATTGCAATGTGGTCGGGGCAATTGTATAGCCAATGCCGATCAGGTGGACAATGTCGGGCGATTGGCTGAGGTTTTTGATCTGGACCAACTCGCGGGGATTGTAAAAAAGATTGAATCACTGCGGGAGATGAATCACCGCAATGTAAACATGAATCTGGGCTTGATTTCGCTCTGGCGACAGATCAAGTCCTTTTGAGTGGGTAAAAAATGGGCACATTTTATATTACGACACCGATTTATTACGTCAACGATGAACCCCATATCGGACATGCGTACACGACGATTATGGCCGATGTGCTGTCGCGTTTTCATCGTCTGGCTGGCGATGATGTGTTGTTTTTGACGGGTACGGATGAACACGGGCAGAAAGTGGATGAGGCGGCGAAAAAACGCGATTTGTCACCGCAGGCACACGCCGATGAGATGGTGGTGCGATTTCAGGCGTTGTGGGAGGTTTTAAATATTTCCAACGATGATTTTATTCGCACAACCGAAGCGCGGCACAAGCGCGTTGTCTCCGAGATTTTACAACGCATTTACGATGCGGGCGAGATTTATGCCGACAATTATGAGGGCTGGTATTGTATCCCGGACGAGCGGTTCTGGACGGAAAAGGATCTGGTTGATGGCAATTGTCCGGATTGCGGGCGGCCTACGGAGAAGATTTCGGAGAAGAACTACTTTTTCAGGATGAGCAAATACCAGGACTGGCTTATTGCGTATATTCAAACACATCCCGATTTTATTCGACCGGAAAAGCGGCGCAACGAGATCCTCGGGTTTTTGCGCCAGCCGCTGGGCGATCTTTGTATTTCTCGTCCCAGGTCGCGTTTGGAATGGGGAATTCCGCTTCCTTTTGACGAAGATTATGTCTGTTATGTGTGGTTCGATGCACTGATCAATTATATCACGGCACCGGGTTATATCGCCGATGATGCGCGTTTTGAGCACTGGTGGCAGGCGTCTTGTCATTTGATTGGTAAGGATATTTTGACCACGCATTGCGTGTATTGGCCCACGATGCTCAAGGCGATAGATGTGCCGTTGCCCAAAACGGTTATGGGACATGGTTTTTGGCTCGTGGATGAGACAAAGATGGGGAAGTCGCTGGGCAATGCGATTCGTCCTTTGGATCTGGCGGATAAATACGGGGTGGATGCGTTTCGGTATTTTCTGGTACGCGATATGACGCTGGGGCAGGATAGCGATTTTAGCGAGGAGGCTTTTGTTCAGCGCTATAATACCGAGTTGGCGAATGAGTTGGGCAATTTGCTGAATCGCTCGGTGGTGATGGCTGCGCGATATTTGGATGGGGTTGTGCCTGCTGTGGATGTCAACCATGCGGTGCTCAACGCTTTGAAAGCGCAGACGGATGAGACGCTCAATGCGGTGGGCAAAGCTATTGATGCGATGAATCCCAATGCGATTCTGGATGCGATTTGGCGATTGGTGCGGGAGGCCAATCGGTTTGTCGAGGTGCAGGCGCCGTGGCATTTGGTGAAGGATGCAGGCAAGAGGGATGCGCTCGAGGCGACGATTTACGCGTTGCTGGAGACGATGCGGCAATTGGCTGTGTTGCTGTTTCCGGTGATTCCCTCAAAGGCGTGTGAGATTTGGCGACAACTGGGTGCAAAGGGTTCGCCGGAAGATGTTCATTTGAATGATTTAAAAACATGGGGGGGGCTGGACGCCAATTTGAAGGTTGCACCTGGCGATCCGGTGTTCCCGCGTATTGAGGAGGTCGATGTGGCAGAAGAAAAATCAGAAGATTTGATTTCTTTTTCAGAATTTCAGAAGCTCGAGTTGCGCGTGGCAAAAATTGATGCAGCCGAGCGTGTGAAGGGGGCGGATCGCCTGTTGCAGTTGCAGATCAGTTTGGGCGATGAGCAGCGCCAGATTGTCGCCGGGATTGCCGAGTTTTATGAACCAGAGGCACTCGTTGGGCAGCAGATTGTGGTGGTTGCCAATCTGGAGCCAGCGACTATTCGCGGTGTCGAATCCCAGGGTATGCTGCTGGCTGCATCCGATGATAATGGCCTCACACTCGTGACGCCAGATGGTGAGATTAGTGATGGGGCTGAGGTGAGTTAAATAAAAAGGAACTGGAAGCATGCGCTTCTTCAATTAACAGCGGGGTAGAGATCGATATCTGGGGGATGTGATACAGGTAAAACGATATACAAAAAATGAGAGGGAATGACATGAAACTAAAAGTCATCATTCACGAAGCAAAAGAAGGTGGATACTGGGCAGAAGTCCTATCAATAGAGGGTTGCGCGACTCAAGGAGAGACATTTGACGAACTGCTCGAACAATATTTATGAAGCGGTTGAAGGCTGTTTATCCGTAAGGTGAAAAATGAGACAAGTGATTATTTATCCGGGCGAAGATGGCTATTGGGTGGCTGAATGTCCCAGTTTGCCGGGTTGTATCAGTCAGGGAAAAACAAAACAGAAAGCTATCGCCAATATCAAAGAGGCCATTGAGGGATACGTGCTCACTCTTGAGGAAGACGGATTACCGGTTCCCAATGAACACTTTGAGGCATTGGTCGTAGCCGTATGAGCAGATTACCCAGGACTTCAGGGAGAGCCTGTGTCAAGGCACTTGGCAAAGTTGGATTTTACCTGAAGCGGCAGCATGGAAGTCATCTGATTTTGCGTCGAGATGATCCCTTCGCTCAGGTTGTAGTTCCCAATCATAGGGAACTGGACAGAGGTACTTTACGTGCCATCATCAGACAATCAGATCTCAGTGTAAACGAATTCTTGCGTTTATTGTGAAGATGCATTGGTGAAGAGGGTGCAATTATTAGTATCTCACCAGCTTTTGGGCGAATCAAACGAGTCTATTTTTGTATCAAAAAAGAAGCACTTACTTTTCTCGCTGCGGAAAGAGAACGAATTATAAGACTATCTCGAGATGAAGCGATATTTGATTTTCATCTGCGTTTATCTGCGGATACTCGCCTTTTCAGGATTTTTACATGCTTGTCGATTCACACGCGCATTTGATGTTTCCACAATTTAGGAAGGATCTGGACGATTTGCTCGCCCGGGCGCGTGCCGCGGGGGTGGGGCAGATTGTGAATGTGGGGACAAATTTGGATACGAGTCGAGCTGCCATTGATCTTGCTGAGGCAGAAGCTGATGTGTTTGCTTCGGCGGGGTTTCATCCGTCGGATTCTGCGAAGGCGGATGAGGCGGCTTTGAAAAAATTGCCCGCGCTTTTGAAGCATCACAGGGTTGTTGCGGTTGGCGAGACAGGGTTGGATTTTTATCGCGATTACGCGCCGCGCGAGGTTCAGGAACGGGCGTTTCGAGCGCATATTCGTCTGGCGAGAGAGATGGGGCTGCCGCTGATTGTGCACAGTCGGGGTGCTGAGACGCGGGTGTTAGATGTGTTGGAGGAAGAAGGCGGATCGGAGGTGGGCGGTGTGATGCACTGTTTCGGCGGGGATGTCGAAGGAGCCAAGCGCGCGGTGGATCTCAATTTTTATCTGGGTTTTGGCGGTATTGTCACTTTTAAAAATTCGGGTGCGTTGGAGGTCGCATTGAATGTGCCCGCTGAGCGGTTGCTTTTGGAGACGGATTGTCCGTTTTTGGCGCCAGCGCCAAAGCGAGGCAAGCGCAATGAGCCGTCATACCTGCGCTATGTCGCCGAGTGTCTGGCTGATGCGGGATACGGGGATACTGGAGATGTGTGTCGGCAGACGACGCAAAATGCTCAGGACTTTATTTAGGATTGGGAATATCGTGAAAACCAAGACGCGGCTGGGACAGCATTTTCTCACAAATGGCGTATCTATCGAGCGAATCGCAGCGGCTGCACGGGTTGAGAAAGAAGATCTGGTGGTAGAAATTGGTCCCGGACGAGGTGCGTTGACGGGCTTGCTGGTTGAGCGAGCAGGACAGGTGGTCGCTGTTGAGATTGATGGGGCGTTGTGTGATCTGCTTTCCGAGCGGTTTGGTTCGCGGTTAAAAATTGTATCGGATGATGTGCGTCAGGTCAATTTGCCCGCGCTTGTTGAAGTTGAAAAACGAGAAAAAGCGATTCTGGTGGGCAATTTGCCCTATCATATTACGGGCGCGCTCATCAGGCAAATTACGGATGCGCGAAGGGTTTGGAAACGCGCTGTGATTACCGTGCAGCGCGAGGTGGGACAGCGCATGATTGCGCCGCCGGGCAGCAAAATATATGGCGTGTTGTCGGTTGTCACACAGGTGCGGTGTGTCGCAAAACGGTTGTTTGATCTGTCTCCCGCGCATTTTTATCCGCGGCCCAAAGTGCATTCTTCTGTGTTGATGCTGGATTTTGAAGCAAATTCTGCTTATGATATTGCAGATGAAAGGCGTTTGTTTGGCGTGGTGCGTGCCGCATTTCAGCAGCGGAGGAAGATGGTACGCAACGCACTATCTGGTGTGGTAGATGATGAGATTTTGATGGAAGCGAATATCGATGGTCGCGCGCGTCCCGAAACCATATCGATAGATGGTTTTGAACGGATTTGTCGCGCGTTGGCTGTGCGAGGTCGCCGAGACTAATTTGAACAGGGCAGCATAGGACAAAAATAGGAATATTTAACAGAAAGGGTTTTCTTATGCCCATTCCAAAGTCAGACAAGATCTGGTTTAATGGGAATTTTGTGGGTTGGGACGATGCCAAAATTCACGTGCTGTCCCATGTGGTGCATTACGGTTCGAGTGTTTTTGAGGGGATAAGGTGTTATCATACCGAAAGAGGACCGGCCTGTTTCCGGCTGCGAGATCATGTGAAAAGGCTTTACGATTCGGCCAAAATTTATCGCATGGAAATTCCCTATACGCAGGATGAACTGGAAGCGGCCATTTTGGAGACAATTCGCATTAACAATTTGCAAGCGTGTTATATCAGACCCGTAGTTTTGCGGGGATTTGGCGAATTGGCCGTCAATCCAATGCCCTGCCCGGTCGAGGTGGTGATCGCGGTGTGGGAATGGGGCAAGTATCTGGGGCCAGAAGCTCTGGAAAAAGGCGTGTCGGTTCGGTTTGCGTCGTGGAATCGCCTGGCACCCAATACCATGCCTTCGCTGGCCAAGGTGGCGGCGAATTACATGAATGCACAACTGATCAAGATGGAGGCGATGGCCGATGGATATGCCGAGGGCATTGCCCTGGATACACAGGGTTATGTGAGCGAAGGAAGTGGTGAAAATATTTTTATGGCGAAGAATGGGCAGATTTACACGCCTTCTACTGAGTCGTCTATTTTGCCCGGTATTACGCGACATTCGGTTATTGCACTTGCCCGAGCGTTGGGACATAAGGTGACGACGCGGCCGATACCAAGAGAGTCCCTGTACATTGCCGATGAGGTGTTTTTTACGGGTAGCGCGGCAGAGATCACGCCTATTACGGCTATTGATCATATCAAAATTGGCTGTGGTTCTCGAGGTGAGATCACAAAGAAGTTGCAGGACGCATTTTTTGCGATTGTGGAAGGGCGTGCAGAAGACAAGCGCGGCTGGTTGACGTATGTTTAAAAGACGGTGAGACGTGAAATCCACTAAGGACACCAAGGACACGAAGGGATAGAATGTAGGGGCGATCCGTGAACTGGTCTGAGAGGCGACCAGTTGAACACCGCCCGTGGTCGCCCGTTTGTTAAGATACAAGACGTAAGAGGGGGTAGGGTGGACTGACAACTGACAACTGACAACTGACAACTGACAACTGACAACTGACAACTGACAACTATGAACAAAAAAATCGCTGTTATTGGTGCAGGCAATATGGGAGGCGCGCTGATGGCCGGTTGGATTCGGTCGGGAGAGATTGCGCCTGAAAATATCACGGCGGTGGATCTGATTGCTGAGGTGTTGGATCAGAGAAGGCGCGAATTGGGTGTCCATGTTGCGGCAGATGCACGCGAGGTGGTGGGGCATCAGGATATTGTGGTGCTGGGTGTGAAGCCCCAGTTCTGGAAGCAAACCGTTGAGGGATTTCGGGATTTGTTGCACGGTGATCAGGTGATTATTTCCTTCATGGCGGGTGTGCGAATTGCGGCGTTGGAAGCGGAATTGGGTTCTCTGCCCGTTATTCGCGCGATGCCCAATGTGCTGGCGCAGGTCGGTGCGGCGGGTTCGGGAATATGTGCGGGAACACATGCGGGTGAGGATCACCTGAGTCTGGCGCTGTCTCTGTTCAATGCGGTTGGTGCGGCGGTCGTTGTTTCAGAATCACAGATGGATGCGGTAACCGGACTCGCGGGCAGTGGACCTGCCTATGTGTACGCGGTAATTGACGCGCTGGCAGATGGCGGGGTGCGGTCTGGTTTGTCAAAAGATATGGCGTTGACGCTGGCGACTCAGACTGTGCTGGGGGCTGCGCGTATGGTTGCCGAGAGCGGCGAACATCCGGCAATTTTGAAAGATCGGGTGACGTCGGCGGGCGGAACGACGATTGCGGGTTTGCACGCGCTGGAACAGGGCGGTTTGCGCGCGGCTTTGATGGATGCTGTTTTGGCTGCGACGGAGCGGTCGAGTGCATTGGGAGAGTGAGATGATTGCAATTGTCGATTACGGGATGGGGAATTTGCGAAGTGTTCAAAAGGCGTTTGAACACGTTGGTGCGAAGGCTGTTATTGTCGATAGACCCGAGGATATCGATTCCGCCGATCGCGTTGTGCTTCCCGGCGTGGGGGCATTTGGCGATGCGATGAACAATCTGAAAACAGCGGGATTGATTGCGCCCATTGCGAGGGCTATTTCAGAAGGCCGACCCTTTTTGGGCATTTGTTTGGGCTTGCAATTGATGTTTGCCGAGAGTGAAGAAATGGGTCGGCATAAGGGATTGGATATTTTGCCGGGAACGGTGAAGCGTTTTCCCGAAGGGCAGCGCGTTCCGCAAATTGGGTGGAATGAGGTGCGAATTCAGCGCGAGACAGCACTTCTGTATGGCGTGCCCGATAGGTCTTATTTTTATTTTGTCCATTCTTTTTTTGTGGCGTCTGAGCGCGGTGAAGATGTGGTGGGGGTGACGGATTACGGGATTGATTATGCGTCAATTGCCGGAAATGGTCGGGCTTTTGGCGTGCAATTTCACCCCGAGAAAAGTCAGGATGCCGGCTTGAAAATTTTGAAGAATTTTGCGGAGAGGGTGTAGAATGCTGGCCAGGCGAATTATTCCGTGTTTGGATGTGAAAAACGGTCGCAATGTGCGCGGGGTTAAGTTTTCAGCCGATAAAGACGCTGGCGATCCCATTGAACTCGCGAAACGCTATGATGCAGAAGGAGCCGATGAACTGGTATTTTACGATATTACGGCGTCGGCGGAGAAGCGCGATATTGTCGGCAAACTCGTGCGGCGCGTGTCCGAAGAGGTGTTTATTCCCTTTACGGTTGGTGGGGGCGTTCGCACGTATTATGACATTCGCACGATTATCGAAGGGGGCGCGGAAAAAGCGTCGATCAATTCGGCAGCCGTACACACGCCTGAAATTATTACGCAGGGGGCTGAAAGTTTTGGGTCGCAGGCAATTGTGGGGTCAATTGACGCAATTCGACAGCCGAATCCCGATCAAACAGAGGATGTGCGCTGGGAAGTGGTTATCAATGGCGGGCGCACATATACTGGACGAGATGCCCTCGAATGGGCTGAGGAATTGGTGGACCTCGGCGCGGGCGAACTGGTTTTGAACAGTATTGATGCGGATGGTACAAAAGATGGATACGATATTGAGTTAAATCGCATGGTTGCCGAGCGCGTGGATGTGCCGATTGTGGCGTCTGGTGGGGCAGGGGGGCCAGAGGATATGTACGCGGTGTTGTCCGAAGGCAAGGCGAGCGCGGCGCTGGCGGCGTCGATTTTTCACTATAAGCAATACAGTATTGCGGAAGTTAAAACCTATCTCGCAGAACGCGGGGTACCCGTGCGTCCCAAAATCGAGATTGATTTGACATGAATGGGACGAATAGACAAATAGATCGCAAAGTTTTGTTTGCTGATGTGCGGCGGGTAGTGGTAAAATTGGGCACGCGGGTGGTGACGGCACAGGGCAACACACTGAATCTCGCGGTGATTGACCGCCTGTCCGCCGATGTGGCATATTTGAGAGATCGCGGGTTACAGGTGGCAATTGTGACATCTGGAGCCGTTGGTGCCGGCATGGGGCAGTTGGGGTTGCGTAATCGACCGAGGCGGTTGGCCGATTTGCAAGCCACGGCTGCGGTGGGGCAGGGTTTGGTGATGGATGCTTACAAACGGGCATTTGAGGCACACGGTGTTTTGGTGGGGCAGGTGCTGTTGACTTCTGATGATCTGGACAATCGCACGCGGTATGTGAATGCGCGGAATACATTGGACCAATTGTTTCGGTATGGCGTCGTGCCTGTTGTCAATGAGAACGACAGCGTGGCGGTGGAAGAATTGCAATTGTCTGTGGGTGAAAATGACCGCCTGTCCGCAATGGTGTCGCATCTGGTGGATGCGGACATGCTGGTGTTGTTGACCGATGTCGATGGGTTGTTTTCGTGCGATCCCGCAAAAGACCCAGACGCACAACTGGTTCGGTCTGTGTACGGGATGCCCGAAGAACTCTACGCAACTGTGGGGTCTTCGGGGAGTGCGCTGGGACGCGGGGGCATGCGTACAAAACTCAGGGCAGCCGAGGCCGTGATGCAAGGTGGGCAGATGGCGGTGATTGCAAATGGATGTACAAACGGTTTGCGCGAAATTTTGGATGGGGCAGATTGCGGCACGTTATTTGTGGCGGATAATCGCAGTTTGAACAGCAGAGATTTGTGGTTGGCGCATTCCCGAAAGCGAGGGGGTGTGGTCGTAGATGATGGCGCAGTGGTCGCTTTGAGCGATGGCGGCAAGAGTTTGTTGCCTTCGGGTATTGTCCGCGTTATTGGCGATTTTGAAGTTGGTGAACTCATCGGCGTTGAATCAAAACAACGCGTCGAGATCGCGCGCGGTTTAACGAGATTTGGTGCCTATGATGTGCGGCGTATTCGCGGAAAAAAAACGCCAGAAGTTGCAGAAATTCTCGGGATCAAAAACGGCGCAGTGGTTATCCACCGGGATGATATGGTGGTGTTAAATCGGAGGTAGAACAACCGACAACTGACTTTGGAGATTGTGTTATGCGCTCATTTTATCGGGGACGAAGTACGGTGTTGCCGGAAAACAGTCCGGTGTTACCGGGAAGCGCAAGGCGACGCCTGAATAGATTTTTAATATTTGCACCTGTGGTGCTTTCCCTTTATTTCTTTTTTGCAGGAGATAGTGGGATTTTCCAACTCGTAATGCGCGAGCAGCAAATTGCCGCATTGAAACGGGAAATTGAAACCATTCGTCAGGAGAATGCGATGCTGGAACGCGAGGCGAAATTGCTGGAAAACAATTTGGGTGAAATTGAACGCATTGCTCGCGAGCGCTATGGCATGGTGTATCCCAATGAATCGATTTATATGATCTATACCAATCCCCCAACAGCATTGGAGTCGCCGTGATTTGTCAGACCGATGGGTTGGTGTTGCGCGGTTTTCGCATGAGTGAAAGCAGCAAGGTCGTGGTGCTGTTTTCTCGGGATTACGGCAAGTTGCGTCTGGTAGCCAAAGGCGCGCGACGACCCAAAAGCAAATTTGGTGCGAGTCTTGAACCCATGACCTGGGGTCGTTATGTTTTTTATCGGCAGGATAATCGCGAGTTGCAAATATTGAGCGAAGGGGATATTACACACGCTTTTGAACCGGTAAAACAACACTACGGCCGGATGGCTGCCGGAAGCGCGATATGCGAATTTCTGGATCATATTACCGAAGATGAAGATCGCAATCCCCTTTTGTTTAGCATCGCGCTTGAAGCGATGCAATGGGTGGGAAGCATTGCGGAGATGGCCCTGGATGTACCGGTGTGGTATTTCCAGATTCGCGCTGCGGGTGCTGTGGGGTATCGCCCCCATCTAAGTGGGTGTGTTCAATGTGGTGCTCGGCTTCAGGGGCACCGCCTGGGGTTCAGCCCGGGCCTGGGTGGTACATTGTGCGACAATCACGCAGGGGCGGGCATGCGCGTGCAGTTCAAGACGGTAAATTTCATGGCGCATCTACAGGTGGGACGCCCAGACCGCATTGATCTTTCCCTCTTGCAGGGCGTGAACCGCGCAGAGGTGACGCGAATATTGCGGGCATTTTTTGATCAACACATCGCATCGCGCTATCGCCCAAAGGCGCTGGATTTTTTTGAACGCTTGAGGGCAGCAGAACCCGCGATGCCCTATCGCTCAGGGGTATAGGATTTGTGATGCATCGATTTTTACAGCGATGGTTGGAGCGCGAAAAGCCGCTATTTCCCAAATTGCGTGCCATTCCACTATTTCGGGAATTGAATCGCCGGGAGCTGCAGGCGGTGGTAGAACTTATAGAAATTCGCAAGTATTCAACAGGCGATGTTGTTTTTCAACAAGGTGGACCGGGAGATGGGGTTTACGTGGTGTTAAAGGGATGTGTAAAGGTGGTTCAGAAGGATGGCAAAGATGGCGAGAAAGTGTTGCTTGCCCAATCTGAATCCGGTTCCTTTTTTGGTGAAACAGCACTTTTGGAAGATGTGCCGAGAACAGCAGCAGCAGTGGCGGCAGAAGATACCAGGTTGGCACTTTTCCCGCGAGACGCACTGCATCAGTTGGCGAAACAACGGCCGCATTTGGGAGTAAAAATCGCCATTCAACTCGCGCGTATTGTCGCGGAGCGATTGCGGCAAACCAATCACAGTTTGCAGGCTGCCCGAGATGAGTTGGCGGCAAACCAAAAAGAGGACGGAGAAGACGAGTCATGAATGAACCCTCTTCTGGCGGCATGGGCACGGCTCAGATTTTGCGTATTGTGATTTTTTTGGGCCTCATCGTTGTGGCGGTCTGGTTGTTATATACGATTCGAAGTACTCTGGCGCCTTTTTTTATTGCGTTTGTGCTGTCGTATTTGTTAATGCCTCTGGTCAATTTGCTCGAGTCGTATCGCTTAAATCGCCTGGTCGCTACGGCTGTGGTCTTAGTCTCTGTTTTTGCTGTTGTTTTTATTCCGCTCATTGTGGTCATGCCTGTGATAGGGCGCAGTACTGAGGATATGGTCGAGCGCATTATTGGCGAGCAGGGTACATGGTACTGTGTGGTGGGAAATACGGGCGACGACGTGGTGACGATTGATCGTTATGAGAGTGAATTCGAAGATTTTAAGGTCGAGGGCCTGCCCCTGAAATTGGCACCCGGTGGTCGAGATGCGGAATCCCCTATCTTTTCTTGGCCGCCACAGGCCAGCCCAAGAGTGGTAGGTGGCCGAGACACACTGCGTGTGGTATTTTCTCCACAAGCGAATGAGCCGCGCCAGGCATATTTGAAATTGTACGGTTTTTATGGTGGGCAAAAAGATTCCATTGTGTTGACGCTTAGAGGGAATATTGAGGGTGTATCATCGCTTTCAGACTCATCGGTCGTGGAACCCGAGGCACCGGTTCAATTTGGGAAAGCACAAATTTTAATATCGGCAACACAACATACATTTGGGGAATACAAGCGCGGATATCTGGCAGTTGTGAAAACCTATATTGAGACCTTTCATGCCAGCTTTGAAAAATGGATGCCTATGCTCAAAGAATGGATGCCCTTGCTCGAAAGCAAAGATGTGGTTCATGCGTTCAATGAGCGTTTGCAGGTCATCGCCACAGATTTGTTTAAGGAGACGCCTCGATTGGTCGGGCAATTGCTGTCAGGGCTTACATTTTTTGTTATTGTGCCTTTTGTTTTATTTTTCTTTTTGGGAGAGAGCAGAAGGATCAAGCGCGCGATCATTGAGCAGGTGCCAAATCGATATTTTGAACTGGTATTAAATTTGTTGCATCGCATCGATAGGCAATTGGGTAGCTATATGCGCGGTATGGTGTTGTCTGTGCTGATTGTCTCGCTTCTGTCAATTACCGGACTTTATATCATCGGTCTGGAACATTTTCTGCTGATTGGCCTTCTCGCGGGTTTGGCCAATGTGATTCCCTATATGGGCCCTGCGATTGGGATTATTGCCGGTGTTGTTGCCGCTGTATTGCAATATTCTGCTCTGAGTTTTGGTGTGGTTATTCCAGTGATTATTGTGTTTGCAATCGTTCAACTCGTAGATAATGTTTTTGTCGCCCCCATGGTGGTTGGACGCAGTGTTAATTTGCATCCTCTGCTCGTCATTTTTGCGGTGCTCGTCGGCAGCGAGTTGTTTGGCGCAGTTGGCATGTTATTGGCCGTGCCCACAACGGCGGTGATTAAGGTATCTGTGCGGACGATTTATGAGGGGTGGCGAGGTTATTCGGTTTAGGAAAGAAGGAATCATGGAGACGATGAAAAATAAAGCTTTGGCGCGTGCTTACAATCCAGAAGATATTGAAAAGACGTGGTATGATTTTTGGCACAGGAAAGGATATTTTCGCCCGGAGTTTCGCGCGACAGGTCCTGCCTATACGGTGACGATTCCGCCGCCCAATGTGACGGGGGAGTTGCACATGGGCCACGCGCTACAACACGCGATTCACGATGCGGTGATTCGGTACAAGCGGATGCGGGGATTTCGCACGCTGTGTTTGCCCGGTACAGATCACGCGGGTATTGGCACGCAGATGAAGGTGGAGCAAGAGATCTGGGAGAACGAAAAAAAGACGCGCCACGACATAGGTCGCAGAGACTTGTTGAAGCGGATATGGGCCTGGCGGGAAAAATACGGCAGCACAATTTTGCGACAGTTGCGCGAGTTGGGCTGTAGTTATGACTGGTCGCGCGAGCGATTTACAATGGATGAGGCGTACGTGCGGGCGGTGTTGGAAACATTTGTGCGTTTTTACGAGAAGGGCTGGATTTATCGGGGCAAACGCATGGTGAACTGGTGCCCGCAGTGTGGCACAGTGATTTCCGACCTCGAGGTGGAGGAAAGAGAGGTCCATAGCCACCTGTGGCATATTCGGTACAAGGGGATAGATGACGCACCCGATGTGGTTGTGGCGACAACGCGCCCGGAAACCATGCTGGGCGATACCGGGGTGGCGGTACATCCATCCGATGCGCGATGGCGCAATGCCGTGGGTAAAATGGTGATGTTGCCGCTTATGGACCGCCCCATTCCCATTGTGGCAGATGACTATGCCGATCCAGAGATGGGGAGCGGTGCGGTGAAGGTGACGCCGGCACACGATCCCAATGATTACGAGATAGGGCAGCGTCACGATTTGCCCGAAATCGCGGTTATTGGTCTGAATGGCGAAATGACAGAGGATGCGGGTGCTTATGTCGGGCAGGACCGGTATGTGTGTCGCAAGGCGGTGGTCGAGGCACTCGACAATTTGGGTTTGATGGAAAAAATTGAGGATTATACCCACGCGGTGCCGCATCACGATCGCTGTGGCACGGTGATTGAACCGATGCCGATGGAGCAGTGGTTTGTGGCGATGCGCGATTTGGCCGATTTGATTTTGCCCCTGATGCGCGAGAAGAAGATTGATTATGTGCCGGATCGGTTTCGGGAATATTCGATTGAATGGCTGGAGAATATCCGCGACTGGTGTATTTCGAGGCAATTGTGGTGGGGACACCGCATTCCGGTGTGGACGTGTGAAAATTGCAGCGAGGTGATTGTGAATGCAGAGCCACCCGAAGTGTGTTCAACGTGTGGCAGTCAGCAGTTGACGCAAGACCCAGATGTGCTCGATACGTGGTTTTCCTCGGCGCTGTGGCCTTTTGCAACGCTGGGTTGGCCCGAAGATACAGAGGATTTGAAGCTGTTTCATCCGACGGATTTGATGATTACGGGGCGGGATATTTTGTATCTATGGGTGATTCGGATGATTATGACGGCTGTTGAATTTGTGGATGAGATTCCGTTTCGGACGGTGCTGGTTCATCCCACGGTGCAAACGCGCGATGGCAAGCGCATGAGCAAGTCGCTGGGTACGGGAATTGATCCGCGCGAATTGATTGACCGCTATGGCGCAGATGCCACGCGCCTGTCGCTTTTGTATCAATGCGGCAGTTCGCAGGATATTCGGTTCGATGCCGATGTGAAGGACAATAAATTGCAAGATTCGCCCATTGCGGAAATGTGCCGCAATTTTTGTAACAAAATCTGGAATGCCGCGCGGTTTGTACAAATGAATTTGGACGATCGCGATATCCGCGATGTGGCGTTGCGGACGGTCCCCGAGCCGATTACGGACCTTTCTGATCGGTGGATTTTGAGTTTGTACAATCGCACGGTGTTACAGGTTACAGAGGCGTTGGAGGCGTATCGCTTTGACGAAGCGGCGCGTGCGCTGTACGATTTTGTGTGGAGCGCGTATTGCGATTGGTATGTGGAGATGGCGAAAGTGCGCCTGTATGGCGATGATCAAAGCGCCCGTCAAACCGCGCAGTCGGTTTTGTGTGTCGTGTTTGAGGGCACGTTGCGCCTGTTGCATCCCATCGCGCCTTTTATTTCTGAGGCGTTGTGGCAAACATTTCCACGCGAGGGCGAGGCACTTATTGTTGCGCCCTGGCCCATAGCCGACAAAACGCAATTTGATAAAGCGGCGGATCGAGAAATGGCTTTGATGCGGGATGTGGTGGGTGCTGTGCGCCATATCCGAGGTACAATGCGTATTCCACCGGGCAAGCGCGTGGATGTGGTGTGTAAGACGGGCTCAGAGGAGGCGCGTGCGATTTTGACGTCTGTTAAGGGCTATATGAAGGCGTTGGGGCGCATTGAAAATTTGACCCTCGGCGCAGATTTGGAACGCCCGGCGGCGTCTGCGAGTGCTGTGGTTGGCGATGTGGAAATTTTCGTGCCTCTATCTGGCGTGATTGATCTCACTGTGGAACGCCAGAGATTGGAAAAGGAAATTGGGGGATTGGAAAAGGTGCTGGGCGGATTGGAGAAAAAGTTGAGCAATGCGGGTTTTTTGAACAATGCCCCCGCAGAGGTTGTGGCAAAAGAGCGCGAGCGCGAGCGCGAATATCGGGAGACGCTGTCGAAGTTGCGGGAAAATCTCGCGGTGCTTGCGGAAACCAAAAATTAAAATATGTCTGAACAGTTGGAAGAAAAGCTCGGCAAATTGCTTCGAGAACGGGACCGGACCATTGCAGTTGCAGAGACCACAACAGGTGGGTTGATCAGCGCCCGCATTGTTTCGGTTCCGGGCAGTTCGGCTTATTATGAGCGCGGGGTTATTGCGTATAGCGCGTTGTCTAAATGCGAGATGCTGGGAATAGATGTGCAGGTGATGGATATGTATGGTGCAGTGAGCGCAGAAGCCGCGTGTGAGATGGCCAAGGGTGTGCGAAAAGTGAGTGGTGCAGATTTGGGCCTGGCCGAGACCGGGATAGCAGGTCCCATTCGCGGACGGTCGCCCAAGCCTATTGGTACGGCGTATATCGCAGTTGCCGGTGCAGAAGGTGTGGTGTGTAGAGATTTTCGGTTTGATGGAGACCGCGATGCGATTCGCAATGCGATATCAGATGCTGCATTGCAAATGGTGATTGAATACCTCTTTTCTTGATTTTTTTCTTTTTTAGTTTTATTTTTTACATTCTGTGCGATATTCAATAAGTTTTGGGGTTTGGAGGCTTGTATGAGGATTTCGGAAAAGATGCGCGGCGATGTCGCTGTCTTGACCCTGTCGGGTGAATTGATGAGCGGCCCCGAGGTTGCTCCATTCCAAGATCATATTAAAAAACTGGCAAGTGAGGGGGTAAAAAAGGTGGTGGTTGATTTTTCCAGGGTGAGATGGTTTGGCAGTGCCATGCTGGGCGTGCTAACGGCGAGCTTGACGACGTTGCGCGGTGAAGGCGGCGATTTGAGATTGACGGGTGTGACCAGAAAGATCGAAAGTATTTTGATGGTTACGCAGTTGGCAAATATTTTTACGACCTTGGATACAGTAGATCGGGCTGTGGAAAGTTTTGCAGATCAGGATGCCTAGAGATGTTTGTAAATTGTGGACTGAGCAACGTCCAATTTTTGAAGAGCTGTTTGCCAGATTGATGAGAGTCAAAATTGACATTCGCGACCATGTCGCGGTTTTGACTGTATCGGGTACCCTGATGAGTGGTCCTACAGTCGTTCCTTTTCAGCACTATGTCGAAGAGGTCATGGCCGATGGCATTACAAATGTCGTGGTCGATTTTTCCAGAGTGAAGTGGTTTGGTAGCACGATGTTGGGCGTATTAGCGGTCAGCCTGGAGATGTTGAGAAATGTCGGAGGCGATCTCAGGTTGGCCGGCATTGCAAACCGGATGGAGAGTTTGATGATGGTCGGAAAGTTGTCGTCACATTTTCGCACGTTGGAATCGGTTGACGCGGCTGTCGAAAGCTTTGTGTCCGACCCGCCGGTGAGACGGGAAACATAAATCGCACCAAACGATCATCTGTATAAAAAAAAGGATTACGACTACATGTTGTAATCCCTTCTTCTTATATAAGAAAATGTCGCAAAGTATTAGCCCCATTGACCCGGTGATGAGGCTATATCTTGAAAGGAGACACATCTTATGTTGCATCGTATGATTCCTTCAGCACTGATTTTTCTATGTGCTTTTGTACAGTGCAGCGAAAAACAACCCGTACTATCCAAATCCAGATATACTGGCGATCTTCCGCAATTGCAGGCACGCGGCGCATTGCGGGTGATCGTTAGCGAGGCGCCGATTACCTATATTCCTCGGCAGGCGGAGCCGGTGACCCTGGACTACGATATCGCCCATAGTCTGGCCGACGCACTCAAGCTGAAGTTAGAGCTTGTAAAGGCCGATAATTACGTTCAGATGTTGGAAAAATTACTCGAAGGCGAGGGCGATATTATCGCCGCCAGCTTGACGGTTACGCCAGATCGGGAAAAGATAGCAGCGTTTTCAGTTCCTTATTTGTACGTGGATGAATATTTGATTACAGCGCGGGCAGATAGTCTGCCCCAGACAGTTGCTGATCTCGCCGGTATGGAGATCAGCGTGCGGCAGTCCAGTTCGTATTATCAAACCTTGATCGATGTTCAGCAGGAGGTGCCGTCTTTACGCATCCACACGGTGTCAGATACACTCGGTACTGAGGATCTGGTCAACGGCATTGTTCAGGGCGAATACAAAGCGACCGTGTGCGACGCGCATTTATGGCACGCTATTGCCAGTTCTTACGATAATCTCGTCGCGCCGCTCGTTGTGGCAGAAGAGAGGCCGCTCGCTCTGATGATGCGTCCAAATGATACAAAACTCAAGGACGAGGTGGATGAGTATTTGCTGGCGCATCAATTTACGCGGCATCGCCAGCAGACATTTACCGACGATTTGCCGGGCCTGAAAGAACGCCGCCGGTTGCGGATGATTACGCGCAATAATGCGATGACTTATTTTATTTATCGGGGACAGCAGATCGGGTTCGAGTACGAGCTTATAAAGCGGTTTGCCTCGCAGCACGACATGCGTCTCGAAATTGTCATTCCGGACAGTCACGCCGAATTGCTGTCGTATTTAAATGAAGGCAAGGGCGATGTCGTGGCTGCGGCAATGACTATTACTGAGGAACGGCAAGCGCAGGTGGCATTTACGCAACCGTATAATGAAGTGAGTGAACTGGTGGTGGTGCATGCGGATGACAATTCGATTGCCAGCCTTCAGGATCTGGCCGGGCGGACGATACATGTGCGCGCCAGTTCTTCATTTTATACGACGCTGATGGCGTTGCGGGATTCCGTGGATGGTATCGAGATTGCGCTGGTGCCCGATGATGTAGAAACCGAAGATATCTTAGTCGGGGTTGAAGAGGGTATTTATGACCTCGCGATGTGCGATTCCCATTTGCTCGATATAGAACGCGCTTATGGTCGCCGTCTCAAAGCCGCTTTGAGTATCAAGCCCACAGTGCTGGGGTGGGCGATTCGCAAGGACAATTCAGAGTTGCTGGCGGCATTGAACGAATACATAAAAGAAGAAAAAGGCGGCTTGTTTTTTAATATGATGAAAAAGAGGTATTTCAAGAGCACGCGCGCTGTTGCCAGAGCCAAAGATTCAATGCGGGTCGGTTTGAGCGGTCAATTGTCGCCTTATGATGAATTGGCAAAAACATACGCCTCTCAATACGGACAGGACTGGCGGTTGATTACCGCACAGATGTACCAGGAATCCAAATTTGATCCAGAGGCCGTTAGCTGGGTCGGCGCGCAGGGACTGATGCAGGTGATGCCGAGCACGGGAGAGGAGTTGGGATTTACCGATCTTCACGACCCCCAGGAGGGTATTCACGCAGGGGTCCGGTACATGCGTCAGCTCATCAACAGGTTTGATCACAATCTGCCGATGGATGAGCGAATTCGCTTTGCGCTGGCTTCTTATAATGTGGGGTATGGACATGTACTCGACGCCCGCCGGCTGGCGCGGGAAATGGGATGGGATTCCAACCGCTGGTTTGGCAACGTGGAAAAGGCGATGCGCTTGCTGTCCCAACCTGACTATTACGAGCGGGCGCGATACGGTTTTTGCCGCGGCGGTCAACCCGTGCATTATGTGGAAAATATTCAGCGTTTCTACGATGCGTATGTCGAAGTACTGAATACGGCGATCCCTGAGAAGGTGACACAACCGCTTAGTTTGGGCTTTGTCGGATCCCCGCTCGCTGCAGAAGACAGTCGTTGAGTCTCCATTCCTTATTAAAACAGGTATTGCTCAAAAAATAAGCAATACCTGTTTCCATTCCTCGGTTAACTGCATATGTGGTCAACCATCGTAATTCGGCTCTCTGATTTTCCAGTGATGGTATCTGCGATTGAATCAAGTAGTAAAGTTGTTCCAGATCGTGAATTCTCGGAATTTCCTGGTTGTGAATCACCAAAATCGCCTTGATATATTTTTCTACGACCTGTTGACAATGAAAGCAAACCGTATCCCAGGGTATAGAATCCGATTGTAGATTATTGGCGACATTCAGCAGATCATTCTCAGCTTTGAGCATCCACTGTTTGACCAGATTCCTCTGTGGCTCGGTCATAGACGACATAACCTTCGGCAAAAATTTTGTGTACAAATGAAGAAGGTACTTCACGCCAATAGACAACTTCCTCAGGTGTATAAACAACAATATCCAGTGGACAGGGGATATTGTCGAACAAATTGCGAACATTTAATGCGCGCTCCGCAAATGACACATCCGTATCCATTTCTATAAATAGGTCTAAATCACTATCCCATTTCATCTTTTTATTAGCGCAAGACCCGAATATCAGAATTTTGTGGGGATGCAACGCATACACAATCGTGTCAACGACGTGCTGGATAATTTCAGATGTGACAAAATGCGATGTATTCATTGATTTCGCCTCAATCCGCGGTCTGGTAAATCTCAGACCCTTTTTCTTTGAACTCTTGTGCTTTTTCGGCCATGCCAATTTCGAGGGCTTCGGCTGATTCTATGCCTTTTTCTTCGGCATAGGCACGCACGTCTTGCGTGATTTTCATGCTGCAGAAATTGGGGCCACACATGCTGCAGAAGTGTGCGATTTTAGCGCCCTGAGCGGGTAGTGTTTCGTCGTGATAAGCGCGGGCCGTATCGGGGTCGAGCGAGAGGTTGAATTGATCTTCCCATCGGAACTCAAAGCGCGCTTTTGACAGGGCGTCGTCCCAGTCTTGCGCGCCTTTGTGCCCTTTGGCGAGGTCGGCGGCGTGAGCGGCAATTTTGTACGCGATCAGGCCGTCTTTCACATCTTGCTTGTTCGGCAGGCCGAGGTGTTCTTTGGGGGTGACGTAGCAGAGCATTGCCGTGCCATACCATCCGATCATCGCCGCGCCAATGGCGGAGGTGATGTGATCATATCCCGGCGCGATATCTGTGGTGAGTGGTCCCAAAGTATAGAAGGGGGCTTCGTGACACCATTCCATTTGTTTATCGACATTCTCTTTGATGAGGTGCATCGGGATGTGCCCGGGCCCTTCGTTCATGACTTGAACATCGTATTCCCAGGCGATTTTGGTGAGTTCGCCCTGGGTTTGCAATTCGGCAAACTGCGCTTCATCATTGGCATCGGCAATGGCTCCTGGGCGCAACCCGTCGCCGAGAGAGAATGAGATATCGTATTGTTTCATCACCTCGCATAAGTCGCGGAAACGGGTGTAGAGAAAACTCTCCTGATGATGCGCGAGACACCATTTGGCCATGATGGAGCCGCCGCGAGACACGATGCCCGTGACCCGGTTGGCGGTGAGGGGGACATAACGGAGCAGTACGCCGGCATGCACGGTGAAGTAATCCACGCCCTGTTCGGCCTGTTCGATGATGGTGTCCATAAAAATGTCAAAGGTGAGGTCTTCGGCAACGCCGCCCACTTTTTCCAGAGCCTGATAAATCGGCACTGTGCCGATGGGCACGGGGGAGTTGCGGATGATCCACTCGCGGGTTTCGTGGATGTCTTTACCCGTGGATAGGTCCATCACTGTATCGGCACCCCATTGCGTGGACCACTGCATCTTTTCGACTTCTTCTTCTATAGAGGACGTGACCACAGAGTTGCCAATATTGGAATTGACTTTGACGAGGAAGTTGCGCCCGATGATCATGGGTTCGCTTTCGGGATGGTTGATATTTGCCGGGATGATGGCGCGGCCTCGCGCGACTTCTGAGCGCACAAATTCGGGATCGACATTTTCCCTGATGGCGATAAATTCCATTTCGGGCGTGATTTCACCGCGTTTGGCATAGTGCATCTGCGTGACATTGTCCGTGCCGCGAAGAACGGTTTTGCGGCTCAGGTTTTCAGGGATTTCCGGTGCCTCTGACTGCGGGACATAAGTTGGTGCGACATCCTCGACATCGCCCCGCGCCCGAATCCACGCTTCGCGCAATGGGGGCAGACCATTTCGCACATCCCCACCTTGTGGTCCGCTGGTGTCATAGACGTAAACGGGGTCTTCACCATTTGTCAGAGATATTTTGCGGGCAGGGACGCGAATCCCGTGTTTGCCTTTGAGATAGACTTTTGCAGCATTGTTGCCATTCTGGTTGCTCATGGCGTTCTCCTTAAAAAAAATAACCGACGATGTGTGCGAAGAGCATCGGCGGTTTGTATTTCCATCATGCGCCGTGTTCCCTTCGCTGGCATTACCCAGAGCAGGTTCGGAGGGTGTGTTCTCAGCCTTTCGGCACCCCTGTACGGTCCGCGTTGTTTTGAAAACGTAAGGAATATGTCGGTGTCTGTCAAGTGTTATGGGGAACGTCTTGACCTGAAGATGTGAAAATGGTATCTTTGCAAAACTGAAAGAAGACAGGGGTGCTTGCTGCTGCGAGCTGAGATTATACCCTTTGTACCTGATCCGGATCGTGCCGGCGTAGGGAGTTTGTTGAACGGATGGTGAGACCACCTTTTCGGCTCTGCGCGAAGGGTGGTTTTTTACTTTGAGGTTGTGATGGCAAAAAAGCGCGTGCTCATTGTGGGCGGTGGGGCAATTGGTCTGGCGATTGGCTGGCGGTTGGCGCGTGCGGGGTGTGCTGTGGCTCTGTTTGATCGGGGGCGCGTTGGGCACTCGGCGAGCTGGGCTTCAGCGGGGATGTTGTCGCCGCTGTCAGAGGTGCAATTTGAAGAGGAAGACCTGTTGCATCTCGGCTTGAAGGGACTATCGGTTTATCCCGAATTTGTAAATGAATTGGAGGCTGAGACCGGATACTGTGTGGGCTATCGCCGCGATGGGGTGCTGATCGTGGGCATTACGCAAGACGATCTGGAGTACTTAAAATTTCGGTATCGCTATCAGCGCGATTTAGGGTTGTTTGTGACCTATCTCTCGGGCGATGAGGCGCGGGAGCGAGAGCCGCATTTGTCGTCTCAGGTGCGTGCTGCTGTGTGGTGTCCGGGCGATCATCAGGTGGATAATCGACGTCTGGTGATGGCGTTGAAGAAGGGGCTTGGGGCGGCAGGTGGCGAGGTGTTTGAAGAGATGGGGGTAGATGAACTTTTGATAGATGGGACGCGGGTGCGCGGGGTGCGGGTTGGCGAAGAAGTTTTTGAGGGCGATACCGTGGTGTTGGCTTCGGGATGCTGGTCGCGTCTGATACCGGGCTTGCCCGATTGTGCCAGGCCTCCGGTGCGCCCCGTGCGCGGGCAAATTATGCGCCTATCTATGACGGAGGATTTCGCGCTCAATACAATGGTGTGGTATTCGCGGGTGGCGACTTCTGCGGTGGCGTATCTCGTGCCCAAGGATAATGGGCATCTCGTTTTGGGGGCTACGTCAGAAGAGATGGGGTTTGATGAAGATGTGACCGCGGGAGGGCTGTTTGAACTGTTGCGCGCCGCGTGGGAAGTGGTGCCGGGGATTTACGATTTGCCTGTGGTTGAGTCCGCGGCGGGATTGCGTCCGGGCAGCAGGGATGACGCGCCTATTTTGGGCGAGACGCCTGTCGAGGGTTTGATTATGGCTACAGGCCATTATCGGAAAGGTATTTTGCTGGCGCCGTTGACTGCGCTATCTATTGCCGAGGTGATTTTGGAGCGGCGTACCCCGGCACTTATTCGGCCTTTTGGGATTGACAGATTTGGATTGTGATATGCAACTTATAGTGAATGGTCAAGCGCAATCAGTGGATGATGCGTCAACGCTACGCGATTTGCTGATTGAGATGAATTTTAACGCCGAACAAAAGGGCATTGCCGTGGCTGTAAATGCCGAGGTTATCGCGCGGGCGATGTGGGCAGATACGCGGTTGTGCAATGGCGACCAGGTGGATATTATTCACGCGGTTCAGGGGGGATAGGTAAGTGTGAAGTGTGATCCGCAGATGAACGCAGATGAACGCAGATGAACTTTTTTTGAGGATATTATGACAGGCGATTTTGTGATAGCAGGCGTAACATACGGTTCGCGGCTGTTGATAGGCACTGCGCGTTATCCCAATATGCAGGTGATGCTGAAGTCTGTGGAAGCCAGTGGCGCAGAGATTGTAACGGTGGGCATCCGGCGGCTCAATATGAATGACGGATCTGGCGAGGGTGTTCTGGATTTGCTCGACCGATCGCGGTACACCATTTTGCCAAATACTGCGGGGTGTTTTACGGCGCGAGACGCGGTGCTTACGGCGCGGTTGGCCCGCGAAGCACTGGAGACCGATCTGATTAAGTTAGAGGTGATTGGCGATGAGCGCACGCTGTTTCCGGATGTGGTGGGGTTGCTGCAAGCAACGGAGACTCTGGTGAATGATGGGTTTACGGTGTTGCCCTATTGCAATGACGATCCGATTACCTGTAAGAAGTTGGAAGATTTGGGATGTGCCGCTGTGATGCCTCTGGGTGCGCCCATTGGTTCGGGGATGGGGATTCGCAATCCGTACAATATTCAGATTATTCTGGACTCGGTGAAGGTGCCGGTCATTGTGGATGCGGGGGTGGGGACCGCATCGGATGCTGCTCTGGCTATGGAATTGGGTTGCGATGGTGTGTTGTTGAATACGGCGGTGGCAGGTGCTCGGCATCCGGTGAAGATGGCGATGGCTATGAAAAAGGGCGTTGAAGCCGGGCGGTTGGCTTTTGAAGCCGGACGGATTCCCAGAAAGCTGTACGCGACGGCTTCGACGGCGATGGAAGGACGGGTGGAAATTTGAATTCATTGCCTCCTCTTTATCTAATTGCCGATCGGGCAACGTGCGGTGATCGACCAATGCTGGATGTGCTCGCGCGTGCGCTGGATGAGGGGGTGCGGCTGGTGCAGTTGCGGGAAAAAGCACTGGATAGAGATGTATTAGAGGCTCTGGCTGAGCAGGTGTTGTCGTTGGCAGCGCGTTATGATGCGATGCTGTTGATTAACTCAGCAGCAGATATTGCCGTGAAGATCGGCGCGCAGGGTGTGCATTTGCCCAGTGGTGATTTGCCGCAGGCGGTCCGAGATTGGGTCGGGCCGTCATTTTTAATTGGTTATTCCGCGCATACCCATGCGGAATTAGATTGCGCTGATGGGGCAGATTTTGTGACTTATAGCCCCATTTTTACGCCGGGGTCCAAACCCGGGTATGACGGTGCAGAAGTAGGGCTTGCGGGGTTGGCAAATGCGGTGGCGCATTCTCGCTTACCCGTTTACGCTCTGGGTGGAATTACACCTTCTCGCGCAGCCATAAGCCGTGCAACGGGATGTGCAGGCGTCGCGGTGATGTCGGGTATTTTGGCAGCGCGAGACCCGGCCAATGCAGTACGTGAATTTTTGAAGGCATGGAAATGAAGCGGAGGCTGGGGACTGGGGCTGTGCGGGTGTAACGAACCACTATCCACTATCTTCACTATCCACTATCTATGAAACAAGTGCTGACAATTGCAGGTTCGGATTCTGGCGGTGGCGCGGGCATTCAGGCGGATTTGAAAACATTTCACGCCCATGGCGTGTTTGGCCTGTCTGTGATTACATCGGTCACTGCTCAAAATACACAAGAGGTGCGTGCGGCTTGTGATTTGCCCGAAGAGATTATCCGCGCTCAGATAAGTGCCGTGTTTGACGATTTTGAGATTGCTGCGGTGAAGACGGGGATGTTGTCTTCGCGTGCGATTGTAGAGGCTGTGGTCGATGAACTGACAGTTCGCAGTGAGCAACCGCTCGTGGTTGATCCGGTGATGATTTCGACGAGTGGGTTTCCGTTGCTCAAGGGCGATGCCATACAATGTATCACAGATCGTTTGTTGCCGCTGGCTACCTTGGCGACGCCGAATTGCCATGAAGCAGAATTATTGAGTCAAAAAAAAATAAAAACACGAGAAGATGCCGGTTTTGCTGCACGCAAAATTGCCGATTTGGGCGCGTGTGCCGTGCTGGTGAAGGGGGGACATTTGGAGGGTGCGGCAGTGGATGTGTTGTGGGATGGCGAATGTGAAACGGTTTTTGAAGGTGAACGCGTTGATACCGAGAATACACACGGGACGGGTTGTACACTGGCATCGGCAATAGCAGCAAATTTTGCGCTGGGATACGGGTTGTGCGATGCGATAGAGCGGGCAAAAAATTATGTTACAGAAGCTATCCGGCACAGTTTGGATATTGGCAAAGGTAACGGGCCTACAAATCATTTTTATTTTTTCGACTGTACTGAACGCTAACTCTAACATGAAAAAAATTGGCAGACTTCACGTCATAACCGATGTTGTTTTGCAAGATCGCTTTTCACATGTGGCACTGGCGCAAATGGCTATTGCTGGCGGAGCGGATACGGTCCAGTTTCGGCAGAAAGAGGGAGCGACGCGTGCGTTGATTGAGACCGCTATTGCCGTGAAGCATGCGTGTGGCGATGTGCCTTTGATTGTGAATGATCGGGTTGATGTGGCGATTGCTGCAGAGGCAGATGGGGTGCATTTGGGACAGGATGATTTTCCCATTGGAAAAGCGCGCGATCTGCTTGGGGAAGATGCGGTGATTGGCGGGACGGCAAAGACGCTTTTACAGGCGCATCAGTGCATTGCCGAAGGTGCGGATTACATCGGTTTTGGACCGATTTATACAACGGGTTCAAAGGCCGATGCGGGGATGGTGAAAGGTCTGGAGGGGTTGCGAGAGATGGTCAGTGGGGTACGTATGCCAATTATTGCCATTGGGGGTATTGGGATAGAAAATGCTGGCGAGGTGATTCGCGCAGGCGCGCAGGGCATTGCGGTGATTTCAGCGGTGTGTTGCCGGTCTGATCCCACTGAGGCGACCCAGAGGCTGCTGGATCAAATTTGTGTAAACAATGAAAAATAAAACTTATTTCAGGTGTTCAACATCTGCTTTATCTTGCGTACGACCAGATGCTTTTTTATTGCGAATCAGATCTTCTTTGCCAATAAAATTTACCTGATGCGCTCCATAGCGACCGCGTATCTGATAGTTTTCAGCTTCTTCAAAAGTCACACCATCAATTTCATTCAGGAGATCAATTTGTACAGGAGCAACACCAAATTGAATGATGTTGCCTGTTTTTGCAAAGAGACTTTGGGGTATTTCAGATTCAGAAAATCCAAACGCCAACAATGATTTTCGCAACTTGTCGATATTTTCTGGCGTTCGCGCATAGAAGATGTCAATGTCTTTGGTGAAACGCGGATGGCCGTGGAATGCAACCGCATATCCACCTACAATCATATAACGCACACTATTTTTTTCTAATAACTCTAACAGTTCTTCGAAGTCGGGCTGGGTAGTCATATAGGAATTTCCCGGATTGGATTCGCAATTGTTCTAAAAGGTCAAGGCGTTCTTCGGACGTAGAGGTCTGATTTTCTTCTTTCTTTTTTTCGTATAGCTTTTTTACTGTGATTTTCATGGCGTATCTCTCCATTTTTTGGTTGTGATCAAATATAGGTACGATTTTGTCTAAAAGCCATTTGATTATTCACACGCTAATTCTGGTCCCGATTTTTGCGGGGTGTCAGCCTGGTGAACAGGTGACGGTTTCGGGTGCGGTTGCAAAGCCGGGTACTTATGTATATCAGCCCGACAGATCGGCGAACAGTTATCTCGAAGGTGCCGGTGGCCTGACGGAAGAAGCACTCTCTGATAGTGCATATCTGGTTCGCGGGTTGGTTGACTCTTCCGGCAAAGAGATAATCAAAAGTGTGACGATTTCCCTGTTGGAGCATCCAGAAGTTTTGCCCGATGATGTGATTAAAGTGCCAGTCCGTGTTTATGACGTGCGATTGGATACGGTTCGCAATGGTGTAGCTGGCGGCGCAATGGAGGAACGCACTTCGGAACGGGTGACGGAGATTTCGGCAGAGGTAATACCCGATGGCACTATAGTAACCCGCGAAAAAGGGGGAAATGAGTCTTCCAATCAGCCCGATGGGTATAGGATTGTGAAAGGGGTGGATGGTTCAACTCGGGAAATATTTTCCGATGGGCGAATTTTGCATCGCAGTGGAACCGGGTATCAAGTGGAGATTTTCCCCGATGGGCGAGAGATCGAGAGTAATCGCTTTGGACAAAAAATCACCTCGTGGCCCGATGGGGAAAAAGAAGTGCGAATGCCGGTGGCATACAGTTATCCCGGTCCGTTGCGAACCGATCTCGCGGTGGTCAATCCGCTTCCAGACTCGGTTGCTGTAGGTGAAGAACTGACGGTTACAGGGCAGTTACACAGCGAGGTGGAAGATATATCTGTCGCGGCTTTTCTCGCGCCCGATGGCAATGTGACCAAGGGAAATGTACGAAGGCGGGGGCGACGGTTTCAGGCGCGGTTTCGGTTTGGGGAGGTGGGGCACTGTCGCGTACAGGTTCAGGTTGTCCTGCCCAAAGCACGCACCTTTACGGTTTCTCATCAGGCGGTGGTTGTTGGCAATCCCGAAAAGTTAGAAGATGAAGTTTTGACAATAGCCCCTTATCTGGGCGATGAGGGGGCTGAACGATTTTTGATTGATGAAATTAATGCGGCGCGAAGGCGGATTGGATGTCAGGCTGTACTTCCACATCCCAATTTGATGCATGTGGCGCGCATCCGCCTCGAGGAAATGTTGGCTTTGGGTGAGGTATCCCACTTTTCTTTTGGGGGCTTGGATGTGATGTGGCATGTAACCACCCGCCGCTTGCCTTTTTTTCAAGTGAGCGAAAATGTGGCAAACGGATATTTTGTCGAAACGATGCAGGCGCGTTGGATGTTAAGTGCGGGCCATCGTTCAAATATATTGGCGAGACACTGGACACATGTGGGGGTAGCTGTGGCAAAAGATAGGGGCATGGTGTGGGGTGTTCAGGTGTTTGCACGGCAATAAAAGAGAGGTTTGATGTGAATAAAAAACAGGCCGATGTGCCCGATTTGCTTCAGATTGAAGGCGGGTTAAATTCAGGTGCATCGCGGGAGGTGTCGCAACAAACCGGCGTTCCCGAAGCACATGTCTATGGCGTGGGTAGTTTTTTTGATTTGTTGACGGATACGGACAAAAAAGTGCGGGTCTGCACGGGTTTGTCGTGTCGCATGGCAGGTGCAGATCAGGTGCTGCAGGCGATGGAAGATGCGGGTCTGCCCGCGATGGGGTGTTCGTGTCTGGCAGCTTGTGACCGTCCGCCCGCGGTGTTGCGAGACCGCGATGTGTTGCCCGCTGTATCGGTGGAAGATGTGGTGCGGGCAGGTGGCGATTGGACAAAGCTGAAGTCAGAAATAGAATCCAATGGCAACTTGGGGCATGTGGGACCCGAGGTGGATGATCCAGATACCATGGCGGTTAATTTGCTGGGTCAGGCCGATTGGTCGGGCAAAGCGTTTGCTAAGGCCGCCGAGATGCGTCCCGAAGAAATTATTGAGGAAATAGAGACGTCGGGGCTGCAGGGTCGCGGTGGCGCGGGTTTTTCCGCGTCTTTTAAGTGGAATGCCGTGTGCTCAGAAAAAGAGACTGTGCGTTATGTGGTCTTGAATGGCGATGAGAGTGAGCCTGGTACATTTAAGGACCGCGAAATTTTGATGCGTCGTCCCGATTTGGTTATTGAGGGATTGGCAATTGCGGCTTATACAATCGGGGCGAGAGATGTCTATTTGTACTTGCGAGGCGAGTTCGCATTTCCAAAGGCTGTGATGACAAAAGCAGTTGCAGAGTTTGAATCGCACAATATATTTCCCGATATCCGTTTTCACATGCACTCGGGGCAGGGTGCGTATATTTGCGGCGAGGAGACCGCGCTTTTAGAGGCTTTGGAGGGCAAGCGCGGGATGCCCCGTTTGCGACCGCCCTATCCCACAGAATACGGCTTGTGGGGAAAACCCACGCTTATTCACAATGTGGAAACGATTGCGTGCGTGCCTTCGATTATTTCTAACGGCGGCGATTGGTTTCGCAATTTGGGGCGCACCGAAGCGGGGTCAAAAGTGTATTGTATTAGCGGGCATGTGGAACGTCCCGGTGTCTATGAGTTGCCGCTCGGTGTGACTCTGGATGAGTTGGTCGAAGAGGCGGGCGGATATATTGGTACTCCGAAGGCGTTTAGCCCCGGGGGTGCGAGTTCGGGATTTTTGCCGGCTAAATACAGAGATCGGCCATTGGATTTTAAGACCATGGATGGGCTGGGTTCGTTGCTCGGCTCGGCCGGTGTTGTCGTGTTGAACGACACGGTGGATATGAAATGGTCGGTTAGTCAACAGTTGCGTTTTTTTCACGATGAAAGTTGTGGGCAATGCGCCCCCTGTCGCATTGGTACGCGGTATTTATACGAGGCACTGGAAAATCGCAGATGCAATCGGGAACAGGGCCACAAACCGCACTTGCAACACGCAGAAGATGTGGCGTGGCAGATGAGCGAGGGTTCGATATGCGGTCTTGGGCAAATTGCTGCGCTCCCCCTGACGAGTGCCCAAAAATTCTTCCCCGAGGAGTTTGATGAGTAAATTGATATTGAACGGACAGACGATATGCTTTGCCGAAGGGGAGACCCTGCTGGACATTGCATCTCGTCATGGGTTGGAAATTCCGACCCTGTGTCACGATCCGCGTTTGGAACCCGCGGGTGCGTGTCGCTCTTGTCTTGTGGAAGTTGCAGGAGAACGGTTGATGACGCCGGCCTGTGCGCGCATCGCACAAGACGGTATGGAGGTGACGACCGAGAATGAGCGCGTTGATCGGCACCGCCAAACCCTGATGGCACTGTACATGACCGATCATCCGCACGAGCGCGAAGTATCGGAAGTGGGGTCGCCGGATTTATTGCTGGATATGGCCGCCGAGTTCGATGCGCCGATGGATTGGGGATGGATGGAGCCGATGCGGGGAGATCGAGAGGATCGCAATCCTTATGTCGATTTTAATCCCGATACCTGTATTGCGTGTGCGCGGTGCGTGCGCTATTGCGAGGAAATAGAAGGTGTTTCGGCTATTACCCTTGCGGGCAGGGGATCGCATACGACGATTTCTACAGTGGAAGAAAAATCACTGCTGGATACGACGTGCGAGTTGTGCGGTGGATGTATCGATGTGTGTCCAACCGGTGCTATGAATGAAAAATTGCCGCTGATGCGCGGGCAAAAACCCGAGCGCGAATTGGTAAAGGTGCGGTCAACCTGCAACTTCTGCGGGGTGGGCTGTCAGCTCGATCTCAATGTGGATTCAGAAGGACGAGATGGACAGGGGCAGATCGTCAAGGTGACGAGTCCACCGCCGGGCACGACGACCAATGACGGCAATTTGTGTGTCAAAGGACGCTTTGCTTATGATTTTGTCCACCACAAAGACCGGTTGACGCAGCCGCTTGTGCGGGGTGAGGATGGCGCATTGTACCCGACTACCTGGGACGATGCACTCGATAAAGCAGCGGAGGGTTTGTTGGGCGTTGCAGAACGGCACGGCGCAGATGCTCTGGGTTTTGTGAGTTCGTCGCGGTGTACGATGGAGGAAAATTTTCTCGTTCAGAAAATGGCGCGCGCACTGTTTCGGTCAAATCACGTCCATCAGTGCGCGGCTACGTGACACGCGCCAACTGTGGCCGGTCTGGTCGATACATTTGGCGCAGGTGCTATGACAAATTCAATTGGCGAGATACGCGATGCCGATTTTTTGTTTGTGATTGGCAGCAATACGAGCGAGGCGCATCCGATTATTGCTATGGAGATGAAGCGCGCGGTTCGCAAAGGCGCGACTCTCGTTGTCGCCGATCCCAGGGCGATATGGATGACGTCTATTTCGGAAAAGCATTTGCCACTCAATCCCGGTACAGATGTGTGGTTGCTCAATGCTATGGCGCATGTGATTGTGGCAGAGGATTTGATTGACCGCGAATTTATCGAGAATCAGACGGAAAATTTTGAGCAGGTCAAAGAGACGGTTGCGTCTTATACCCCCGAAAAGGCGGAGGAGATAACGGGTATTTCAGCAGATGATATTCGCTGGACTGCGCGGCAGTACGCGACGACGGAAAAAGCGGGTATATACTATACGCTGGGCATTACGGAACACGCACACGGTACGGATAACGTGTATGCGCTTGCCAATCTGGTTTTGATGACGGGGCATTTGGGCAAGCCATCGATGGGGATGAATCCCCTGCGCGGACAGAACAATGTGCAGGGTGCAAATGACGCGGGTGCTACGCCGATGTTTTATCCGGGTTATCAGTGCGTGGATGATCCCGAGGTGCAGGCAAAGTACGAGAAGTCCTGGGGTGTTCCGCTGTCCCCGGTGCCGGGTCTGAATCTCAATGAGATGATGAAGACGGTGGGGGAGCAGATGCGCGGTTTTTTTGTGATGGGTGAAGATATTGTGTTGTCCGAACCCAATGTGCTCGAGTTGGAGAAGGGGTTGAATAAGGTTGATTTTATCGTGATGCAAGATGCGTTCCTGAACGAGACGGCGCGTTTTGCCGATGTGATTTTGCCCGCGGCCGTGTTTGCCGAGAAGGAGGGGACGTTTACCAATTCAGAGCGCCGTGTGCAGAGGGTTCGCAAGGCGGTTGACCCCCCTGGAGAAGCACTGCCAGATTGGGAGATTCTGGTGATGCTGGCGAATAAGATGGGCGCGAATTGGTCGTACAAAGATCCGGCAGAGGTGTATGCCGAGATGGTTAAAGACGTTCCCCAATTTGCCGGTATCAGTCACGAAAAGCTGGAGAAAATAGATCGCACAGCAGGGGAAGAGCGCATAGCGGGCTTGCAGTGGCCGTGTCCCGATGCGGATCATCCGGGCACAACATTTTTACACGAAGATGGGATTTTGCGCGGCAAGGGGTTGTTTATGCCCGTGCATTATATCCCACCAGCAGAATTGCCGGATGAAGATTACGGTCTTTTTCTTTCTACGGGACGCACGCTGTATCACTACAATGCCGCAACGCAGACGCGCCGAGAGTCCGGGCTCGATGCAAAACAGTCCGAGGCTTTTGTGGAGTTGCATCCGAGCGATGCGCGGAAGCGGGGTGTTCAGCACGGGGATATGGTGGCGGTGACGACGCGACGCGGAAGTGTGCAGTTGCGGGCTGTTTTGTCGCGGCAAGTGCGCCCGGGCTGTATCTGGATGCCGTTGCATTTTGCCGAGGCGCGCGCCAATGTGCTGACGAATGATGTGGGCGATGCGGTGACGGGGACAGCCGAGTACAAGGTGTGTGCGGCAGAGGTGCGGTTGGTCGAGTCGATGCCCGGTAGTGAAACGTTTTTTCCGGGCAGCTATTACTACGAGAAGGGACCGAGGTTGTAGCGCGTGGGCGATTGCGTTAAAAAAGTTGCAGGACGTGTCTAGTGCTTCTCGGCAAAAGAAACTGGTCATATCAATTTAATTTCCGATTGTCATTGCGGCATGTTTAAAGCATGTCCCGTAAGGTTGTAATACGGGGCCGCTGTCCTTTGGTGGTGACAATGGGCAGCGAGGGAGACCGTTCTGTAGCACTCTTGCGGGATCGCTCCACCGGGCGCGAGCGGGGCATTTTGCGAAATTGGTCAGATTCGCCTTTGCATGCATGGCGGGGCGAAAGATTTTTCGCCCCTACGTTTTTTTTATCCTGCTCATTGACGTAATCCGCCGTTGTCCCAAACATGAATTTTCGCCCTTATGTATCCCCACATGGAAAAACCGCTCACTGAAATGATGGCGAGCGGTTTTTTACTGCGAGAAGTTCGGGATGCTGTTGGCACTTACGGATAAAAGCCAGAGAGCAAGACATATTCTGTGCCGGTTTGTGGGTCAAAAACGGGGATGGCATAAGCGATCTTGAGCGAGCCGATGGGATCGCCGACGAGTTTGCCATCGCCATTTTCATCTATCGCCGGGTTGTCGAAATAATACTCGACAAGTCCACCGCCAGCCGCGGCAGCGGCGATGAGTTCCTGTGTTATTTTGACGCCGTTGGGATCTTCGAGGTCGATCAGGTTTTGTCCCTCAAGGGCTGGATTTGCGCCGTGAAATACCACCACGCCATCAGTGGTTAAAAGTGCGAGATAGACCTCTCCATGTCTCCAGGGGCTCCCATCTCGTCTGAGTTCTTCTTTTATGTCTTCGGGAGGCGGGAAACTGTCTGCTTGTTCTGCTACGCCTTCGACAAATGCGATCAGGGTTTCCCTATCGACCACATCACGCGCCGTGACGGGATAAAAGCCAGAGATCAAGACATATTCTGCGCCGGTTTGTGGGTCAAAAACGGGAATGGCATAACTTATTTTGAGCGAGCCGATGGGATCACCGACCAATTCGCCGTCCCCATTTTCATCTATCGCCGGGTTGTCGAAATAATACTCGACAAAACCGCCGCCGGCCGCAGCCGCGGCGATGAGTTCTTGTGCTATCTTGACGCCAAAGGGGTCTTCAAGGTCACTCAGGTCTCGTCCATCAAGGGCGGGATTCGCGCCGTGATACACCACCACGCCATTGTTTTTTGAAAGCACGAGATAGACCGATCCGTGCTTCCATTGTCCGCCTTCTTCCCTGAATGCTTCGCCGATGTCTTCGGTAAAGGGGGCTTTTTGTATGTACTCGGCTGCTGTTTCGACAAATATGACCAGACTTTCTATATCCACGACATCGCGTGCCGAGATATCGGTTATGCTGTCTATGGGGGATGAATCCAGCACCTGTGCCCTTTCACCGATGGGCAAGTCGAGCAGGACTTCGTAGCCTGCGTTGATTGGAATGCTGGACCATGAACCGATCTCGACCCCATCCTGCGAGGCACGCGCCTGGTAATACCCATTGCCCGATGTGATTTCTACCCACGTCTGACCATCGTCATCGGTTGCGCCAGACCAATCATAGTCGGGCGCGTGTCCGGCAATGGATCGCGAAAATTCTACGGTTGCTCCGCTTACTGGTGCGCCCTCGCGATGCAAAGAGGCTAACACGACGGCCTGTACCGCATCCCCGTGGGCTACTGCCACTTTGCTCAAGGGACGGGCAATCTGTTCCTCTGTTCCGACTTCTGACTGCATCACGCGCTCGCCGCCACAGTTCCACATCAGGCCTGCGGCAAGGGCTATGACGGCTATGCTGCGAATGTGTTTTAACATTGAACCCTCCAAAAAAATTTACGGCGAGAACCGATAGACCACAGGCAATTGCGCGGGGTCTGTGATGTTCAAATCTGTATGGTGATAGATGTTGATACGCCCGGTGCCGCAGTCTCCAAATTCGTCGCAGGTGAGCGTGCCGAGAAGACCCTGGAAACCGGATGTATGGTGGAGTTCTCGGCGCAGTGCAGCGCGATCCACATACAATTTCCCGTCATCTTCGCCTGCAACAATCTCGATGGCGTTGAGCAGCAGCGTTGTGGCGTCGTAGGCGTGCGCCCAGTAAGGCGTGGCTGGAAACCCGCCATACGCGGCTGTGTATGCGGCGAGCACGTCATCTACGCTTTTACCTGTTGTCGCATTGACATTTGAGCCGAGGTCCGTCTCCGGTCCTGCAGCGTAAACACCCTCTGACTGCGGTGTGGCGAGGAACTCCGAATCGAGGAGTGCCGCACCCGTGATGAGTGTCGCGGCTTTCAGGCTGTCGTGTTCACGCACCTGCTTGGCGAAAGGAATACCTTCCTCATCGAAGAGCGGGAAGAAGATGCCGTCTGGTGTGGCTGCTGCAAATTTCGCGAGGACGGATGTCATGTCCGTCTGTCCTTTCGCAATCGTGGCGGTGGCGGCGACTTCGCCGCCGATGGCACTAAACGCATCGCCAAATGCGCTGACGAGGGCAGTGGTGTAGGGGTCGCCATCATTGATGGTCGCCATGCGCCGCAGGCCCAATTCATTGTATGCGAAGTCGGCGACTGCCCGCGCCTGGTAGAGATCGTTGACCGAAACGCGGAAGTAGCCAGGGTGATAGTCGGAGCTCGCGTTGCCCGCGAGGTCGGAGGTGAGTGCTGGCGAGGTGTTGGACGGCGAGATCATTACGAGACCCGCCGCGCTGATGACCGGTGAGGCCGCCACTGCCGCGCCAGAGCAAGATGTGCCGATGACACCCAGTACCTGTGAGTTCTCAATAATATGCTCTGCGCCGTGGTGTCCGCCTTCCGGCCCGCACCCGCCGTCTATTGGTTCGCCGAGTTCGACAGGGTGACCGTGGATCAGGCCGAAGTCTTGCACGGCCAACTCAACGGCATTTCGCGACGGCACCCCGAGCGACGCCGCGATGGTCATTGTGAGCAATGAACGGATCTGTACGGCTTCACCAATCTCGACCAGGGAACGCATGGATGAACGGGTTATATGTGCCCTTCCACCGATGGGCAAGTCGATCATGACCTCGTAGCCCGAGTTGATTGGAATGCTGGACCAGAAACCGATTTCGACCCCGTCCTGAGAGGCACGCGCCTGGTAATACCCATTGCCCGATGTGATTTCCACCCATGCCTGACCATGGTCATCGGTTGTGCCCGACCACTGATAGTTGGGGACTTGTCCGGCAATGGATCGCGAAAATTCTACGGTTGCACCACTCACTGGTGCGCCATCGCGATGCACACTGACCCCTATCGCAGCCTGTACCTTATCCCCGTGCGCTACCACTTTGCTCAGGGGACGGGCAATCTGTTCTTCTGTTCCGACTTCTGACTGCGTGACGCGCTCGCCACCGCAGTTCCACATCAGTCCTGCGGCAAGTGCTATGACAACAATACTGCGAATGTGCTTCAACATAGAACCTTCCTTGAAGAAAAAGCGTTGTGTGAAAATGCTGTCGATCAAGCAGGTGTTAGGGCTTCTCGGGCAGCTTGGGCTTGAGGTGAGTTGGGGTCGCGTTTTATGGCGCGATTCATCGCAATGTACGCGCGTTTATCTCCTGCTTTAGCCAGTTCGAGGGCTTCTGCAAACCCTTTCTCCGAATAGCTGAGGTCGCGGGGTATGATGCGGTTGTCTTGGTTTTGCCAGTAGTATTTGAGTTCGTCGTTTTCCCAGTCTTTGTACACGTCTTCCCAGGTGAGATTGTTAAAGATGTTCAGATGGGGTTCGAGCATGTGTTCAGACACGTTATCGCCGAGTTTTTGATAGCGGTTGTCGAGGGAGACGCGGAGACGGTCTTCGGTGAGGTTTGGTAGAGCTTGGTGTACTGTGAGTGCGGGGAAGATGAGGGTATCGCCGAGTTCGTAGTTGGTGCTGTGCCATTGGCCTTCCAATTCGTCGGTGTGGATGCACAGACCGCCCGCGCCGAGGGAGAAGTGGTGGTTCATCACGGCGTTGATTTTGTGAGAGCCGGGCAATACGGCGAGGCCACCCAGTTCAATGGGGCAGTCGCCAACAGGTGCCCAGCAGGTGTAGGTGTCGAAGTTGCCCTGAAAGTGTACAAAGTCCTGGTGAATCGGTGTGGTGTGTGCCGTGTATTTGGGAAACCACAGGCGAGCGACTTTGTGCGGATGCGGGAAAACAGGGCCATCCATCACTTTTTCGAGCAGGTCGAGTACTTCTGGTTCATGGGCGATGCGGTGAAAGGCTTCGAGTTTGTACACTTCGTGATATACGTCGGTGTATTCGGGGTCGCCTTCGGTACACTGTTTGGATATATCGGCAATGCCATCTATGGGATCGGTTCCCTCGACGAGCCAGGGTGTCATTTTGTCCAGCATTTGTCGCCGCAATTTCCAGAGTTTGTCCGGGTTCTGTAATTTGCGGATGAAGAGGTATCCTTCTTCGCGGATGCGCCGCCGCAACTCTTCCGAATCGTCGATCGCGTCGTTGGATACGCGCAATTCTGCAATCTGGTCCGTCATGGCCTGCTCCTATGTTAATGAGGGGATTGGGGCGATTTTTCTTTGGGGAGATGGTTTTCAATTTATAATTATAGGCTTTATATATTAGAATGCAACCCAAATTAACAAAAGACGTTTTAATTTGCATAACGCATTGACCTTCTGATAGGGCATTGCAAACACTGTTTGCCAAATTTGTGCAAATCTTCGATAATTAAGGGCTATTCGTTTCGCATTACAGGCGGTCGGGTTTGAAACCCATCCAGGTAGGCGGTCGGGTTTGAAACCCGACCCTACTACGGAATTTGCCATGAATCAAAAATCTTCTCTTTTGCCGCGTATTTCGGTGTTGCGACCCGTGTCCGTTACCATGTGCCTTGTCGCGCTGTTGGTACTGGGGGCGGTGGCATATCTGCGTATGCCCGTGGAGATGATGCCCGATGGTTTGACGCCGCCCTTTTTGGCTGTGTCTGTTGGGTTTCGCAATGCCTCTCCGCAGGAGACCGATCAACAGATTACTCTGCCGCTGGAAGAGACGCTGCGTACCGTAAAGGGTATTAAAACTATGCGTAGCTACAGCTCTCGGGGTGTGCGCGTGCATATGGAATTTCGCCAATATACAGATATGGTGGCTGCGTATAATCAGGTTTCGGATCGGCTCGAACGCCTCAAGCCCTTGCTGCCAGAAGAGGCGCGAGACGAGGTGCGTATTCACAAATACGATCAGGATTCGTGGCCTGTTATGTATGTGGCTGTGGCGGTAGATCCGGCTATTGCGGAACCCTTTCAGTTTATCGAGACCTTTGTGCAATATCCTTTGGAGCGCGTGGATGGGGTTGGGCGTGTGGATATATTTGGCGCAGATCGCAAGGAAGTGATGGTGGAGGTGGATCAAGAGCGCATGAGGGCGCGCGGTGTGCGCATTGGCGAGATTGTTTCGACCTTGAGGAGCGACAATTTTTCACTTGCCGGGGGCTATGTGCGCGAAGGCACAAAGAAATTTTACGTGCGGTCTCTGGCGCAGTATGTCACGTTGCGGGAAATTGAAAATATCCAGATTCAATCGCGGGCAGGCAAAGTGCGCCTGGGCGATGTGGCTTCGGTGGTTTTCGAGGTGCCCGAAAAGTCGTGGACGCAGCGCATTGATGGCAAAAGAGGTATAAGTTTTGGCATTAGACAGGAATCGGGTGCAAATGTCGCGGATGTGACCGATCGGGTTATGGCAAAATTGAAAGCTATCGAAGAAGATCCGCGTATGGCCGGGCAGGTGTCGTTTCAGGTGATGTTCAATCAGGGATTTTTTGTCAAGGAATCGATTCGCAATCTTCAGGAAACCGGGCTTTGGGGCGGGCTATTTGCCGCGCTGGTGTTGTTGTTCTTTTTGCGTACCGTGCGGATGACGGCAATTATCACGTTGGCTATTCCGCTGTGTATGATGATTGCGATGACCGCGTTGTATTTTATCGGTTGGTCGCTCAATGTGGTGACGATGATGGGGCTTATGGTTGGGATTGGGCTGGTTGTGGATAATGCCATTGTGATTTTGGAGAATATTTATCGCCGGCGGGGCAATGGCGAGGTGCCTGAAGACGCCGCTATCTTTGGCGCGAGTGAGGTGGGGCAGGCCATTACTATGGCGACGTTTACGACGGTGGTGGTGTTTTTGCCTATGATGTTGTTTAGCGGCAATATGTTTATGACTTTTTACATGACGCGCATGGGTGTCCCGGTTGGGGTGGCTCTGGTGGGGTCGCTCTTTGTCGCGCTGTTGTTTATTCCCCTGGCGTCGGTGCGCTTGGGCAAAGGTCGGGTGCGTCCCAATCCCAAAATTATTGTGAAGGCGCGAGGAATTTATGAACGCATGTTGGGTTGGACAATGAGACACCGCCGGGACGCGGTGTTGATCACGCTGGCACTTGCGGCAACCGCGATGTATCCCATGGATAATCTGAAGCGCGCCGATCGCCACCGAGGAGACAAGTTTAACGATTTGGATGTGCGGTTGAGATTGCCGCGTCACTTTTCGCCGGAAGAAACAGCGGCCATTGTGGGGGAGGTTGAGGAATTTTTGGAGGCGCAGCGCGAAAAATACGGCTATGAAACCCTGCGCGTTTACTACCGACCTGGCTACGGTAATTTGAGCTTGTATATGCCGGCCAAGAGCGATGATCCGTGGTGGTACGTGGCGTACAAAAATACGCGCAAGGCCCTGGGGATACCCGTTGATGGGCCAATGGAACGGGCTGAGATCGTGGAAAATATTAGCAAAAATATGCCCAGATATGTGGGTGTGCGGCATTCCGTGGAAGGGCGTGGCGATGGGGGAGGTGGTGGCGAGCCGGGGGTGTCAATTTATCTGGAAGGCGATGATACCGAGGTCCTGGTCAGTCTGGTCGATGAGGTGGAGCGACGCTTGCGGCAGATCCCGTCTCTCGTAGGCGTTGATACGGATTTGGAACTGGCCGATGACGAGGTGCGGATCGTGATTGATCGGGAGCGGGCGAAACGACTTGGGATTTCTGTGCGGGATGTTGCACGCTATGTTTCTTATGGCCTTCAAGGGGTGTCGTTGCCCCGTTTTAAGTCCGACGACGGCGAGGTGCGCGTGCGGCTTTTTCTCGAGAGAGCAGACCGACAAAATTTGAATCAGTTGCGCAATTTTCCGTTTGAGACCGAAGATGGTACAGAAGTGGCTTTGAGCGAAGTCGCATTCTTTCAGGTCTCGCGGGGGATGGGGCGTATTGCGCGGTACGATGGCAAGGTCAAGTTGCGTGTTAGAGCTTATACGACGCGTGCAGATATGAGGGGTCTGGCTGAGGAGATTGACAAAGTGATGGCCGGTCTCGAGTTGCCCCGCGGGTATTCGTGGGATAAGGGAGAGAGTTTCAAGCAACTTAGAGAGGACGAAGCCTCTGAGCGGCTGGGAATTGTGATGGCGGTGATATGTGTGTTTTTGTTGATGGGCGTTTTGTTCGAGTCGTTTATTTTGCCGTTTTCAGTGCTTTTTTCAATTCCATTTTCTTTTTTGGGTGTTTACTGGACGCTGTATTTGACAGGCACGCCCATGGATAGGATGGCGTCTGTGGGGGTGATTGTGTTGATCGGTGTGGTGGTGAATAACGCGATTGTGCTGGTGGATATGGTCAATCGCTTGCGTGCCGATGGCATGAATCGCTTTGATGCCATTATGGAAGCGGGGCACAATCGTTTTCGCCCCATTTTGATGACGACGTTTACAACGGTCTTTGGCTTGCTGCCCATGGCTGTGGGCGATAGCAATGCAATGGGTACGTCTTACGCGCCTTTGGGACGCACGATGATGGGCGGGCTGTTGGCCTCGACGTTCCTGACGTTGCTGGTCGTGCCCTTGTTTTATTCTTTGCTCGACGATTTGCGTCTGGGGATTCGGCGGTTGAGTGCAGGTGTGTTTGCCTCTCGCGCGAAGGATGAGGCTTATGATATGGCTGACGATGATTGAGTCTAAAGGAGGATGCGTAATGGAAACGGTCATCGGCATGGTTGCGGCACTGTGTCTAATTGCGGCCTTAATAGTGAGGTGGCAGGCAAAGAAGAAGTAACGATTGTGGCGGTTTTGAGACCGCCACTTTTTTTGGGATTTTTATGTTAGAGAAAGACGATTTAGACAAGCGTCCGCTGATGGGTATTACGATGGGCGATCCGTGTGGTATAGGGCCCGAAGTGATTTTGAAGGCTCTGGCACATGAGGAAAGCTATCGCGTGTGTAAGCCGCTGGTTATTGGACATCCCACCATTTTGGAACGCGATATGGGTATGGCCGGTGTGCGACTGGATGTGCGGGTTGTGGCGCGACCCGAAGATGGCGCGTTTGAGTTTGGGGGCATTGATGTCTGGTGTCCGGTGGATGTGGATGTGGATCAGATCTCAATGGGCAAAGTGTGCTGCGAGGCGGGAAGAGCTGCGGCTGAGTGGGTGATTCGCGCGGTTGATCTGGCGATGGCGGATCGCATTGACGGTATTGTGACGGCGCCTTTGAATAAGGAGGCGATGAATCTGGCGGGTTATCCCTACGCGGGGCATACGGAATTGTTGGCTGAGAAATCGGGTGCAGGACGCGCACATCTCATGCTGGCGTCTGATCGCCTAACTGTGTCGCATGTGACGGGGCATATTGCGTTGCACGAGGTGCCCGATAGGCTTACGGTCGATCTGATTTACGATACTGTTCGGCTGACCCGCGATGTGCTTATCGGCATGGGGAAGTTAGATCCCAGGATAGCGGTATGCGGGTTAAATCCACACGCGGGCGAAAATGGCTTGTTTGGTAGCGAAGACGCCGAGGTCGTCCGTCCGGCTGTTGAAAAGGCTCTGGACAAGGGCTGGCGCGTTGACGGTCCACTGCCTGCGGATACGACTTTTTTGAAGGTTTATAATGGGCTGTACGACGGAGTGGTGGCAATGTATCACGATCAGGGCCATGTGCCCGCAAAGCTGGTGGCGTTTGACGAGGCTGTCAATGTGACCCTGGGCTTGCCGATTGTGCGGACGTCTGTGGATCACGGTACGGCTTATGATATCGCGGGCAAGGGCATCGCCAAAGCTGTGAATATGTTGCAGGCGATTCGCGTGGGGAGTCAGTTGGCGATTCAGGTTATTCCATTCCTGCGATGACGTCAAGGAGTACGAGATAGGCACCGGTATCGCCGAAGATGGGGGTGCGCGTGGGGGCGTTTTCTGGGAAAAATTCGGCGTAGGCGTCGTTGAAGTCCGAGAAAAGAGAGCGGTCCTGAAGGATGACGGTTACTTTCAGGACGTTGTCGAGCGATGTTCCCGCGTCTTCGAGTATGCCCGAGATATTGGTGAGAATGCACCGGGTTTGCGTTTTGATATCGTCTCCGACAATTTCATCGGTTTCCGGATCGACCGGGGGCTGGGCAGAGATGAAGATGAGGTCGCCGTAGATTATGGCCTGGGAATAGGGAAATTTGGGGATGTTCCCGCGTTTGCTGGTGAAGGGTTGTTTTTTCATTGTGGTCTCCTTGTGAAATGAATATTGAGGATGTGTAAATATAATTCTCTATGAGAAAAAATAAAAGGTTTAGATATGGGATAGGAGATGGGAACGTTCTGGCGTATTGGGTGGTCTAAGGTTTAGTGTTAAAAAAATAGGAGTGTGTTTTGGATATCTCAACCCAACGCTCTCGTAGAGGAGACGCCGATACGCTTCGGCGTTTTGTTCTGGCTATTTTGATAATGGGAATCGTCGGCACGGGAGCCGAGCTTGTTCTCCTTGAGCATATAGAGGATTTCTGGCAGTGGGTGCCTCTCGTGCTCTTTGTGGCGGCACTTCCGTGTGCTGGCTGGCTCTTTGTCGCGCCTAGTGTGGCGAGTGTCCGCGTTTTTCAGATTGTGATGGTGCTGTTCGTTGTTTCGGGTTTTGTCGGGCATTGGCTTCACTACAAGGGAAATGTCGAGTTCGAGTTGGAGATGTATCCATCCCGCAGCGGGCTTGAGCTCGTTTGGGAGGCTCTGGGGGGTGCCACCCCGTCGCTGGCACCCGGTACGATGACACTTCTCGGGTTGCTCGGTTTAGCAATTTGTTTTCGCCATCCCGGCTTGCGGGCCGGTAAAGTGAGAAATTCTCAGGAGGGAACATGAATATTTGCGGTAGAAGCGTGAAGTTTACCAATATGGCGGTGTTGCTCGTGTGTTTTGCGATGCTCTGGGGGTGTGGTGGGTCGAATGTGGAAGAGACACCTGTCTCCGACGCTCCCGTGGAAGAGGCCGCGAGTAGCGCGATGGTCGTTAATCCAAATCTCGCAGGAGCCGATGAACTCGGCGTGCTTATGAGCAAAGCACTCGCTGACGCGATTGTGGCGCAGCGCCCGTTCCTGGGTATGAAAGCCTTGCACGCGGTCGTGTCACAGCATCTTGACCAGGAGGCGGCTGGGAAACTCTATGTTCAGATGTTTATTCCGATTAATCTGAATACCGCCAGCGAGGAGGAGATTCTTCTGGTGCCTGGCGTGGGAAAGCGGATGGCGCACGAGTTCGAGGAGTACCGTCCGTATTCGGCTATTGCCCAATGGCGTCGTGAGATGGGTAAATACGTAGATGATACCGAGGTTGCGCGGATGGCGCAGTATGTTTTTGTGCCTATCGACTTGAACACGGCTACCGAGGAGGAGATCCTCGCCATTCCCGGCGTGGGAAAGCGGATGGCACACGAGTTTGAGGAATACCGGCCGTATTCGAACATGGAGCAGTTCCGGCGCGAGATTGGCAAGTACGTGGATGATGGCGAGGTCGCACGCCTGGAGCGGTACGTGGAGATTAGATAGTCGTTTTTTATACAGCTAAAAAATTTTATGCGAGGGAGGCTGTGATGTCTGTTAATCGCCGACGTTTTCTGTATCAGTCCGCTGCACTGGGTGCTGCGGTTTTTGTGACGCCAGGGGTTTTTGCCGAGCAACTGACGCTTACGCCCCGGCAAACCGAGGGGCCATATTATCCGAATAAGATGCCGCTGGATGTCGATAATGATCTCGTGATAATCAACGATGCGATTACGCCCGCTGTGGGAGAGATTACGCATTTGACCGGGCGCGTTCTGGATGTGAATGCCAATCCCGTAAAGGATGCCATAGTGGAGATCTGGCAGGTCGATAGCAATGGGGTTTATATTCATACCGGGGCTCCGAGGCAGAATAGGCGGGACGCGAATTTTCAGGGTTTTGGGCGTTTTGAGACGGGATCTACGGGTGAATATCGCTTTCGGACGATTAAGCCCGTTCGGTACGGGGGGTCGCGAACGGCTCATATTCATTTTGCGATTAATAAAAATGGGCACCGGCTTTTGACGTCGCAGATGTACGTGAAAGACAATCCGGACAATGCGTGGGATTCTATTTTCAGGAATACTGGTCGCGCGTCTCACGATTTGTTGTCCGTGCCGTTTAAGCCATTGCCCGGATCTGAGATTGGCGAATTGACGGCAAATTTTGATATTGTGATTGGCGAGGCACCAGAAGACCGGGAAAATGACCGCGGCCGGCGCGGCCGGCGGCGCGGGTGGTGGTAAAAAATGCGTGTCTTGACGGAATAAGTGCTTTTGGCTATTTTTTGTAAACCTTTTCCAACTTCTGGAGATTGAGCCGTGTTTCGTCGTTTTACTCATATTGTTACTGTCGCGCTGACGCTTATAGGAATGGTTGCGCCCTGTCTGTGCTGGGCGCATCAGGCGTCGATGCCAGAGTGTCATGCTGCGACAGAGATGAAAGATTGCTGTTGCAGCAAAGAGGCGGCAGTTGATCAGCAGATGCCTGTGCGCGATCTGGCTGTTTTGCCCGGTGAATGGCAAAGTCCAAAGTTGGATTTGACCTGTGTGACGTTGTATCCCGCTGTTGTTCTTTCCCAGAGTGATTTCCTGCCTTTTATGGTGGATGATCGCCAGAAAGCTCTGCGATCACCGCCCGATCTGTATCTTCTCCACGCTGCATTTCTCTTATGATTTTCTTTTCCTGCGCTTGAATGGCATTTGGGGATAAGTGTGTAAAAATTGTTCCCGATTGTCATTTTTCCTGCCGCATCTTTTGCGGACTTTTCCTTTTTAAATACGAAATATAGATTCTCTGGAGGTGGCTTGTGTATGCTATTCGAGCCATGATCGGACTATGTCTCATGGGTATATCTTTTTTGCCTGTGCAGGCAGAGGACCTGGATCTGGATGCGCTGATTCAGGAGGCTGTGGAAAATAATCCCAATTTGTCGGTTTTGCGGGCGCGTTTGGCTGCTTTTGAAGCGAAAATTCCCCAGGCGGGCGCGCTGGAAGATCCGTCTTTTCGCTTTGAGGTGAGCAATGTGCCGTTGAGCGATTTCAATTTGAGCAGTACACCGATGAGTGGGAATCAATTTGTGCTCAGCCAGAAGTTTTCTTTGCCGGGAAAACAGCGGGCGCGCGAGCGATCAGCGCAGTTTGCCTCAGGGTCTGTTGCATGGTTGTTGCGCGACCGAGAACTGGCAATTGCCAATGCGGTCAAGCAGCCTTTTTTTGATCTGGCTTATGTGATCCGCGCTATTGCAATTATGGAAAAGAATCGGGTGTTGTTGCAAGATCTGGTTCGCATTGCCCGCACGAAATACGCCGTTGGAAAGGGGTTGCAACAGGATGTGTTGAAAGCTCAGGTTTCGCTTTCGGCATTGGATACGGAGTTGATCGCGCTTCGGGCGAAAAGACAATTGGCAGAGGCGCGTTTGAATCTGGTGTTGAACCGGTCTCCGCAGAGTCCTTTGGGCGCGCCGCCAGATACGATTGGTCTTTCGAGCGTGCCGCTGACGATTGATGTCTTGCTGGCGCAAGCCGATGAGGAGCATCCATCCCTGAAAGCTATGGATCAATCGATTTTGATGTGGCAGGCGCAGGTTGAGGTTGCGCGAAGAAATTTTTGGCCGGATATGACGGTGAGTTTGGGTTATCGCCAGCGCGTATTTGCGGCCAATGATCCGGTGAAAGGAAGCGATTTTATATCTGTTGGTATAGGTATTCCACTTCCCGTGTTTGGCGGGCGTAAGCAACGCCAGCAGATTGCAGAAGCGCGGGCTAATCTGCGAGAGGCTGAGGCTAAAAAGGCCGCTGAACGCCGGGAGATTCACTACGAGATTCAGCGTCTAATTATTGAGGTTGGGCAACACCGGGAAAGTGCCGAATTATTTCGCACTGCGATGTTGCCCCAGGCAGAGCAGTCGCTGGCGTCGGCATTGTCGGGGTATCGGGTGGATAAGGTGGATTTTTTGACGCTGTTGAACAATCAGGTGACGCTGTTGAATTTTGAGATCGCACATTATCGACATGTGATTGAGCATGAAAAACGGGTGGCGGATCTGGCGACGGCGATGGGGCGGTAGGGACGGATTGAACTGGCCTGAACCAGTTTTACATCGCTCTAAACCTGTCCGACCGACCGTTTAACAAGGAGTTAAAACATGAAATATCTCCTTCCAATTCTATCATTGATTGTGGGATTTGTTGGCGGGGTCTGGATTTCGGGAGATACGCATACAGAGCAGGCGCAGGCGTTGGAAACTCATATCTGTCCGATGCATCCCACGGTGGTGTCGGATAAGCCGGGCAGTTGTCCCATCTGCGGTATGGACCTGGTGGTGAAGGAGGTGGAGGGTGGGCACGGTCATGAGATGCATGCGGATCACGAAACTTATATCTGTCCGATGCATCCCACGGTGGTGTCGGATAAGCCGGGCAGTTGTCCCATCTGCGGTATGGATCTGGTGGTGAAGGAGGCTGATGCGTCGTCAGCGCAAAACGGAAGCGTGCAGATCGATCCCGTGACGATTCAGAATATTGGTGTGAAGACGATGGTGGTGGAAAAACAGCCTTTGAAGCGCACGGTGCGCGCGGTGGGCAGGGTGGATTATGACGAGACGCGGATTATGGATGTAAATAGCAAGGTCGCTGGGTGGGTTGAGCAGTTGTATGTGGATTATACCGGCCAGTGGGTGGAAAAGGGACAGCCTTTGCTCGCGCTTTACAGTCCGGAACTGGTCGCGGCGCAGGAGGAGTATTTGACGGCTCTGGATTATGCGGAGAGAATGCGCGGTGGTGTGGATCGAGATGTGGCGCAAAGTGCCGATGATCTGCTCGTTGCTGCGCGGCAGAGGTTGCTGTATTGGGATATTTCGGCGGGACAGATTGCGGAGTTGGAAAAGACGAGACGGGTTGGGCGAACAATGCCCATTCTGGCGCCTCGGTCGGGGATTGTGACGCACAAAGATGTGCTGGAGGGGGCGTATATCAGATCGGGTCAACCCCTGTATCGCATCGCGGATCTGTCGGTGGTGTGGATTTATGCAGATGTGTACGAATACGAGATGCCGTGGGTTTCCAAAGGGCAGCGTGCAAAGGTGTCGCTGTCTTATTTGCCGGGCGAGCAGTTTGAGGGGAAAGTGGATTATATTTTTCCGTTTATGAATGAAAAGACGCGCACGGTGCAGGTGCGGATGGTTTTTGACAATGCAGATGGTGCGCTTAAACCGGATATGTATGCCGATGTGGTGATTCGCCCCGAGGTGTCGCGTCAAGGTATTGTGATACCCGCTCAGGCGGTGATTCATTCGGGGACGCGCAGGGTTGTTGTGATGGCAAATGGAGACGGCAGGTTTGAGCCGCGCGAGGTTCACATCGGGGTCGAGACTGAAGATGGATATGAGGTGCTGAAGGGGCTAAATCCGGGGGAGCAGATTGTGACTTCGGCGCAATTTTTGATCGATTCAGAGAGCAATTTGAAGGCTGCACTGGCGGGGATGCGAGGGGATGTTGGTGGTCATGGCGGACATTGAGGCGCGTATTTTGAGGGGGTTGGAACGCGATGCTAAATCGAATTATTGAAGCGAGTGTCGAGAATCGGTTCCTGGTGGTGATCGCCACTTTGATGGTGATTGGATGGGGTGTGTATGCGATGCTGAATACGCCACTGGATGCGATTCCCGATTTGTCGGATGTGCAGGTGATCGTGTTTAGCGAATATCCGGGGCAGGCGCCGCAGGTGGTGGAGGATCAGGTGACGTATCCACTGACGACGGCGATGTTGTCCGTTCCTTATGCAAAGACGGTGCGGGGATATTCATTTTTTGGCATTTCTTATGTGTATGTGATTTTTGAGGATGGTACGGATATGTACTGGGCGCGCAGTCGGGTGTTGGAGTATCTCAATTCCGCATCTGATAGGTTGCCGCAGGGGGTGACGCCAAAGCTGGGACCCGATGCGACGGGCGTGGGCTGGGTTTATCAATATACGGTGCTGGATACGACGGGGAGATACGATCTTTCAGAGTTGCGGTCGATTCAGGATTGGTATTTGCGTTATGAGTTGAGCAGTGTGCAGGGTGTGTCGGAAGTGGCGTCTGTGGGCGGATTTGTGAAGCAGTATCAGGTGGTTGTGGATCCCAATCGCTTGCTGGCATACAATATTCCTTTGCAGAAGGTTCGGATGGCGATTCAGCGCAGCAATAGCGATGTGGGAGGGCGATTGGTCGAGCTGGCAGAGACGGAGTTTATGGTGCGCGGGCTGGGGTATATCCAGTCGGTGGCGGATATCGAGCAGGTTGCCCTGGGCGTGGATGAACACGGTACGCCGATTCGCGTAAAAGATATTGCGACTGTGCAGGTGGGGCCAGAACTCAGGAGGGGATTGGCCGAGTGGAATGGCGAGGGGGAGGTGGTGGGGGGTATTGTGGTGATGCGGTATGGGGAAAACGCACTCAAAGTTATTGATCGGGTGAAAGAGAAGATGGAATCGCTCAAACCGGGCCTTCCCGAAGGCGTGGTGGTGGTCGCCAATTACGACCGCTCGGCGCTTATTCTGCGTGCGGTTGATCATTTGCAAAAAAAGCTGATTGAAGAGATCGCGGTGGTGGCTGTGGTGTGTATTGTTTTTTTGCTCCATTTTCGCAGTGCTTTTGTGGCTGTTTTCACGTTGCCGATGGGGATTCTAATTGCGTTTGCCGCGATGTATCACCAGGGTGTCAATTCGAATATTATGTCTCTTGGCGGTATCGCAATTGCCATTGGTGCAATGGTGGATGCCGCTATTGTGATGATTGAGAATGCACACAAACATATCGAGCGCGATGGCGGGACAAAGTCGCACAGTGAGATGATCATTGCCGCTTCGAAAGAGGTGGGACCGGCACTGTTTTTTTCGCTGTTGATTATTACGCTGTCGTTTTTGCCGGTTTTTACGCTGGAGGCGCAGGAGGGGCGGTTGTTTAAGCCGCTTGCATATACCAAGACTTATGCGATGGCGGCAGCGGCGTTTTTGGCGATTACGGTTGTGCCAGTGCTGATGACTTTTTTTGTGCGCGGCAAAATTCGGTCTGAGGCGCAGAATCCCATCAGTCGCGTGTTGATTTATTTGTACCGGCCCGTGATTGATTGGGTGTTGCGACATCGGGTGCTGACTGTGGTGCTGGGCGGGCTGGTGTTGCTTGTGACGGTGTTCCCCTTTCGGGATATTGTGGTGTCGCGTTTTTCGGATCGACCGCAGAGTTTAACTTATAAGGCACTGGTGAAGTTGGACGCGCTGTTTCCTATGGAAAAAATTGGATCGGAATTTATGCCGCCTCTGTACGAGGGCGATCTGTTGTATATGCCCACGACATTGCCGGGTGTCTCGATTACGCGGGCGCGGGCGTTGTTGCAACAGACGGATAAAATCATTCGCACTTTTCCCGAAGTTGAACACGTATTTGGCAAAATTGGTCGGGCGGAGACGGCAACGGACCCGGCGCCGCTGTCGATGATTGAGACGACGATTATGCTCAAGCCCGAATCCGAGTGGCGAGAAGGCATGACGCCCCAAAAATTAATTCGGGAATTGAATCAGGCGGTGAAATTTCCGGGACTGACCAATGCGTGGACGATGCCGATTAAGACGCGCATCGATATGCTTTCAACGGGTATTAAGACGCCTGTGGGTATCAAGGTGGTGGGGGATGATCTGGAGACATTGCAGGTGTTGGGCGAGAAGATCGAGACGGTGGTGCGCGATTTGCCGGGTACGCTGAGTGTATTTGCCGAGCGCGCAGCGGGTGGCAATTATCTGGATTTTGAGATCGATAGACAGGCTGCTGCGCGTTATGGGCTAACGGTTGGGGATGTGCAGGATGTTATTATGTCGGCATTGGGCGGGATGAATATCACGCATACTGTGGAGGGTTTGGAACGCTATCCGGTGAATTTGCGTTATGGGCGGGAGTTGCGCGACAATTTGCCCGCGCTTCGGCGCGTGCTGGTGCCCACGCCGATGGGGGCGCAGATTCCCATTGGGCAGTTGGCAGATCTTCACATTCGGAAGGGGCCACCGGGTATTAAGAGCGAGAATGCGCGGTTAAATGCGTGGGTCTATGTCGATATTGAAGGCGTGGATGTGGGGACTTATGTCGCGCGGGCGCAACAGGCGGTGTTGGAGCAGGTGCAGATGCCACCTGGTTATACCGCGATCTGGAGCGGGCAGTATGAATATATGTTGCGGGCAGAGAAAAAGCTGAAGGTTGTGGTGCCCGTGACGCTGGCGATCATTTTTGTGCTGTTGTATCTGAATTTTAGAAATGTGACTGAGACCGCGATTGTGATGCTTTCACTGCCTTTTGCTCTGGTCGGCGGGATATGGTTGATGTATATTTTGAATTACGATATGAGTATTGCCGTGGGTGTTGGGTTTATCGCGCTGGCGGGGTTGGCTGCCGAGACAGGGGTGGTGATGCTGATTTATCTGGATCAGGCTTATGAGAGTATGAGACGCGAGAATGGCGATGTTTTGACGCTGGCGGACTTAAACCAGGCGGTGATGTCCGGTGCTGTGGAGCGGGTGCGCCCCAAGTTGATGACGGTGTTTTCAACGATGATGGGGCTGTTGCCGATTATGTGGTCAACGGGCACGGGGTCCGAGGCAATGAAGCGCATTGCAGCGCCTATGGTGGGGGGAATGGTGTCATCGACGATTTTGACGCTGCTGGTGATTCCGGCGATTTACGCGTTGTGGAAAGAGCGGGATGTATCCGCAGATGGACGCAGATAGACGCAGATGTGTAGGGGCGAAAAATGTTTCGCCCGTCGTTGATCCGCAGATGTGTAGGGGCGGGTTTATAACCCGTCCGATGTAAACCCCAGAATCATTCACTTTTCAGGAGGTGTGTTATGAAGTCTCGTATTTTTGCATTATTGGTCATTGGCGCGACAGCGATAGGCATGGCGGGATGGGTCGGCTGTTCGTCAAAGTCGGAGGCGACAACTGTCGAGGTGAAGTTGTCAACGATGCAGTGTTCTATGTGTTCGAATACCATAGAGAAAGCACTGAAAGAGGTCGATGGTCTCGTTCAGAACGTGGAAGTCAATTTGGAGGCGAAAACGGCGAAGGTGACGTTTGATGACAAGGTGACCAATGTGCCCGCTCTGGAGCAGGCCGTTGTCAAGACGGGTTATGCGGCGAATGACAAAAAGGCCGATGCCGATGCGTATGCAAAGTTGCCCAGTTGCTGCCAGGTTCCTGAGAATTAATCTGCTGACAGTAGCGGCACCCGCCATCATAAACAAACCATTTGTTGGATGAAAGCCCCGGATGTTTGATGCATTCGGGGCTTGTTTTGTCGCGGTTGGGAGGGATTTTTGAATCAGTTGTGTCTTGAATTATTCACAGGTGATGAGTATATTCGATTTGAAATATTCTGCGGTATTACTCTCAATTTTAAGCCAGAAAAATAGAAAATGGATGCCAAACCTTTAGCTATTAGTCTATTTGCAGGAGCCGGTGGTTGCTCTTTGGGATTCAAACGCGCTGGCTATAATATCCTCTATGCAATAGATATAAACGAAAATACTGTGGAAACTTACAGACATAATTTTCCTGATACCCAATGTGAAATGGCGGATATTATGTCTTGTGATTTTGAAAAACTTCTTAAAAATCTGAGGTTAAAAACGGGTGAGTTGGATATTCTTATTGGCGGCCCTCCATGTCAGGGCTTTAGTACAGCAGGCATGCGATTTTGGGACGATCCAAGAAACGGATTATTGAAGCATTACGTCAACGCCTTAGCCATCTTACGTCCCAAGTGGTTTATTATGGAAAATGTTGAAGGTTTGCTTACGGCTAAAGGTGGTATATACGTCTATGAAGCAGCAAGAGCCTTTATCAAATTGGGATATTCGATAAGAATCGATAAAATTTATGCGCAGGAATACGGGATACCACAAAGACGAAAGAGAACTCTGATTATTGGCAATAGATTGGGAATGGAATTTAATTTGCCAGAACCACTTGTGCATGTGCATGGTCGCATTTTTAAGAATGCCGATGTTACACTTAGACATACAATTGGAGAGCTTCCCAATCCGACATTGGATAAAAGCAGCCCTATCTGCTACAGCGGCAAGCCCAAACATGAGTGGGAGGAACAACTGCGTGATGGAAATAAAAAATTATATGATCACTATACACCCCAAATTGAGGGTGTCCAGCTTGAGAGGATTAAACATTTAGAACCGGGGCAATCGATGAAGGATTTGCCAGAATCGCTTCATCATGAATCATTTAAAAGAAGAGCCAATCGACGTGTTATGGATGGAACGCCCACAGAAAGACGAGGTGGTGCGCCCTCGGGAATTAAGCGATTGATTTTTGACGAACCGAGTTTAACTATCACAGGTGCTGCTATAAGAGAATTTATACATCCAGCAGACAATCGCCCATTAACTTTACGTGAATGTGCGCGAATACAAACATTTCCCGATTGGTTCAGATTTCAAGGAAATACTTCAGAAAGGATCAAGCAAATAGGGAATGCGATTCCCCCTTTATTAGCAGAGATTTTTGCAGTGCATTTACTGGCTAATTATGGTTTTGGAGAAACGAAGCGCACTTCACCGGGTAGATTATTTGCACACACTTTAACAAAAGCAACTGCTATGAGTCCAGCTCTCACAAAAACGGATAATATGCTTCAGGAATTGTATAAAAGAAAAGATCCTCAACTCAGTCTTTTTGGATAATTATTATGGCGAGTATTACAATTCAGAATTTGCTCTCAGAATGTAAGGTTCACGGGAGTGGCAAAGCCCAAGTTACTCTGGAAGATTCTGAAATATATGCACTATTTTGCATTGGTTTACGTGATTTAGGATGGGATTTCAATGCCATCGGAATTGAGGATATTGAGAAGCCTGACGATGACTATTTTAAGATTCCAATAAAATGGTTCAATGAACTTCAGCTTTCGAATGTTACTCCAAAGATTCTTTTAGATGTTCTTGAGAGAGCGTGCGATATCAATGAAGATTTCGGGTTATATATCAGAAATCTCTGTGCATTACATCGCAGACGTGTAAAATATCAACGCATTCTCTCAGCGCAACCATTGCCACAAATGGATCAAATAGGACCACGTTCTTTATTGGAATATGGTGGATGCGATGATGCACTTTTGTCGGGATGGATGTCCTGGAGAAAATGGATCTATGATATATATAATCGCGCTGCTCAAGAAACTGGATATCTATTTGAACCTGTGTTGGCAAGTTGTCTGGGAGGTACGCCTGTTGGTGCGAGAAATTCACCTGTAAAACGAGTTGATGGTAACGGAAATCAGACCTCAAAAGGCAGGCAAGTTGATTGCTTTGTTGCTGGAGAAAACCTCGCCTATGAATTCAAAATGAGAGTAACAATTGCTGCGAGTGGGCAAGGCCGATTTGGCGAAGAACTCTCGTTTCCCTCTGAATGCCAGGTTGCGGGTTTCAAACCTATTCTCATAGTACTCGATCCCACACCCTCTCCAAGGCTTGATGAACTGAGAGCAGCTTTTGAAAATGCGGCTGGCTCTTCATACATTGGGGATGAAGCTTGGTGGCATATAAATGAAAAGTCGGGGGAAATTTTGTCTATATTCGTCCAAAAATATATCAGACCACCTATAGAATCGATTGAGGATCTTCATCGAAACACTCCACCTGATTTATATTTGCAATGGCGGGATAGCGCAGTTTTGATAAAATCACCCTCAAGTGAGTATTTGATAGAACGAAGTGCGAACGCAGATCCAGAGCTTCAATAACTGATATAGAAAATAAAGGAGGGATTTATGGCTCTTGCGATGACAGAGCAGCAAGAGAGAGATTTTGATGAGAAGGGATTTGTTATTCTTGAGGATTTTTTTACTCAGGACGAGGTCAATCGGCTTTTGCTGGCTATTGATGAGGTGGCAGAGCGGATTCGAGAGGCCGAGGGCCTGGGGCCTGATGATCCTTTTGCTGTGCGAAATGCCCTGTCTCAGCACGAGGCGTTTCTCGATTTGATCGATCATCCGCGCATGTTGCCTCTGGTGGTGGATGCGATTGGCTGGAATATTCAGATCAGAACGACGCATCTGGACTATCGACCGCCGTATCCCGAGGGTTTGAAAGCGGGTGAGGTTGGCGTTGGCAAGGGCGAAGATCAGGAGGTTGGATACCGCAATGTGGCATGGCATCCCGATTTGGCGAGCGATATGCTATTTTTGGGTCCTTCGCTGGATGGGAGGCTTCCGTTTATGGAGATTAAGGTTTTTTACGTGCTTTACGATATGACCGAATCCAATTGTGGCAATTTGTGGTTGGTGCCGGGCAGTCACAGGCGCAAGCCCGAAGAGTTGCGAGAAATGGGACGCGAGGTCAATCCAGAAGATGCGGTCGAGCTCAAGTTGCGGGCTGGTTCTGCGGTGTTGTGGCGAACCGCGGTGTGGCACTGCGTGGGGCCCAATTTGTCGAGAAAAACGCGGAAGATTATGCATGTGGGCTATAATTATCGATGGCTTCGTCCAACCGATTATATCGCGCAGGATGCCGCGCTTATTGAGCGGAGTTCGCCAATTCGGCGTCAGTTGCTGGGCGCGCTGGCTTCGGGAAAAGACCCGCTGGGACCAGAACCGGATTTTCACCCTTCGTCGCAATACTGGCTGACTAAGAATTGGGATGATGTCCCGCTGCGAGCCTGGGCACAGGCGCGAGCTTAAATAAAAAATAAACCCCAGGCGCGAGCTTCTGGGGTTTGTGGTGTGTCATTTGAATATCAGGAGGGATCGAATTTGTAGCCGACACCGCGCACTGTGGTAATGGCTTTGCCCGATTCACCGAGTTTGGAGCGCAGGCGGCGAATATGGACGTCAACGGTACGCATGCCGCCGTAATAGTCATAGCCCCAGATGCTGTCGAGCAGGTCCGATCGGGTAAATACGCGAGCCTCGTGGGTGACCAGATGTTTGAGTAGTTCGTATTCTTTGAGTGTGAGTTCGACAACGCTGCCCTTGACGCGCACTTCGTAGCGTGCCATATTGATGACGAGGTCGTCTATTTTGAGGGTGTGGTCGTCGGGGGGATGGTCGTCGTTCCAAAGAGCCAGGCGCAGGCGGGCTTCGAACTCGCGCAGGCTATAGGGCTTGATGATAAAATCTGAAATGCCGAGTGAAAAATCGAGGTTGAGTGCGGTCATTTCATCGGTGATGACGAGTAGGGAGCAGTCGTTGGCAGGGTGCTGTTGTTGCAGGTGTGCAATGGCCTGTGCGAGGCGGTCGAGGGAGGATTCGGGGTCAATGATGGTCAAGTCAATGCCGTTTGTGGGTATGGGAGGCAAATTGCTCCGTCCGCTCAGGATCACGTGTTCAACCTGATGCCCGATATATTCGAGGTCTGATTTGAGACGCGCGCCGTAGGCTTCGTCTGCGAGAAGAAGAATAGTTGCCATTAAAATTAAGAAGAAACAGGATGTTACGCAGTTTAATGTGCCCATTACTTGGATCCGGAAGATAGTGCAAATTAGTGGCCTCATGGCATTTTGTCAAGGTGTATCTAAGAATACGGGCGTTGGCAAAACACTTTTATCACTTTTTATCAAAAATCATCTCAGGAGTACATTATGTCTTCTCCTCATGCAATTACCCGACCCGCTTTCAGGCCGTCTATCATGGGCAGAAATGGCGTGGTCACATCGGGACACCATCTCGCTTCTCAAGCAGGTATTCAGGTTATGATGGCGGGTGGCAATGCCATTGATGCGGCCATTGCCACAGCCGCTGCGCTCGGCGTGGTTGAACCGCAATCTTCAGGCGCAGGGGGGGATGGTTTTATTTTAATTTACTCGGCTAAGACGGGTACCGTATCTGCCATCAATGCCACTGGCGCAGCCCCAACGGGCGCGACCCGAGAATTTTATCTCCAACGCGGTGGTATTCCAATGAAGGGTATTCTGAGCGTTTCTATCCCCGGTCTTGTTGACGGTTGGCTCGTTGCTCACGAGCACTTTGGCACGCGCCCGCTCGAAGATATTTTTGCGCCGGCAATCGCCTTTTGCGAAGAGGGCTTTCCGCTCAGTCACAAATTGGCGAATAGCTTGCGGGGGGAAACAAAACGCTTTGCATCCGATCCATATACGCGGGCGGTTTTCACAAATGATGGCCAGCCTCTCAGTGCCGGGGATATTGTCTATCAGAAGGACCTAGGTAAGACCTTGCGGACAATCGCCGCAGAGGGCCGCGACGCCTATCGCACGGGAGAAATAGCCCGGGCACTTGTTGCATTTAGCCAGTCGCGAGGCGGTTTGTTTACCGAAGCCGATTTGAAGAACCACCACGCCCGCATTGGCGATCCCATTGCCGTGACCTACAAAGATTATACGGTGTATGAAACGCCGCCCAATTCGAGTGGGCATATTTTACTTCAAGAACTCAATATTGTCGAAAATTTTGATCTTCAGGTGCTGGGTTGCAATACTGCCGAGAGTATCCACCTTATGGTCGAAGCCAAGAAACTCGCTTTTGCCGACCGCGAAAAATACGTGGCCGATCCAGATTGGATCGATGTGCCAATTGATGGATTGCTCTCGAAAAATTATGCAAAAGAACGCGCTTCGTGCATAGATCTCGAACGCGCTGCTGTCCATGTCCCGCCCGGTATCCCGGAATCGGTTGAGGATACGACCTGTTTCTGCGTAGCTGACGGTGAAGGCAACGCGGTTTGTCAATTGCAGAGTATTCAATCTGGCTGGGGATCGAGTCTTATTGCGGGGGATACGGGTATTCTCCTCAACAATCGTATGACGTACTGGCATCTGGAAAAAGATCATCCCAATTGTCTGATGCCAGGTAAGCGAGTTCGCCATACCATGAATCCCGTTATTGTTACAAAAGACGGCAAACCCGTTTTGATATGCGGCACGCCGGGCGCAGATACACAGGTGCAGACGAATTTGCAATTGGTGACACATATTCTGGAATTTGGCATGACGCCTCAAGAGGCCGTTGAAGCCCCCCGCTGGCGTTCTCTGCAAAATCCTATGGAGTCCACGGTTCCCCATACGTGCGAAGATGTGCTTCAACTCGAAAGCCGTTTTCCCACAATCCAGTGCGAAGCTCTGGCTCGGAAAGGTCACGACCTTCGCTACCTCTCAGAGTGGGGTGGGCCGGGAAATGCACAGGCTATTCAGATCAATCCCGAAACCGGTACCCTGATGGGCGGTTCAGATCCCAGGCGAGACGGATACGCCATTGCTTTTTAAGAGGAATAGTTATGACAATCAAAGAGATTCGCGCAGTTGCCGTCAATATTTCTCCCGATCAAAAAACAGAACCTCGCGTCCCAAAGCTGCCCACAGATGGGTTTATTAGCCCTATGGCGCGATATCCCGAAGTTAAAAGATCGGAGTGGAATACAGGCTGGACGCGCGCAGCCTGTGTCGTGACCGCGCAAGATGGCACCTGGGGGGTGGGATTTACCAATCACAGTGGGCCGGTGCTCAGCATTATCAACGATCACTTTGCCCCTTTGCTCGAAGGGCAAAATTGTATGGCGACCGAGAAGCTGTGGGATATGATGCGCCGCGCTTCTTCGCCTTATCACACGGCGGGTTTGTCCAGCTATGCCATCAGTGCTGTGGATAATGCCCTGTGGGACTTGAAAGGAAAAATTTTGCAGCGTCCTGTTTACGAGATTTTGGGCGGCCCGCAAAAAGACAAAATTTTCTGTTATGCCAGCAATACAGATATATCTTATGGTACGGAAAACAGTATTGAATGGTTTCTCGAATTGGGTTTCAAGGCGGTCAAGCTGTTTGCGCGATATGGACCGGAGTCCGGTATTGAGGGGATAAATAAGACTGAAGAGTTGGTTGCCAAAACGCGCGAGCAGATTGGCGATGATGTGGAACTCATGCTCGATGCGTGGATGTCGCTCAATGTCGAGTACACGGTTCGCCTCGTCGAAGCTCTGAGGCCGTATCGCCTCAAGTGGCTTGAAGATTACGTGCTGCCCGAAGATATGGAAAGCTATACAAAGGTGCGCCAGCGCGTCCCCGGGCAGATTCTCGCAACGGGTGAGCACTGGTACACCATTCATCCCTTTGCCACAGCCGCGAGCCAGGGGCTTGTCGATATTTTGCAGCCCGATATTCAGTGGGCAGGTGGTGTTACGGCCTTGATGCGGATATGCCATATTGCCGAGGCGCATGGGCTAACGGTTATCAGCCACGCGGGCATGAATTATCCTTACGGTCAGCACCTTTCTTATGCTATGCCAGCGATACAGTGGGGCGAGCGTTCCGAAGGGGTATCGCCCCCGGGCGTTCCGCTTGAAGAACGCGTCGCGCTGCCGGGAACCCCTGTGATCAAAGACGGTTATCTGGTTCCGAGCGATGCCCCCGGCTTTGGCCTTGAAATCACGAAGGACTGGTTGGAACAAAAGGTTGTATAACTATTGGAGACGATATGGCGCAAGCGTGGAAACACTTGCTCAAGTTTCGCTGCACTCGCTGTGGCAATTGTTGTCGAGACCCCATTGTTCTGGTGACAGATGAAGATGTGCGCCGAATTGTTGAGGGCACAAACCAGGCGGCTTGTGATGTTGTCGATTTTTATGAGCCGAGTGAGATTGAATGGGGTGAAGATCAGCCCGGCTGGATACGTTTGAGGTCTGGCCCGCGCATTATGGGGTTGCGTAGAACCGAGAGCGGATGTCAATATCTGGGTGAAGACGATTTGTGTACTATCTATGATTATCGCCCGGTGACCTGTCGAAGGTATCCATTTGATCTCGAGTTTGACGAAGAGGACGATATCGAGTTGCTCAGCATTAGCCAATCTACCGATTGTCCGTATGAACTCGACGGGTACAATCCATTGGGTGAGATTAAGGCGATTGCTAAATGGGAGACGTGGGAAGAAGAACCCTATTACGCGAGGGTTGAAGCGTGGAACGCACGCAAAGAGACGGGCGGAAAAAAGACATTTCTCAAATTTATTGGGTTGGGGTGAAATGGTCTGGATCGGGATGGGCAGAGCCTGCACTGGAACGTCTCTGTCCAGTGATGGAAGGATGAACAGGATAGGTAAGGGGAAAGATAGTCTATGAGTTCTACAATTTTTGATCGCGCTGAAGAGTTTATCTATAACAATGCGCGGTTGCTCGAGCGGCAGTTGTTTGCCTATCATTTTAAAGGGGGTTCGCGGGCGCAGGTGCTCACAGCACTTCGCGCCTATCAAAATGAAGATGGCGGATTTGGACACGCGCTTGAACCGGATATTCGCTGTCCAGAAAGCCAACCCGTGCCGGTGCAGCACGCGCTTGAGTTTCTCGATGCTGTGGGTTTTGATGCCGATGTGGTGCAGCGCGTCTGCGATTATCTGATGGCGATTGCGACATCCGAAGGGGGTGTTCCGTGGCTGTTGCCTTCTGCACATCGCTATCCGCGAGCATCCTGGTGGAATACGGTTGAAGATCCACCGGCGTCTTTGAATCCAACGGCTGCAATTGTCGGTTTGTTACACAAGAATGGCGTTCGACATGCGTGGGTAGATCGCGCGACTGCGTACTGCTGGTCAAAGATCGCTGATTTGCAACCCGTAGAGATGCATGAAATGGGTGTGGTGCTGACGTTTCTCTATTATGTGCCGGACCGGGCGTGTGCAGAGCGCGAACTCGAGCGTCTGGTCGGTGGGATGTTTTCTGCGGGTCTCGTGGCCGATGCGTACGCTACGGGCTATGTTCGCAAACCGCTCGACTGGGCGAAGACGCCCGATCATCCGCTTCGCAAGTACTTTCGGGACGAGGATATTGAGGCAAATCTCGATGAGATTGTTGCGGACCAACAAGCTGATGGTGGGTGGAATATTACTTGGCAAGCCGTGAGTCCGGGGTGCGAACTCGAATGGCGCGGCTGGGTGACGTTGGGTACACTGCTGACGCTCAGGGCGAATGGGCGGTTGTAATTGTACAGAGGGTTATCATGCTGATTGCCAAGTCCGAAGGACACTACCATTTTCTCAAGGGTATTGACCCCTATTCCTGCGGCGTTATTGCCGATTCCGGCTGGGAGATTATCCATGTTACCCTGGAACAGGCGCTGCCCTGGCGACAGGGGTTTGATCGGGTTGAGGCGCATTTGCAGGAGGTGGGGCGAGACCTGCAAGCATTGTGCGGCATGGAGTTGCGTTCGCCCGCGCCTTTTACTATGGCGGGGTTTATCGCTTTCAATCGGGATTATTGTCAGGTGCTCAAGGCATGGGACCTGTACGTGGGGGAATTGAATCCGGTGGCCCGTACCAATGTGGCACCGCTGTTTGATCCGCCCGTGGAACCGGTGTTGCATGCATTTTCCTATACGGTGCCGGCAGCGACTGATGCACCGCGGACGCTGGTGATTGCCGGGGCAGGGGAATTGCGCGGGGGGATATTATTGGAGCAGGGTATTGTCCGCAGTGGGGATACCAGTGCAGAAGCGATGCGGGAGAAGGTTGGTTATGTGGTGGATGTCATGGTCGAGCGTTTGTTTGGTCTGGGTGGGGCCTGGGAGATGATCAATGCGGTGGATGTGTACACGGTGCATTCTCTGGATGGGCTGGTAGAGGATATTTTGTTCAATCGCATTGGGCCAGTCCGACGGCACGGTTTCCGCTGGCACTTTACCAGGCCACCAGTGGTCGATATTGAATTTGAGATGGATATGCGAGGGATGCGTCGTGATCTGGTGATTGAAGTGTGATCCGCAGATGGACGCAGATGAGCCACGAAGGGGATGGGTGGACTGACAACTGATAACTGACAACTGATAACTGACAACTGACCGCTAATTGATATTTTTTCTTGACATATTCCACTGAGGTTGCGTAAGTTATCCAATCTAAAATACATTATTACTTCTTTTTCCAAGTTTTCTATGATGCGCTCAATTTCTACATTGGCGATTTCCACAATGCGAGACGGTGTGCAACTGCGTATCCGTTCTTTGCGCCTTTCTATTGCAGGGCGAGCTCTGCTCATTCTGCACCTTCTCCTGCTCGTGAGCCTTTTTCTTATTATTATCGCTCATTAGTTCAGGCTCTTTCCCCAACTCTTGTGACAACACCCATAAAAGGACAGAGCCTGTGATTTACTCATAGGTTGTTGTCACTTCATGTATTCGGGAAATATTTTATGACTCAAAAACACACGATAAGTGCTCTGGTCGAAAATCATTTTGGCGTTCTGTGTCGCGTTGCGGGTCTTTTCTCCAGTCGCGGATTCAATATCGATAGTCTGTCCGTTGGCGAGACAGAAGATCCGAGTATTTCTCGCATGACCATTGTGGTCGGTGGCGACGATAGCGTGCTCGAGCAAGTGGTCAAGCAATTGGATCGACTCATTGATGTCATTCGCGTGATCGATATTACACAGGGCGCATTTGTCGAACGCGAACTCATGTTGATCAAGGTCAAAGCCGATACAACAACGCGTGCAGAGATTATTCAAATTGCCGAAGTGTTTCGCTCAAATATTGTCGATGTATGTCCCAGATCGATGACCATAGAGGTTACGGGCAAAAATGATAAAATTCAGGCTATCATTGGCATGCTCAGTTCTTTTGGCATCGAAGAAATCGCACGCACAGGCACGGTTGCCCTGTTGCGAGATTCCGCTACGCAATAAGAAGGAGGTGATGCAGATGGATCCCGATCTCGGTGATCTTACCGAAGAACTCGCTCTCGTTTGGCAGATGGGGATAGACCGCCAGAGCGTTCCATCTGCCCATTTCCACTTTGATTCTGGCATGTTTAAGGGATAACAATGTCAAACGCAAAAAATAAAGACCGCGTCATTATTTTTGATACCACTTTGAGAGACGCGGAACAGACGCCGGGGGCTTCGCTCGCGTTGCGCGAAAAGGTCGAAATTGCCCATCAACTCGCGCGGCTCAATGTCGATGTGATCGAGGCCGGATTTCCCATATCGTCCGATCAGGATTACAATGCGGTGCGGCGCATTGCACACGAGGTTGAAGGCCCTGTTATTTGCGGTCTGTCTCGCGCGATTTTCAAAGATATTGATCGCGCAGGTGAAGCCCTGAAAGATGCGCCAAAGCCGCGCATACACACGTTTATTGGGACATCGCCACTCCATATTTCCATGGTGGGCAAAACGCCCGCTCAAGTCCTGCAAATGGCTGTTGATGCGGTTGCGCGTGCCAAGTCGCATTGCGACGATGTGGAATTTTCGCCGATGGATGCTGCGCGTACAGAGCCGCAATATCTTCTGGACGTGATCGAAGCTACCATTGAAGCGGGTGCGACAACCATCAATATTCCCGATACTGTGGGCTACGCCGTTCCCGATCAGTTTGGCCGTATTATTCGCAATATTTGCGAGAAAGTGCCCAATGTCGATCGGGCTATTATCAGTGTCCATTGCCACGACGATTTGGGTATGGCGACGATCAATGCGCTCGAAGCACTCAGAAATGGCGCGCGTCAGGTCGAGTGTACGGTTAATGGGTTGGGTGAACGCGCGGGCAATACCTCGCTTGAAGAAGTGGTTATGGCCGTCAAGACGCGCGGGGATTATTTCGATCTCTATACGGATATCAAGACGCGCGAAATCGTAAACACAAGTCGTCTGGTCAGCCGCCTCATGGGGATTGTCGTTCCGCCCAATAAGCCCATTGTGGGCGCCAATGCCTTTGCACATAGTTCGGGTATCCATCAGGACGGGGTGCTCAAAGACCGCGAAAATTTCGAAATTATCGATCCCAAATCTGTGGGTTGGGAAGAATCGAGTATTGTGCTCACGGCGCGTTCTGGTCGCCACGCATTGCGCCATCGCCTGGAAGAACTCGGCTATCATCTCAATCAGGATGAATTAAATATGGCTTATGAGCGTTTTGTCAAGGTTGCAGATAAAAAGAAGGAAGTCTATGACGAAGACCTCATGGCTATTGTGGAAGATGAGATTCGAGACTTTCCCATGCGGTTCGTGCTGGACTATTTGCACACTGTGAGCGGTACTGGCACGGTTCCCTCTGCGACGGTTCGCATTGGTATTGACGGTAAAAACCACGTTCAGGAATCTGCTTGGGGCGATGGACCGGTAGATGCAACGTATCGGGCGATCAAAAAAGCCACAGATAATACAAATACAAAAGTGGAAGATTATACGATTCGCAGCGTTACCGGGGGTGCCGAAGCACTGGGAGAAGTCACGGTGAATGTGTCGTGCAATGGTCGCATAACCAGAGGGCGCGGCGTTTCAACCGATGTTATCGAAGCCAGTGCCAAAGCTTTTCTCGATGCGCTCAATCGCCTGGTCATTCAGCAGGATAATCACAAGGAGCGAGAACCAACCGTTTAGTATCCGCAGAGGGACGCAGATGGACGCAGATGGGGATCGGAGCGATAAGATTTTAGAAAAGGGCTGCGAATGTCATTCCGGCGAAAGCCGGAATCCAGTGCTTTTGTTTTTTCATCCCTGTTCATCTGTGTTTATCTGTGGTTCCATAGGATTTTAAGAATAGAGGTTATAGATGGGGCAAAGTTTATTTCACAAAGTTTGGGACGCGCATGCGGTGCGAACGCTGCCGTCGGGGCAGACGCAGTTGTTTATCGGCCTGCATCTCGTTCACGAGGTTACCAGCCCGCAGGCTTTTGATATGCTCAGAGAGCGCGGTCTCACCATTGCGTATCCAGAACGCACTTATGCCACGGTTGATCACATTGTGCCCACAAGCGATGTTGCCCGTCCATTTGCCGATGAGATGGCCGAGGATATGATGATCGCTATCGAAGAAAATGCCCAACAGTTCGGCCTTTCTTTTTTTGGGCTGGACGACGAGCGTCAGGGTATTGTCCACGTTATTGGTCCCGAACTGGGTCTGACACAGCCGGGGATGACCATTGCCTGTGGGGATAGTCACACGTCAACGCACGGGGCTTATGGCGCTATTGCATTTGGCATTGGCACCTCGCAGGTGCGCGATGTGCTCGCCACGCAGTGTTTGGCGATGGATCCCCTCAAAGTGCGTCGTATCGAAGTATCCGGTACGCTGGGCAAGGGGGTTTACGCCAAAGATGTCATTCTCAATATTATTCGCAATCTCGGTGTAAAAGGCGGTACGGGCTATGCTTATGAATATGCCGGGTCCGCTATTGAAGCGATGGACATGGAAGCGCGTATGTCGGTGTGCAATATGTCCATTGAAGGCGGCGCGCGCGCGGGATATGTGAATCCCGATCAGACGACGTTTGACTATTTGCGGGGGCGCAGGTATGCGCCTTCGGGAGATGCTTTTGATCGCGCGGTTTCCTGGTGGCGTTCTATGGCTTCGGATGCCGATGCCGATTACGACGATGTTTATCGCCTCGATGGCTCTGCTCTCGAGCCTACCGTGACATGGGGCATCACGCCGGGGCAGGCACTCTTTGTAACGGAAAAGGTGCCTGCGCTGACAGATCTGCCCGATGATGAGCGCGATGTTGCAGCCGAAGCGTATGATTATATGGACTTAAAACCGGGCACGGCTATATCTGGTATGCCGGTTGACGTGGCTTTTGTGGGGTCGTGTACCAACAGTCGCATTTCCGATCTCAGAGAAGCTGCCAGAGTTGTCGAGGGTCACAAGGTGGCCGATGGCGTCAAAGCGCTGGTGGTGCCGGGGTCTAAGTCCGTTCTCAAGACAGCCGAAGCGGAAGGCTTGCACCACGTTTTTGAAGATGCGGGTTTTGAATGGCGCGGTGCGGGGTGTTCGATGTGTTTGGCGATGAATCCCGACAAATTGCAGGGGCGCGAGGTGTGCGCGTCTTCGAGCAATCGCAATTTCAAAGGGCGTCAGGGCAGCCCCACGGGGCGCACGCTCTTGATGAGTCCAGCAATGGTCGCAGCCGCGGCTGTTGCGGGTGAGGTTATTGACGTACGCGCGATGTGAAGGAAGGTTATTTATGAATTCATCTGTGATCCAGCAGGTAGAAGGGCGTGCGATTCCCGTTCGGGGAAATGATATCGATACGGATCGCATTATTCCCGCGCGATATCTTCGCGCCATTACGTTTGATGGCCTGGGTGAGTACGCGTTTGAAGACGACCGCAAATCAAATCCCGATCACCCATTTGATGATCCGAGCTATCAGGGCGCGTCCATACTTGTCGCCAATGGCAATTTTGGGTGTGGGTCTTCGAGAGAACACGCGCCTCAGGCTTTGATGCGCTGGGGGATTTGTGCCATTGTCGGAGAATCTTTTGCCGAAATTTTTCTGGGAAATTGCACGGCTATGGGCGTGCCTTGCCTGACGGCTTCAGCCGCGGATATTGTCAAAATTCAGGATGCGGCCGAAGCAGATCCGCAACGGGAAATGACAGTTGATCTCAAAGAAAAAAAATTGATTTATGGCGATATAGAAGTCGGTCTCCAGATTGTAGAAGGCAATCGGCTCCAACTCATCGAAGGCGCGTGGGATGCAACGGGTATGCTTCTCGAAGGCCGCGTTGCAGTGCGGAAGGTTGCCGATAAACTTCCTTATGTCACGGGCTTTTAACCTTTTTTACGCCCGCATCTCGCGTTGCTCATTTTGCGAGTTATTATGCATTCTCACATGCGAACAGGCAGGAGATATTATCCGGGCACGCGTTGCCCGGAGGCCATTGGTTTGGATAGTGGATCGTTTTGCGTGACCCATATTGGATAACTTTACCCAAACCAGAGGAAACCACATGTCTGAATTTGTACAAATCTACGATTCGACCCTTCGAGACGGCGCGCAGGCCGAGGGTATTTCGTTTTCCGCTGAAGACAAAACCGTGATTGCACAGCATCTCGATGCGATGGGCATTCACTATGTTGAAGGCGGTTGGCCGAATCCGACGAATCCCAAGGATCTCGAATTTTTTGATCGCGTGCGCGATCTCGAATTTCACAATACCAAAATTGTCGCCTTTGGCAGTACCTGCAGGGTTGACAATCCACCCGAAGACGATCCCACGCTTACCACTTTGCTCAGGGCGGGAACAGAGGTTATCACGCTCTTCGGAAAAAGCTGGACGCTTCACGTGACCGATGTGTTGCGGGCTACGCGCGATGAAAATTTGCAAATTATCAGGGAATCTTGCGCCTGGCTCGTGGAAAACGGGCGAGAAGTTATTTACGATGCCGAGCACTTTTTTGACGGTTATAAAGCCGATCCCGAATATGCGCTGGAAACACTGTTGGCCGCGCAAGAAGGCGGGGCAGAGGTGCTCGTCTTGTGCGATACCAATGGTGGCACGATGCCATATCAGATACAGGAGATCATGAGTGCCATTCAACCCAGGCTCGATGTGCCTTTGGGCATTCACACGCACAATGACGCGGGTATGGCTGTGGCCAATAGCATTGTCGCGCTGGAGATGGGTGCCACGCATGTGCAGGGGACTATTAATGGTTATGGGGAACGCTGTGGCAATGCCAATCTGTGTTCGGTGATTCCGAATATTGAATTTAAGTTGGGGATGAAAGCGATTGGCGCGACAAATCTGAAAAGACTTATGGCGTTATCGCGCTTTGTGAGCGAAATCGCCAATGTCTATCACGATCACCGCCAACCTTATGTGGGCGAGAGTGCTTTTGCACACAAAGCGGGGGTTCACGTGGATGCGATGCTCAAACAACCCGTCGCGTATGAACACTGCGATGCAGAAGCTGTGGGCAATCGGCGCCGGTTTCTGCTTTCAGAACAATCGGGCGGTGGAGCTATCGCAGCAAAATTGCACCATCTGATTCCGGGGCTGGACAAGCGCCATCCAACCGTCCAAAAATTGTTGCAAAAAATTAAGCAACTCGAACACGAGGGCTATGTTTTTGAAGCCGCCGAAGCGTCGTTTGAAATTATCGCCCGTCAGATATTGGGCAGCATTCGCAGACCGTTTAAGCTCATCAGTTACAGGACGTTCAATCGCAACAGTGTTGAAGGCTCTGAAGTGGAAGCCATTGTGAAAATAGAAGTCGAAGGACAGATCTATCACACGGTTGGCGAAGGCGATGGCCCTGTCAATGCCCTCGATTCGGCATTGCGCCTGGCACTGGAACCCAAGTATCCCACGCTCAAAGATGTGCGCCTCGAAGACTACAAAGTGCGCGTGTTGTCCAGTGCCGATGGTACGGCGGCCAAGGTGCGGGTACTGATCGAGTCTTATGACCGGCGGCGCGTGTGGAGTACTGTGGGTGTATCTGAAAATATTATCGAAGCCAGTTGGACAGCACTGGTCGATAGTTTGACTTATAAATTGTTGCTCGATGGTATTATCGTTGTTGACTGACCCTTTTCAAAGAGTATCGTATGCAAATCAATTCTCGCCGCATTGAACGCCTTCCGCCATACATTTTTCACGAGGTCAATGCCCGCAAAATGTATCTGCGGCGCAAGGGCGTTGATATTATTGATCTGGGCATGGGCAATCCCGACCAGCCGACACCGCCACATATTATCGACAAGCTCACCGAAGTTGTCCGCGACCCCAAGACGCATGGGTATTCGCCGTCGGCGGGCCTTCCGGCTTTGAGACGGGCGATTTGTCGGCATTACAAACGGCGTTTTGGCGTTGATCTCGATCCGGAAACAGAAGCGATTGTCACGATTGGCTCGAAAGAGGGGCTGGCGCATATTTGTCTCGCGCTTCTCGATCCGGGCGATCTCGCCATTGTGCCAAATCCGGCGTATCCTCTGCATCTTTATGGCGTTGCGATAGCCAATGGCAATGTTTTCAGCATGCCCTTGCGCCCGGAAAAAGAGTTTGTGCCCGATCTGCAAATGATCCCGCGGGAATTGTGGCCCAAACCCAAAGTGATGATTTTTAATTTTCCCCACAATCCCACCACGGCTACTGTGGATATTTCTTTTTTTGAGGAGATTGTGGCTTTTGCCCGCCGTCAAAATATCATTGTTATTCACGATATGGCCTATTCGGATATCGCGTTTGATGATACATGTGTACCCAGTCTTTTGCAGGTTAAAGGTGCGAAAGAAGTGGGGGTTGAATTTTACACGATGTCCAAGTCCTACAATATGGCCGGTTGGCGCGTGGGGTTTTGTCTCGGAAATCCTGAGGTGATTAAAGCGCTTTCCGTGATTAAAAATTATTACGATTACGGCGTTTTTACTCCCATACAGGTCGCTGCAATTGCCGCGCTTGATGGCCCGCAAGACTGCGTGCAGCAATCAGCCGCCAGGTATCAGAGCCGCAGGGATACGCTGGTAGAAGGTCTCAATCGCATTGGGTGGCCCGTCAATAAGCCCAAAGCGTCGATGTTTGTTTGGGCACCTATTCCAGAGAAGTATCGGTATCTCGGTTCTATGAATTTTGCGCTCAAACTCATGGAGGAAGCCGAAGTCGCGGTTTCTCCGGGTATTGGTTTCGGCGATATGGGCGAGGGATATGTACGCATTTCTCTGGTCGAAAATGAACACCGAATCCGCCAGGCTGTTCGCAATGTCAAACGCGCGCTTTTCTAATGGAAAGAAGGTTTATTGTGGCGATTAATGAAAATACCATTTATCCTCCGAAAGGTTATAAAGCCGCTGGGCTTCATTGCGGTCTCAAAGATGGGGATGAGAAAGACCTTGCGCTTATTGTTTCTGATCGGGCGGCTTCGGCGGCGGGGATGTTTACGACAAATCGCGTGTGTGCAGCACCCGTGCATCTCAATCGGGAACATTTGCAAAATGGACGGGCGCGAGCCGTTGTGGTCAATAGCAAAAATGCCAATGCGTGTACGGGAGATCAGGGTATGGCCGATGCGCGGCAGATGGCGCAATGGGTGGGCAGTGGATTGGATATTGCACCAGAAGACGCGCTGGTCAATTCGACGGGGGTTATCGGTGTGCCGTTGCCAATGGCGTGCCTTGAAACGGGTATCCGAAATATCGTTCCGCAACTCGATGTTGGGGGATGGGACAATGCTTCAGAGGCGATTATGACGACGGATACTGTGCCGAAGAAAGCATCTGTGCGATTTGAAATAGATGGGTGCGAAATTACCATTGCGGGGATCGCCAAGGGCGCGGGTATGATTGCGCCAAATATGGCGACTATGCTCGCTTTTGTGCTCACAGATGCAGCGCTTTCCCCCGGGGGACTCCAGGACGCGCTTTGTGAAGCTGTTACACAATCTTTTAATTGCATTACTGTCGATGGCGATATGAGTACCAACGATACGGTTCTGGCTCTGGCAAATGGCGCGGCGAGGAAGCGCGAACTTACCGGCGAAAACCTTCGGGTCTTCCAGGACGCGCTCAATGCAGTCTGTATTCGTCTGGCCAAACAAATTGCACGCGATGGCGAGGGGGCAACCAAACTTATCACTGTGCGCGTTGAGGGTGCTGCTACCGCGGCTGATGCGCGCACTGTGGGGCTGTCTGTCGCCAATTCAAATCTCGTCAAGACCGCTGTTTTTGGACGCGATCCCAACTGGGGCCGTATTTTGTGCGCCGCGGGTTATGCTGGCGTTGCTATTGATCCCGATCGCACAGCCGTTTCAATGGCCGGTATCCCCATTTATGATAATGGTGGTGGTCTGCCTTTTGATCAGGACCGCGCTATCGTGGCTCTGAATGCTTCCGATATAGATATTGACATCAATCTGAACATCGGCGAGGCATCGGCGACCATTTATACGTGTGATCTGACTTACGACTATGTCCGCATAAATGCGGAATATACGACATAGAATTAATGAAATCTCCTTTTACACAGCGGGTTCTCAATATTCAGGCTTCTGCGACTGTATCGGCTTTTGCCAGGGCAGGAGAACTGAGACGACAGGGCGTTGATCTCATTTCTCTCGTTGCAGGGGAACCCGATTTTGAGACCCCTGAACATATACGCGATGCTGCGATTCGGGCTATTAATGCGGGCCATACGCGATATACGAATCCCGCGTCGGGTATTCCCGAACTCAAAGACGCGATCTGTGACAAATTTGAGCGCGACAATGATTTGTCTTATGACCCCTCACAAATTATCGTGACGTGTGGGGCAAAACAAACCATCTTTGACGCCATTATTGTTTTAATAGAAGAGGGGGACGAGGCCATTATTCCCGCTCCTTATTGGACGAGCTATGCCGATCAGGTGCGCTTAATGGGTGGCAATCCGATTATTGTGCCGACTGTGCAAGAGTCGGATTTTTGCATGACGGCGCAGCAACTCCAAAATGCCATTACGCCACGAACAAAATTTGTGCTCTTAAATAGTCCCTGCAATCCGACGGGGACGGTTTATACTCGTGAAAATCTGAATGCACTGGCCGATGTGATTGCGGGTGCTAATATTTATGTGATTGCCGATGAAATCTACGAGAAGCTCCTCTACGGAGATGCCGAGCATGTGTCTATTGCCGCTTTGTTGCCCGAGCTGGCAGACAAGACGCTGACGGTTAATGGGGTGTCAAAATCCTATGCGATGACCGGATGGCGCGTTGGGTATGGTGCGGGTCCCCAGAGTTTGATTGATCTGATGATCAAAGTCCAGACTCAGGAGACCACAAATACGTGCTCGATTTCCCAATACGCCGCGCTGGAAGCGCTTACAGGCCCTCAAGATTGTGTCGAAGCGATGCGAAAAGCTTATGTTAAACGACGCGATCAAATCGTTTCTCGTCTCAATCAGATGCCGGGCGTGTCTTGCAATATGCCCCAGGGCGCGTTTTATGTTTTTCCCGATATCTCTGAATACATTGGCAAGTCGTCGTCTTGCGGGTGTATTGACAGCGATGTCGCGCTTTGTAATTTCCTGCTTGAAGAAGCGCGTGTCGCCTGCGTTCCCGGCACGGGGTTTGGCGCGCCGGGGTATCTGCGGTTTTCATACTCAGCGTCACTCGAGCATATCGCCCGGGGTATGGATCGCATTGAAGCAGCTTTGACCGCACTTTTATAAAGGACGATCATTTATGAGTGACCGATCTTATCTCGATTTTGAACAGCCACTGGCCGAGTTGGAAAAGAAAATCGCCGCGCTTCGGGAACGGGCGAAAGCGGAAGGTCTGGATGTGACTGACGCGATTGAGGTCCACGAGAAACGCCGCGCGCAACTCGAACGCGATATTTTTCGCAACCTCACGCGGTGGCAAAAGTATCAGCTATCGCGTCACCCTCAGCGCCCTTATTCGCTGGACTATATCGACCGTATAACTTCTGATTTTATCGAACTGCACGGCGATCGCTGTAGTGGAAATGACCAGGCGATTGTCGGGGGATTGGCGTATTTTGACGGCCAACCCATCGTCGTTATCGGACAACAAAAAGGGCGCAATACAAGCGAGAATCTCAAGCGCAATTTTGGCCTTCCTCATCCAGAAGGATATCGCAAAGCTCTGAGGTTGATGCAGTTGGCTGCCAAATTTGGTCGGCCCGTGCTTTGTATGGTCGATACGCCGGGCGCGTTTCCGGGTCTGGCTTCAGAACAGCGAAGCATATCAGAAGCCATTGCTCGCAACCTTTTTGAGATGGCACGGCTACCCGTTCCCATTGTCGTTGCTATTATTGGTGAGGGTGCGAGCGGAGGGGCACTCGGCATTGGGGTGGGCGACCAAATCCTCATGCTCGAAAATGCCTGGTATTCTGTGATCAATCCCGAATCCTGTTCGCTCATTCTCTGGCGCAACCGAGACAAGCGCACAGAAGCTGCAGAAGCTATGAGGATCTCGGCCGATGATCTATTAGACCTCGGTGTTATTGACTGCATTGTGCCAGAGCCTTATGGGGGGGCACATCGCGATTTTGATCTGGCCGCACAAAATCTGAAGAAAGCCGTTTCAGATGCACTTGCAGAGATTGTTAAAATACCCGTTGAAAATCTTCCAGAATTACGGGTTGAAAAATTCAATCGAATGGGGATTTGGGAAGAATCTCATAGATAGCGGGCTCGTACATACAGCCTGCATATCTGTGCGGAAAAATCCCGTAAAAATTTTTTTAGTTAGCAATGTTCTTAAGTTTCAAGACCTTATTTCAATCACCCCAAAAAAACCGACAATAAAGGTCAATTTAGTAGTTGACGCACGGACTTTCACTATATATATTCTATGTGCGATTTGAAAGAGATTTTTTTGTATCTCTATATTTTTAATATGGTTATGGGTATTTCTATTTAGGTGGGTGGAGGTTGCTCTAATCTTTAAGCCCTGAATTGGTCCAAGAGGAATTTGGGTTGGACTTTAACGGTCAAACTATGGTGTTACCGGGGGAGATAATACTATAGCACTGGCCGACATACTGAAGAAACCACATCCCTATTTCAGTGCACTCCAATTAGTGGAGGCTGATGGAAAAGATACCTTCATCCACCTGAACAAAAAAGCGGTCCTATCTGGATCGCTTTTTTATTTTTTTTCATTTTTGAGCCACGGCACGATATCGATGGGTCCGCGGTCTATTCTCACTGCGATTGCACCCGAATGATCGGTTCGCCAAATTTGTATCCCCATCTCTTGAAAGCGCTGCACAACTTCTGGCGAAGGATGTCGGAACTTATTGTTTTTTCCGCACGATATGGTCACAACGCGGGGATTGACACCCGCGAGAAATTCGGGGGTTGAAGAGGTGCGCGAGCCGTGGTGCGCGGCTTTGAGGATGTCTGAGCGTAGGCGAGGTCCCCATCGTATCAGGTCGCCATCTGTCTCGTGCTCTATGTCTCCGGTCAATAATATCGATGTTCCCCAATAGACGATTCTAATGACGACCGAACCATTATTCACGCCATCGGGTGCCGGTCCTGAGTCGGAGACATAAGCCGGTGTCGGATGGAGTACCAGGCCGCCAATACCCACCAGACTATCTCCCGCAGCCACAGTATGATATCTGATACCTTTTGTCTTTACGACCTCTTGAAGCCGTTTGCCGGTAAAAGAATCGACATATTGTCCCGCATCGAGATAATGATCTACCGATACTTGTTCCAAAACGGAAATCAGGCCGCCAATATGATCGGCATGTGGATGAGATCCCACCACGACATCGATATGATCAATACGCTGACTTTTGAGAAATGGCAGAATCACGCGCTCTCCCATGTCGGTGTAGTGCGTGCGGATACCGCCGTCGACCAAAAGTGTTCGTCCATTCGGGTATTTAAAAAAAATAGCATCGCCTTGACCGACATCGAGAAAATAGACTTCAAGAGCTGACTCTGTTTGCCAGATATTTTTCCAGATCCCGATATTTGCCAGAACAAGGGCGATTATGAGACAATAAGTACTCCAGAGCCGTCTGACAGTTGGGTGAATTAGGGGAATCATGACCAGATAAATCGCAAAGATAAACTGGGAAGGATGCGCGATTTCAAAGGCGGACCACTCTGGCTGGGCCATAAGTTCTGCACATTTGATTGCCCCGCTCAAAATGAGCCAATTCGCGGCGTTTAATATCGTCGCCAGGGGTTCCCAACAGGCGAAAGCCAATACCGTCAGGAGTCCCAGTCCAACGCCAACACCGATGAGCGGTACGACAATTAAATTTGCAATTAAGCCAATGACCGATACCAGCCCAAAATATGCCACAATAAAGGGAAGGGTCGTTGCCTGAGCGGCGAGGGAAACAGCCAGCGGTCCTGCGATACAGGTATCGTACCATCCCTTTTTTTGGGGTAACAAATCGCGCAGTGGCCGATAAAAGATCAAAATGCCGCCCGTGGCTACAAATGACAGTTGAAAACCCACGTCGAATAAATCCTGTGGTCGAACGATCAACAATCCCAAACCCGCTATGCCCAGGATGTTTCCTCCGTCTATATCGCGTTGCCCCACCATGCCCAAAAGTGCCACACATCCCATTGTCGAAGCGCGTATGACCGAAGGGGGCAATCCGGTTATCAGTGCGTAGAATACCAGCGCACAGATTGTCAATGCGGCAGTGATACCCCGTCCGATTCCCAGTATCTTTAGCGAAAAAAATACAGCCCCAGCAATCAATCCCACGTGAAGTCCAGATACTGCTAAGACGTGATTGACACCCGTTTGCGCGAATGTGGTTTTGACTTCTTCGGGCACCGCATGTTTTGCGCCTAACAGCACTCCTTTTAAGAGACCAGCAGGGCCTCCGGAAAGATTCTGATCAATTGCACGGCGAATGAGATTTCTAACGGGCAATACGATCTGTGCCCACCAGTCGTCTTTTTCCCGTCGATGTGCAATAATCTGAGAAGGCTTTTGCACCGTGCCCAGAGCATCAATGCCCCTTCGCTTCAGAAATTCCCGGTAATCAAATGCGCCTGGATTTCGCGGGGGATCCGGTTGATAGAGCTGGATCTGCAATTGCATTCGATCTCTGTAGGCGGGCAATGCGGTGCCTGCCTTAAATCTGATTAGTGCTCTGCCACTTACGGTGTGTATCGTGTCTTTGACGACGAGTTGCATGACGTCAAAGACGATGCGATAATCGCCGTCAATGCGTTCGGGGTCCGACGAGATCAATCCCTCGATTTCGACAAGTGTGCGGTCTGAAGGTAAGAACTGGGCAAAGTGATCTGCAGCGCGTTCCAGGCTCTGCGTGCCTCTCAATGCGCCCAGCAAAACGAGAAGGGCCGCAAAAAGGATGCTCATTGTCCCCTTATGCCATTGCCACCACAGCCCCACACCACAGATACAAATAACGGCAAAGGCGCAGAGCATAGTGGGGACTGGAAACACCCCAATATACCTGTGTAAACCGATTCCCAAAGCAAAGTACAGCGCAGTCCACAATGCGGGTCTTCTCATGTTTTTTCCTTTCTCGAACCCGTATTGTGGCAATTTTCGTGCCATCTCTCATGGCGTGCTCATTTTCGCTATTTGAGGAAAAAATTGTTCACTTGTATGAAAAAAATGTTCTGCCTTTTCGTCATTGACTTTCACCATGTGAGATGGTATATTTCCAAAACTGTATGCTTTAGTGGAAGTTAGGATCGTTCTCTCTTTGCGTTTGGGCCGTTATCATGCAGATTCGCCTGACGCTCGAATACGATGGGACCGAATTTAAGGGCTGGCAAGTTCAGCCCGACCAACGCACGGTGCAGGGCGAGCTTCAGGCACGCCTTGAGCAGCTCTATGGCACACCGGTCCCGGTTACGGCGTCTGGTCGCACAGATGCAGGTGTTCATGCACTCGGGCAGGTCGTCAATTTCGCGCCTACACGCGATATTTCGCTCGATCGATTGCAGCACGCGCTCAATGGTATGTTACCACCCGATGTTGCGGTCAAAAGTGCCGATTATGTCGGCCCTGACTTTCACGCGCGTTTCGATGCCCAGTGCCGCCATTATTTTTATTGCATCCGGTATAATAAACAGCCCATCGGACGGCACTATGCGTGGTATATACGTCGCAAACTCGACTTAGATGTGATAAAACGGGCGAGTAAAATTCTCATTGGCCAACACGACTTCACGTCCTTTTGTGTGGCGGCTAACGAAAAAGAAAATCGAGTCTGTCAGGTCTATACTTGCGATTGGCAACAGCGGGGCGACGAACTCATATTTTATATTTCCGGTAATCGCTTTTTGCGCGCAATGGTGCGCAGCATCGTTGGCACCCTCGTAGAAATGGGCCGAGGGGCGCGACCAGCCGAATCTATGCGCGATATTCTCGGTGCTCGCAACCGCCAAAGTGCCGGAGAATCCGCTCCTGCCCAGGGTTTGTTTCTCGAAAGGGTGATTTACGACGATGAACTTCCGTGAGGATGAGTGCCGTGAAGCATCCCTTGCTGATTTTGCTATTGGGCCTGTGCATTGGTCTGGCACTATTTCCCCTGCTCAATCGGTCTTCGTCCAACACGAGCGCGGTAAGTACAAGTATTGCGACTTCGCGTCGAAATGCCATTGTTCGAGCGATTGAAAATGTGGCGCCAGCAGTCGTTAGCATCAATACGGTTTACGATCGGGATTATCCCCGATATCCCGATAGCTTTTTTGAACCCTTTGAACCCTTTTCCAACAGGCAGCGCATTCCAGGAATCGGCTCGGGGTTCGTGATCCAGACCGATGGTTATATCCTGACCAGCAGCCATGTTATCGATGGTGCTCAGGAAATTTTTGTAATTTTTCCCGACGGTCGTCGCTTTGATGTTCTCGACGTTTTTATAGATCGTCAATGGGATCTTGCCGTTGTGCAGATCGATGCCGATAGCCTCTATGTTCCCGAGATTGGGGCATCTGAAAGTGTCATTATTGGCGAATGGGCGATCGCGCTTGGAAACCCTTTTGGCTTGCACTTTGAAGATCTCAATCCCACCGTTACGGTTGGTGTTATTAGTGCCGTAGATCGCATTGTTCGTCCGGAACAAAATGAACGAGCGTACAAAGGCATGATTCAAACGGACGCTTCAATTAATCCGGGCAACAGCGGCGGCCCTTTGGTGAACAGCCTCGGTCGGGTTATTGGTGTTAATTCGTTTATTTTTTCTCAGGGCGGATCATTGGGTATCGGTTTTGCAGTGCCCATTGATCGCGCAATCCAGGTGGCCTGTCAACTAATTGACCAGGGTAGCCGCGAGTTCTGGACTGGGTTGGACATTCACAATATCAACTCGCACATTGCCCGTACCCTTGGGGTTCACACACTTAAAGGTGCTTTGATCACTGTCGTCGATCCCCTCAGCCCGGGTGAAAGTGCCGGGTTGCTGCCCGGCGATGTGATTGTGATGGTCAACGATACACATACAAGTAGTGCAGATGATGTCGTAGATGCTTTTCGATACGCGACTGTTGGCGATATATTTAATCTCAAAATTTTGCGTGGTCGAGGCCAGGTATTTGATACCCAACTCGTCTTAGAAGCCGACCCGCGCAACGAGTAATTCCCGATTGGAGTCATGTCAATGAATGTGAATGCCAAAGCAGCCGTGCCCAGCCTGTTTACCATTAGCAGTTTGTTTTGTGGTTTTTTATCTATGTACTACGCTGTGAATGGGCGTTTTATCGCTGCAGCTCTTCTCATCGTTATTGCGGGGTTTCTCGATGCGTGCGACGGAAAAGTTGCGCGGTATCTCCATACGTCCAGCACCTTTGGCGTCCAATTTGACTCCATTGTCGATGTGTGCTCTTTTGGCGTGGCACCGGCCCTGCTCATGTTGTACTATCTCGATACCTTGCTGGTCATCCTCTGGTTGCCTTTTGGCGTTTGTTTTTTGTTTCTCCTGTGTGGTGCTCTGAGGTTGGCGCGTTTCAACACACAATTAAAGGGATTTGAGAAAGAAAATTTCACTGGCCTCCCGATTCCAACGGCAGCGGGTACTTTGTCCGCATATATTCTTTTTACAGAACGGGTGTGGCAGAGCAGTACCCACGCGCCTCATATTGCTATCGCCCTGTGCGTTGTGCTCTCATTTCTCATGATCAGCACAATTGAATACAGTGCGTTTTCGAGGTTATCTATTGAAACCAGACGCGATCGCGTTCGCGTAATTTTTTTACTGTGTGTTATTGTGCTGATGTTTTTTTATACTTATGAAGTATTCTTTCCCCTGGCACTCGCCATTTCCCTGTCTGGCCTGTTCAGATGGTTGTATTACACGATTACAGACCGCGAAGTGGCAGATGTGCGGGACTAAAAACTCACCTTATTTTACAAACAAAGCGCGGTTATGGGGCGAAAAAGTCTGGGAATTCTCATTGTTGCTATCTTTATCGGCATTCTTGCCGGTAGTGTGGTTGGTCAGATTCTCGCTGTTATTTTTGATGGCCTGGGCCTGGAAAATAAAGTGGCAGAAAAAGTGCTTATTGAATCTTATGTCTATACGCTCAATCCAATTGAGATCAACTTGATCGTTATGACCCTTACATTTGGTTTTTCACTCAGCTTCAATGTGTTGAGCTTTCTCGGTATAGGAATAGCTTGGTATTATGTCAAGTATTCCTATTGAGTTATTTCTGGAGGTGCGATATGTTCGGCATGGGACCATGGGAAATCGTGATGATTTTAGTCGTTGTTTTGCTGGTGTTTGGTGCAAAACGCATTCCCGAAATTGCCCAGTCACTGGGCAAGGGCATTACCGAATTTAAGCGCGGCGTAAAAGACGTTCAGACCGAAATAGAAAATAACGTCAATACTGCTCCGCCCCCTGAACAGCAACCCGCGCAGACCACACAGACCACATCGGGTACAGAAACAAAATCGTAATCTGGAGGCAGGGTGTCTGACGACTCTGTTTTTTCCGTCCAAACAGCGCGGGAGCTTGTACAGGGCATTCGCAGGGGTACGCATACAGCCCGCGAAATAACGGAAGAGTTCCTCGCGCACATCCAAAATACAAATCCCGATATCAATGCCTTCATCACTATTGATGAAGAAGGCGCGCTCAAAGCCGCAGATGCTGTTGATCAAAAGGCCGCAGAGGGTCAGGGTCTTGGCCCTCTCGCAGGTATCCCGATTGCCCTGAAAGATGTGTTGTGTACCAAAGGGCTGCGCACGACCTGTGCTTCAAAAATTCTCGACAATTTTATCCCACCTTATGACGCAACCGTTGTTACCCGTCTGCGTCAAGCCGATGCAATCATCCTGGGCAAACTCAATATGGATGAGTTTGCCATGGGGTCTTCCAGCGAAAATTCCCATTTTGGTTCGGTCAAAAATCCGCGCGATCAAACTCGCGTAACAGGCGGGTCCAGCGGCGGTTCTGCAGCTGCTGTTGCTGCCGGTCAGGCTCTTATGACTCTGGGGTCTGACACTGGGGGATCTGTTCGTTTGCCCGCATCTTTCTGCGGTGTGGTGGGTCTCAAACCCACTTATGGTCGCGTTTCTCGTTATGGTCTGATCGCCTATGCCTCTTCGCTCGACCAGATTGGCCCATTTGCGCGTAATGTCGAAGATGCAGCCACCCTGCTCGGCGTCATCGCTGGTCACGATCCCCGCGATTCTACCTCTGCCCATGTACCGGTGCCCAATTACCTTTTGGCCTGTCAGAGAGGCGTTGATGGTCTCACCATTGGCTTGCCGACAGAGTTTTTCGGCGAGGGTCTGCAATCCGACGTTCGCAATGCCGTTATGCAAGGGGTTGAGGTTCTGGAAAAAAATGGCGCGTCTATTCGCGAGGTTTCGCTGCCAACGGCTGGACACCCCGCCTTTGCGATTGCCGCCTATTATATTGTCGCCACGGCTGAGGCATCGTCAAATCTGTCGCGTTACGATGGGGTGAAATACGGCTTTCGCGATGAGGCGGAAGACCTGATTGATATGTATGTTCAAACGCGCAGCAAGGGTTTTGGCGCGGAAGTCAAGCGTCGGATTATGCTGGGGACTTACGCGCTGAGTGCGGGGTATTACGATGCGTATTATCGCAAGGCGCAACAGGTGCGCACGCTTATTCGTCGGGATTTTGAGCGCGCGTTTGAATCCTGCGATCTCCTCGCTTCGCCCGTATCGCCTACGCCGGCATTTAAGCTGGGTGAAAAACTCGACGATCCGCTTCAGATGTATCTTTCCGATATTTATACCGTTTCTGTGAATCTCGCGGGTATTCCCGGTATTTCGGTGCCTTGTGGTACATCGACCGAAGGCTTGCCCATAGGCTTGCAGTTGCTGGGCAATACTTTTGCCGAAGAAACCATTTTGAGCGCGTCTGCGGTTGTTGAAAGCGAGTTGGCGTCATGAATTACGAGTCTGTCATCGGTCTGGAAGTACACGCCCAGCTTGCGACTACGACCAAAATTTTTTGCGGATGCAGTGCCGAATTTGGGGCCGATCCCAATACCCATGTTTGCCCGGTGTGTTTGGGCTTGCCGGGCGCGCTTCCCGTGCTGAATCAAAATGTGGTTGAATTGGCGATGTACATTGCGCTGGCCGCGGGTTGCACCATTCAACCGCGCAGCCGTTTTCTGCGGAAGAATTATTTTTATCCCGATCTGCCCAAGGGGTATCAGATTTCGCAGTTTCAATCGAATGAAGAAATGCCCCTGGCTACTGGCGGGAGTGTTGACGTGCCTACGGCTGACGGGGGTAGAAAGACCATTCGCCTTACGCGTATCCACATGGAAGAAGATGCTGGCAAGAGCATCCACCAGGAGGATTTTGTGGCTGCCGGGGAGTCTCTCGTGGATGTCAATCGCTGTGGGGTGCCGCTTATCGAGATTGTGAGTGAGCCGGATCTTTCCACGCCGAAGGAAGTATTTCACTATCTGACGAGTTTGCATCAATTGCTGGTGTACACGGGGGTTTCTGAAGGCGATATGGAAAAAGGACATATGCGGATCGATGCCAATGTGTCGATTCGACCTGTTGGAGAAATCCAACTCGGTACGAAGGTTGAGATCAAAAATGTCAATTCTTTTCGCAATTGCCAACGCGCTATCGAGTCCGAGATTCAGCGGCAGATTGATTTGCTCGAGACCGGCGGTGAGATTGAGCAGGCGACGATGCTCTACGATCCCGACCGCAATATTTTGCGGGCTATGCGTACAAAAGAGGGGTCGGACGATTATCGCTATTTTCCCGACCCGGATCTGGTTCCCCTTGTTGTAGATGATGCCTGGGTCGAGCGCGTTCAGAGCCAGATTCCCGAGTTGCCAGAGGACAAGCGCGTGCGGTTTGCAGAGGTTTACGATATTTCTGCCGATCAGATCGATGTGCTTACAGCAGATCGAGATATTGCGGATTATTTTGAAGCTACGGTTGCGGCGGGTGTGCAGAGCAGGCTTGCGGCAAATTGGATACAGGGCGATGTGATGCGCGTTCTCAATGATCGGAAGATCGCGATTGGCGATTTGCGCGTTTCAGCCGGACGCCTTACGGAATTGATTGGTTTGATCGATAAGGGCGATATTAGCACCAGTATCGCGAGGACGGTTTTTGATGATATGGTGGAGACAGGGGATAGTCCTGCGGCGATTGTTGAGAAGAAGGGGCTTGTGCAGATTAGCGATGCGGGTGAACTCGATGGCGTGATCGACCAGATTATTGCGGATAATCCCGAGGAGGTTGAGCGGTTTAAAGGCGGCGATCAAAAGCTTATGGGGTTCTTTATGGGCCAGCTTATGAGAGCCACAAAGGGCCAGGCGAATCCCCAAAAAGCCAGTCAGTTGTTGCGGGAGAAATTGGGATAAACGGCAAAAATTAGCATAGTTATAAACTTTACGATGAATCGACATCAAAAGCTCTTGCTTCAAATTTTGCGTGGTACATCGGATGCCAATATTCATTTTCGATCTCTGTGTCGCTTGTTGCGACATTTGAAATTTGAAGTGCGGATTCGCGGGGATCATCATATTTTTACCAAAGAAGGTATAATCGAAATTTTGAATATCCAGCCGAAGGGTAAGCAAGCCAAACCCTATCAAGTAAGACAGATTCGCAATGTAATTCTCAAATACCGATTGGGAGATTTAGGCGATGACTAATAATTACAAATACGAAATCATCATTTATTGGAGTGAGGAAGACGAGGCATTTATCGCTGAGGTTCCGGAACTTGCGGGCTGTGCAGCAGATGGTTCGACTTATTATGAGGCATTGCAAAATGTTGACTTCATTATCGAAGAATGGATTGAAACGGCGAAAAATTTAGGTCGTTCCATTCCCGAGCCAAAAGGACGTTTGATGTTTGCGTAAACAGGGCATATTTAGGACCACACCATGCCAAAAAACTTTAACGACAAATTGATCGCATTGCTCAAAACCGATCCCCGTTTCATCGATGAAGAGGGCGAGTTGGTCAAGGCGGCGGTGATTGATCGCGCGTGGAAGATTGACCATGATCTTGTGAGACTGCTGCTTGGCGATGCAGATATTAAGGTAAAATTCTTTGATGAGATCGAAGGCCACTGGATTTTCAATCTCAACACCTTTATCGAATACGTTTCCGATAAGAATTTTCTCGCCGATTCATACACCCGATTTCGCAACAGAATCGGCTTGAATATCGACGATAAATTTCTGCAGGAGCGAGGCGAGGTGTCCCTGGTATGGCCCTACAAGGATTGCGTGCTGGAGGGCGGGCAGACGAAGGAAGAGGAAAAGCGTATGGAGATTTTTTTTAATGAAATTCTGGCACAGGACGAAATTGACCGGCTATTTGATCCAAAGGTATTGACCAACTGGAAACGCTATACGGTGGATGGCGAAGAGGACGTGATGGGGTTGAGGCGTGATGAGCGCAGTACCATCCGTGAAAACCTGATTATAAAGGGCAATAATCTGCTGGCATTGCACACGCTCAAACAGCAGTTTCAGGGCAAGGTAAAGCTGATTTATATTGATCCACCGTATAATACCGGTTCGGATAGTTTTGGCTACAACGATAACTTCAACCATTCCTGTTGGCTGACGTTTATGAGAAATCGGTTGGAAGTTGCACGGGAACTTCTGAAGGATGATGGGGTTATTCTGATTCACATTGACGATCAGGAAATGCACTATTTGAAACTCGTGGCTGATGATATATTCGGGAGAGACAATTTTATCGCGACTGTTCCGAGGAAAACGCGAAGTGGAAAAAGCGATGTTCCTTACAAACTGTCTCAGGATTTTGACTGGATGCTGATGTACACAAAAGGCGCGTCAAAAAAAGATAACGTTTTTCAGCGGGACGTTTCACGACGGTATCACAAGACGCCTGATTTTCCCGATGATGAGTGGAGGCTGAGCGACCTTACGACTCAACGGACAATTTACGAACGTCCTAATTCAAATTTCACATTGGTAAATCCGAGAAACGGAGAAGGATTTCCGGTGAACCCTAATCGGTGCTGGGGTATTACCAAAGATTCAGTAGATGATTATCTCAAAAATGGAAAGATAGTTTTCCCCGGTGATTACGATTTTCTCAACATAAAACGTCCTGCTATGCGAGTCTTTAAGTCGGAAGATAGAGGTAAAATGGCTTATGTGTCCTCGGATTTCCTGAATCAAGTGATGGATGAGTTGCTAAAAAGCATGGTCAACAGGAAAGGTACAGACGAAATTGTAGAACTCTTTGGAAGCAAAGCATTCTCGTATCCTAAGAATGAACTACTGATGCAGCGCGTTATTGAATATACAACAGAAGAAGGTGATATTGTTTTGGACTTCCATTTAGGCTCAGGCACGACTGCCGCCGTTGCCCATAAAATGGGGAGGCAATACATCGGCATCGAGCAAATGGATTATGCCGAAACGCTTCCCGTTGAACGCTTAAACAAGGTGATCGCTGGTGAACAGGGCGGTATCTCCAAATCAGTCAACTGGCAAGGCGGTGGCGATTTTGTCTATTGCGAATTGATGCAGTACAACGAAGCCTATATGGATAAAATTCAAGCCGCGCAATCTTCAAAAGAGCTTGTAGAACTCTGGCGAGATATTGCAGAAAATTCGTTTTTGAATTGGTATGTGAATCCTGAAATGCCGGAAGATGCGGTTGATACTTTCATCGCCATCGGCGAAGGCGAAAATGGGGTGAGCAAACAGAAGAAGTTGCTGGTGGAACTGCTGGACAAGAATCAGTTGTATGTGAATCTTTCGGAGATTGACGACGCGGTTTTTGGCGTTAGCGAGGAAGATAAGGAATTAAACGAGGCGTTTTACGGACATGATCCCGACGAGGGGTTGGCATTGCGCGACGAGTTTGTCGCAGAACTCCAGCAATCTATCGCCGATGTGGAAGCCGGTGGAAAGACTATCCCTGCCGAGAAAGTCGCCGAAGAATTGGGGCTTAATTGGTAATACGTCATGTGTGACTTTTGAATAATGGTCAAGACAAGAAGCAATCAGTGGTCAGCTATCTATTGTAGGGGCGAAAAACCTTTCGCCCGTCCGTATTCGATTGTAGGGGCGAGGCAGGCGTCATTGCGGCATGGTTCCCTGCTTGAGGCGTGCAGGGACATGCTTAGCCGAGAAGGACTTTACGAGTATCATTTATAGTTGTAGAGATTAGATATGATGGCTGATAAGTTCTTATATGAAACGCTTGATGCTGTTTCCCAAATGGGATTTCTCTCAAATGAAATCCCTTCCTACCTCAAAGACAATCTGAATCCCAAATTTGAACTTCGCCCTTATCAAGAAGAGGCATTTACCCGGTTCTTTCACTGTTTTGATAACGAGTTTCCCGACAAGGAACGGCCACTGCATTTTCTGTTCAACATGGCGACGGGCAGCGGCAAGACGCTTATCATGGCGGGGCTGATTCTCTACTTGTATGAAAAGGGCTATCGCAATTTTCTCTTTTTCGTCAATTCTACCAATATCATCGAAAAGACGCGGGACAATTTCCTCAATCCCGTCAGTATCAAATACCTGTTTAACAGAGATATTCACATCGCCAACCGATCCGTGCGGATTGCGCCTGTGGAGAACTTTGAGTCGGTTAATCCCAACGACATCAATATCTGTTTTACCACCATCCAAAAACTACACTCCGATCTGACCAACGAAAAAGAAAATGCCCTCACCTTTGAAGATTTCCGCAAGCACAAGGTTGTGTTGATTGCCGATGAAGCCCATCACATGAACGTTACGACCAAATCTCAGCGGGAGATGTTCGAGAGTTGGGAAAATACCGTCGAGCGCATCTTCACTCAGAACGAAGATAATCTCCTGCTGGAGTTCACCGCCACGCACGATTACGAGACGCCTGCGATGGTGGAAAAATACCGCAACAAGGTGTTGTATCGCTATGACTTGTTGCAGTTCCGCAACGACCGTTTTTCAAAAGATGTGGTCATTGTGCAATCCGACTTCGACCTGGACGAGCGCATCCTGCAAGCTCTGATTTTGAGCCAGTACAAACAGGAAGTGGCGGCGAAATACCAGATCAACCTCAAGCCTGTGATTTTATTCAAAGCACAGCGTACGATTGCACAATCGCAAGAGAACAAAGCCAACTTTCACACGCTTGTTGATGGTCTCACAGCAGGACAGATTGCTCGCATTCGCAGATCAAATATTCCCCTTGTTCAGCGGGCATTTCAATTCTTTGATGATCACAATATCAGCGACGCGCAGTTGGCAGAACGCCTGAAGCGGGCGTTTCAGGAAGACTATTGCATCTCGGTCAACGCAGAAAAAGAGAAGGAGAACTACCAAATACTGGTCAACACGCTCGAAGACCGGGATAATCTCATCCGCGCTATTTTTGCTGTACAAAAACTCAATGAGGGGTGGGATGTGCTGAACCTGTTCGACATTGTTCGCTGTTACGAAGTGCGTGACTCGGGAAAGAATAGAATTGGAAAAACAACCATGTCCGAAGCGCAACTCATCGGTCGCGGAGCGCGTTATTTTCCTTTTGTTTTACCTGAGAACACGGATCGCTTCTGTCGGAAATTTGACGATGACCTCGAAAATGAACTGCGCGTGCTGGAAGAGTTGCATTATCACAGTATCCATGATTCCCGCTATATTTCCGAACTTCGTACCGCGCTGGTTGAGCAGGGCATGATGGATGAGCGCGAAGTGACCCGTAAACTGAAACTCAAAGACCCGTTCAAGAAGACCGATTTCTACAAATATGGTGTGGTCTGGCTCAATGACCGTCTCCCCAAAAATTATCAGAGGGTACAATCTTTTGAAGATTTAGGCGTGAAGATGCAAAACTACGTTCATACCATCGCCACAGGTCACGGTGGGACACAAACAGTTTTGGCAAGCGAACATCAGGGCGCAGTTGTGAAAGACGAAAACCGTCGGGATGTAAAGGTTAAAGACATTGGCCGGAACATTGTTCAATCTGCGATTGCACGCAATCCGTTCTTTACCTTGGCGTCCCTCAAACGCTATTTCCCCAATATCGCATCTATCCGAGAATTTATTGATTCTGAAAATTATCTTGGGGGGCTGGAGATTACCTTTGAAGGGCAGATGTCGGCACTACAAGACAACCGCGCTGAACAACGGGAGGCTGTGTGTGGGCTGTTGCACCAAATTGAATCCGAAATTCGCCAGCAAATTACCGAATACGAAGGCTCGCGAGATTTTAGGAACGATAGGGTGCATAACGTTTTCAAGGATAAAGTGTTAAAATTTGACGCTCAAAATCCGCAGGCCGCTGAGGATGCACAATTCGCGCATTTCGTATCTTCCAAAGACTGGTTTGCATTCAACACAGTTTACGGCACGAGCGAAGAAAAGGCATTTGTGCGAATGCTCGACCGGCAGATGGGCAAGCTGACAGAAGATTACGACGAGATATATCTGCTGCGAAATGAAAGGCATTTCAAAATTTACAATTTTGACGATGGACAGACATTTGAGCCAGATTTTGTTCTGTTTCTGCGCGAACAAGATGGAAACATGTTTACCTATCAGATGTTTATTGAACCCAAGGGCAAGCATCTGAAAGCGAATGACCGTTGGAAGGAAATTTTCTTGAAGGAGATATCTGCCGAGTTTGACTGCAAAACCGTGACGTTTGAGAACGAGACATACCGTTTGATTGGCGTGCCGTTTTACAACAACGAAGATGAAAATAAGTTTAAGGACAGTCTGTCAAGGGGTGAAGTATTCGGTTAAGCGGTATCAGAGAAATGATCGGTGTTACATCATTTCTCAGGGAGACGCCTGTTAAGGTCAACTGGAACCGCATAGCGCGGCGCGGCGATGGGTTCTCCTGGGGCAGGTCGTTCCAGAAAGGTTACGCTGTCGTAGAAATCATCCAATGCGATAAATTTGCCGTTCTCCTCCGCCCATTCCCGCATCCGGCGGTTGCAGCTGTGCCGCCACGACAAAACTTCAATACGCCAACCTCGGCGTCGCATGCGCTCCAGGTCAGCGTGAAAGCCGACGCCATCATCAAAGCCAGCGCCGTCTCCTGTGAGCATGACCACAATACCTGGATTGCCGTTGTAATCGAATCCATCGCGCAGCATCTCGGTTTGCAAAACCTGGTCCACGCCCTGTTCTCGCCCCTGTATTGCACCGCGTTCCAATAGCTTGATGGTAACGCCTTCGTTCTCCAAACGATTCCAGACGTGCCGTAGTTCTGGTGGGATAGAGCCAACGGCGACAGCGTGCTCAATTTCTCGTCCGGCACGCGCCAGTTCCAGCAGATTCCGAAAGTGAATACGCACGCGAGAACGCACAGCTTCGCCTTCCCGGTCAATGGCAACTTGTTGAGCACTGATGAAAATGTTGGAATCGTCCCAATAGATAAAAACTTTGTCCATTTTGTCTCTCCGGTTTTGCTCGTCCCGGTTACACTCAATTTTCTTTTTTGATCCATATCTAAAAATAGCCTATTTGCCATGACCAGTCAACATGAAGGCTGGAGGTTGAGTGACTGGTTCTGAAACAGGCTGGACTCAATAAAGGAGAATAGCGATGAAATACGCTGTGGTTATCGAGAAAACAGGCAATGGCTACTCGGCATACGTGCCGGATTTGCCAGGCTGCATAGCAGCCGCAGATACACAGGTAGAAGTGGGGGATTTGATTCGAGAGGCTATCATATATCACCTTGAAATGCTGCGTGAGAACGGCGATCCGATTCCGGAGCCTCAAACGTCTTTCCAACTGGTTGAAGTGTGAGGGACAAAGTAGAGATCGGTACTATGCAATGGTAAAAAAGATTATGACAACGCACTGGGTATGGTTATTTGCCGTTCTTTTACTGACTAAGCCGGTGCAGGCAAAGGTGATTCAGGGCACTGTGACCGATGCGTCAACAGGCGAGCCGCTTCCCGCTGCGACGGTGCATGTGCTGGGGGCGTATGACGGTACGATTTCAAATACTGAGGGGAAATATGTGCTGTCTTTGCGCTCTCTTCCCGCGGTGGTTGAAGTGCGCTATATCGGCTATCGGTCGCAGCAGTACCAGGTGACGGAGGACGCAGCCGATGTGCGCGATTTTGCCCTGGAGCCAGTGCCGATTGAGTTGGAGACGCTCGTGGTGAGGGCTGAGGATATGGGCCCCAGTATTATGCGGAAAGTTATCGCGCAGAAGCAAACGTGGTGGGATAGTCTGAAGACGTTTCGCGTTGAGGCTTATTCGCGGTTTGTCTATTACAGGGGAAAGGAGGATAATGACTCATCGGAGATTGTCGCGATTGTCGAGAGCTTGTCAGAGGGTTTTTGGGATGGGGAAAAAGGGTGGCGGGAGGTCATTAAGGACAAACGCGAGACAGAGAATTTGGATTTGGATTTTGCACTGCCCGCGGCTGCGGGGGTGAATTTATACGACGATGAGACTGAACTCGCCGGTCATCTTATGATTGGCGTTACGCATCCCGATGCTATAGATCACTATGATTTTGTGCTCACAGGTCGTCGCAAAATGGATGAGCACATTATTTATGATATTGACGTGAAACCCAAACACAGTCTCAAGACGGCTTTTAATGGTCGCGTGGCTGTGCTCGATGGTGTGTACGCGCTCGTGGAGGTGGCGTTGACGCCGAATCGGGCGTTTTTGTTTCCGCCGCCTGTTCGCGAATTTACCATTGCGATGCGCCAGCAGTTTAGCAATTTCGGCGGTGATTATTATTTGCCGGTGGGCTATCAGTCGGATGTGAATGTTGAGATCGGGATGATGGGTTTGCAATTTCCGCCGATTAAGAGACAGCGCGTTTCTCGGTTGACGGGGTATGAGTTGAATGTCGCATTGCCCGATTCGCTTTATGATCAGGATCGCATGGTGATGGTGGATTCTGCGCGTGTGGCGCAGGATAGTTTGTTGGTTCAAACAGTGCTTGCCGTGCCGTTGGATGAGATCGAGCGAGAGGCTTATGCGCGGATTGACAGCACGATGACGCTGGATAAAGCTTATGAACCAAAGGGATTTTTGGCGCGTTTTTTGAAGGAGGATGAGGAGGAGAAAAAAAATAATAAGGATGGTGAGAAGAAACGCAAGTTGCCGTTTCGAGTTGATCCCGATATATGGTTTAATCGCGTGGATGGTGGGCATCTGGGTTTAAAAATTTCTTCGGGGTCGAGTCGAAGCCGAGCGGCTTTTGCAGGTGGAGGCGCGTATAATTTTGGTTTGAAACGATGGTCTTTTGATGGCAAGGCGACGGTGCGCTGGGGGGCAGACAAAAAGGGATTTGTTTCGCTTGAGGGATTTCGCGGAACAGATACGCGCCATCGGTCGAGACTGTATAGCCGATACGAGGTCAGTTTGCGGCAGATTAGAGGTTTAGAAGATTATTTTGATTTTTTCTGGCGCGAGGGTGTACGGGGCACTGCGGGCTATCGGTTTGGTCGTCCGCGAAGGGCGGGTGTGCGGTTGAGCGGTGGGGTCAATGTCGCACAACACAATTCGGTGGATAAGACGACGGATTGGCATTTGATTGGGGATATTGATGTGCAACGGCCCAATCCGGAGATTGATGCGGGCAATTTGCGTTCTGTGTTTTTGCGTGCGGATATCGAGGGTAAAAATTCGGGACCCGCACTCATTTTTGGAAAACGAAAAATCGCATTGGAAGTTGAACACAGCCGGTCGGGATTTGGGGGTGATTTTGATTTTACACAGGTTCGGGTGCTGTTGGACTGGCGTATCGAGACGCTGTTTAAGCGGCGTTTGTTGCCCAATGTGCTCGATGTGCGCGTTGTCGGTAGTGCGTTTGCGGGGACGCTACCCAGGCAGCGTTTTGAGATTTTGGATGCCGGGGGAGACCGGTTTTCGACATTTGGGGCATTCAGGACGCGCGTGAATCGCCCTTATGAAGGCGAGAAGGTGCTGGGGATGTTTTGGGAGCACAATTTTCGTACGGTTCCGTTTGAGCTGATTGGCTGGCGGTGGGCTGCGGAGCGCAATATTGGTTTGATTGTTCACGGCGGACACGGGCGCACGTGGTTTGGGGATCGCGCATTGGCAGAGTTGGATTACGCGCCGCAATATACAGACGGTTTTCACCACGAACTGGGTGTGTCGATTAACGGGCTGTTTAATTTATTCCGATTGGATTTTTCAAAGCGTTTGGATGCACCGGGATTTTTTGTGAGTGCCGGGGTGGTGCGGTTTTGAGGGGCGGTTCGGTGGATAGTGAATAGTGGATAGTGGATAGTCCCGACCACCCAACCCCGGTGGGTAACTGGCTACTGGTTGCCAACGCATCATTTTTGCCTCTTGTCAGATACGTTGACAAGGGGCTTTTTGGTTTATAATATAGTTTTCGTTTTCTGCGGGATTACATTTTAGATGGAAAGGATTTTTTATGGCCAGTAATGTCATTCTCATTTTTGGCGACCAGTGGCGCGCACAGGCGTTTGGTTATGCCGGCAATAGGTGTGTGCAGACGCCGAATATCGATCGACTCGCATCTCAAAGTATCAATGCGACACACGCGGTTTCGGGGTGTTCGGTTTGTTGCCCGGCGCGGGCGTCTCTGCTGACGGGTCAATATCCGCTCACGCATGGCGTTTTTGTCAATGATGTCCATTTGAGCGATAGGGCTGTTAGTCTGGCACAGGCTTTTAAGAATGCGGGATACGATACCGCTTATGTGGGCAAATGGCATGTGAATGCAAATGGGCGATCCAATTATATTCCTCCCAAAAATCGGCAGGGGTTTGATTATTGGAAGGTGCTGGAGTGTACGCACAATTACAATAATTCTTTTTATTATGCCAATGATTCCGACGAGAAGCTCACGTGGGAGGGATACGACGCGATTGCACAGACGCGCGATGTACAGGAATACATCCAGAATCACGACTCGGAGAATCCCTTTTTGCTCGTGCTTTCGTGGGGTCCACCGCACGCGCCTTACGAGACTGCGCCTGAGCAATATCGTGCGATGTATCGCCCCGAGGCTGTGCCGCTGCGCGGGAATGTGCCACCGGAATCCGAAGCAAATGCCCGAGAATGGATTGCGGGCTATTACGCCCATTGCACGGCGCTGGACGATTGTATGGGCGATTTGCTCCAGACGCTGGATGATAAGGGGATAGCCGACGATACGCTTTTGCTCTTTTTTTCGGATCACGGCGATATGCTCGGCTCACAGGGGAGTGCGAAAAAACAACAGCCGTGGGAGGAGTCTATTCGCATTCCGTTTTTGTTGCGATGGCCAGCGCAATTTGGGACGGAGGGACGGGAGGTCCATGATCCTATTGATATTCCGGATATTATGCCTACGCTTTTGGGGCTTTGTGGGATCGATGTTCCCGATACGGTTGAGGGATTGGATTTTTCGGATTATCTTATGGGGGGTGAGAATCCATCTGATGGCGCCGCGCTTTTACAGTGTCCGCAGCCTTTTGGGCAGTGGACGCGCGATAGGGGCGCGCGCGAGTATCGCGGCTTGCGGACGGGGCAATACACTTATGTTCGCTCGCTTGATGGGCCGTGGTTGCTTTATGATAACGATGCCGATCCCTTTCAGTTGAGCAATCTCGTTGACGATCCCGAATACGCGGATTTGCGCCGCGAGTTAGATGCCTATCTCCAGCGCCGCCTCGATGCACAAGGCGATGAATTTCTGCCCGGTGCAGATTATATTCGGCAATGGGGATATACGGTGAATGAGAGCGGTACTGTGCCATATACAAATTAAATTTTGGAGTGAAAATGAATCGCGGTAAAAATGTTTTGGGCGAGGAACTCGAGGATTGTTGTACCGATCCTATGACGGGTTTTTTTCGAGATGGATGTTGTCGCACGGGGCCGGGCGATTTGGGGTTGCATATTCTCTGTGCGGAGATGACGGAAGAATTTTTGGCGTTTTCCCAGTCTGCGGGCAATGATCTGAGTACGCCTGTGCCCGAATTGCGCTTTCCCGGTCTTGTGCCGGGCGACCGCTGGTGTTTGTGTGTCCAGCGCTGGGTTGAAGCGCTCAATGCGGGTTTTGCGCCTCCCGTTTATCTTTCGGGTACGCATGTTTCCACGCTTGAGTTTGTCAATTTGGATACGCTGAAGGAATATGCACTGGATAATGGAGACTCTTTGATATGATTGAAAGAGCCGATCTTCAAGTCCCGCGTCGTCGCTGGGGCAAAACAGAACTTTCTATTCCCGTTATTCCCTTTGGTACGCAGGGGTTTGGAAATAATTTTGGTCCTGTTACCGATGAGGAAGCCGCAGACCTCATTCGGTTTGCGGTGGATATTGGCGTCAATCACTTCGATTGCGCGCGGTGTTATGGCGATTCGCTGCGAAAATTCGGTCTTGCGATTAAGCGGGGCGTTGTCGCGCGCGATGAGATCATTATTAGCGGGCGCGTTTGCTGTCACAGTGCCGCGAAGTGGGGGGGATATGGAGATGGAGATCCCGATTATTCAACCGAACACGCGCTTGCCGATATAGAAGACCAGCTCGAGATTTTGGGGATTGATCACTTCGATGTGCTTTTTATTCACGATCCGTGGAGTATCGAGGCTACGCTGGTTTCGGGGGGTACGCTGGAGGGATTGGAAAAGGCGCGAGAGCGGGGTTGGGTCAATTTTATTGGATATGGGATGCGGCCCCACGATTTTCACCTAAGGCAGATCGAGTCGGGGCGCACGGATTGTTTCCTGTGTTTTGGGGATCACAATCTTTTGCGGCAGACCATTAGCGAAGATATTTTGCCCGCTGCGGCAGAGCGCGATCTGGGCGTGATGAATGGCTGGTCGATTATGCGCGGCTATCTCACGGGTGTGCCGGTGGAAAATTTTGTGCCCCGCGATCGCTGGCGAAAAGATCACGAGCGCGCCGAGAATATGCGTCTGTGGTGCGAAGAACGCGGGCACAATTTGCTCGAGCTGACTTTGCAATTTTCCATCCGGGAGTCGCGCATTCACGGCAATCCACTCGGTAGTTTGAATAAGGCGCAACTCGAGGCGAATGTGCGGGCGGCATGTGCAACGGTTTCCGATGAGGTATTCGAAGAGTTTTTCGCCGCAGGACTTTAGGAGATTTTTATGAAAATGCACACGTATGAACCCGCACATCTTCACGCGCTTGCGAGACGTTTGTTCGAAGCATCTGGCGCGACACCTGATATTGCAGATATTGTGGCGAAGATTCTGGTGAATGCCAATCTCGCCGGTCACGATTCTCACGGCGTTCTCCGTATCCCGTTGTATCTCACTAATATCTCCGAGGGGGGGATGAATCCGGCGGCTGAACCGACTGCGGTGCGGGAATCGGCTACGACACTGGTTCTGGACGGCAACGGGGGACTGGGGCATCTCACGGCTTATCGTGCGGTCCATCAGGCGATGGAAAAAGCGCGGTCTTCTGAAATTTGTTCGGTTTCTTTTACGCGGGTTGCACATATTGGGCGGCTGGGCGAATATGTCGAGATTGCCGCGCGGGGGGGGTTTATCGGTATTTGCATGGTCGGCGGGGGTTCGCCCAATACGATGAAAGTTTTGCCTTTTGGAGGGAAGAAGGGAAGTCTGGGTACCAATCCCATTGCGGTGGGCGTTCCCACGGGCGATGAGGTGCCTTTTGTGATCGATTTTGCCACTTCTATGGTTGCCGAGGGCAAGCTCCAGGTTGCGCGAAGCAAGAATGCGTCGGTTCCCGATACTTTTATTGTGGATAAAAATAACAAGCCGTCAACCAATCCTCTGGATTTTTACGATGGCGGATTTTTGCGTACTTTTGGAGAACACAAGGGCTACGCGCTTTCGCTGATGGTCTGTTTGATGGGGCAGCTTTCAGGAGCCCAAAGGGAGGGCCGGCGTTCTGGAGGCGCGTTTATGCAGGTTATCGATATTAGCGCGTTTACAGATTTGGACAGTTATCAGCAGGGTATCCGCGCATTTTTAGATGCGATGAAGACGACCGAACCCGCCGATGGGGTAGATGAAGTTCTGGTTCCGGGGGATTTTGAGTATCGCAACCGCAAGCATCGCCTCGTACACGGCATTGAAATACCCGATACGATTGACGCGCAAATTGGCGAATGGGCAGATCGCTTCGAGGTGCCTGTGGATGATCGTATTGTGGAGGATGAGGATAGGGCGCATTATCAGAGGTGAATGCACAAAGAGGAAAAAATAAAAGGAGTGAAACCGATTGGTGGTTTCACTCCTTTTTGTTTTTGCGCTGCGACGGTTAATCCGCCGCGTCGCTGTGATCCATGGCGCAGAATGCCTGATAGTCCATGAGTTCGGTGATGGTTGGGTTGTCGCCGCATACAGGGCAATTTTTGTCGCGGCGAATTTTGAATGTGTTGAAGTTCATTTGCAGGGCGTCATACATCAGCAAGCGACCGATGAGTGGATCCCCCTGACCGAGTATGAGTTTGACAACTTCTGTGGCCTGCACGAGGCCAACTGTGCCGGGCAGAACACCCAGCACGCCTGCTTCGTCTCACGATGGTGCTAAGTCTGCTGGCGGTGGCGCGGGATAGAGGCAGCGGTAGCAAGGCCCTTCGCTGTCGCATGTGTACACCGTGACCTGACCTTCAAAGCGGAAGATGCTGCCATCCACGATGGGTTTTTTGAGGAAGACACACGCGTCGTTGACGAGGTAGCGCGTTGGGAAATTGTCGCATCCGTTGACGATGATATCGTATTCGGGGAGGATGTCCATGATGTTGTCGGATGTGAGATAGTCGGTGTGTGGCACCACATCACAGCCGGGGTTGATTTCTTTTAGGGTTTCGTAAGCCGAGATGGCTTTGAGACGACCCAGGTCAGATGTGCCGTGCAGTATCTGGCGTTGCAAGTTGGTGACATCGACAATGTCGGCATCGACAATTCCGAGTGTCCCAATGCCAGTTGCGGCGAGATAGAGTCCGGTTGGGCTGCCCAGTCCGCCCGCGCCAATGAGGAGCACTTTGGCGTCAAGGAGTTTGCCCTGTCCGCGTTCTCCCACTTCGGGGATGAGGAGGTGACGGGAGTAGCGCTGTACTTCGGCTTTGTCAAGCGCGCGGTCCTGGTTGATGTCGAGACCGGCGTTTTTCCATGAATCGATGTCGCCCTGGATATACGCGACATCGGAATAGCCCATGTGTTGAAGTGCCTGCGCGGCCAATGCGCCCTGGCCCTGAGCACCATAGACTATGATTGCGCGGTCACGGTCGTTGTCCATGCTTTCTATGCGGAGTTCGAGAAAGCCACGCGGCACGTTTTCCGCGCCGGGGATATATCCTTCGATATAGTTTTCGCGCTCGCGCACGTCTATGAGCAGCGTGCCATTTGCATGGACTTTCTCCTGTGCGCGTTCTGGAGAGAGTCCCGTGGTGCTGGCTTCTGCCTGTGCGACGAGCGTTTCGTAAGTTACACTCATGGCGTCCCTTTCGGGTTGGTGTTTGGTTTGAGTATTCACGGGGATTTAATGTAAGGTATTTTTTTTTGTTCGCAAGCCCGAAAAGTTAGACAATTGTGATTTCGGGCAGGTCGCTTTCCCTTTCTGCCAGTGCGTCGGCAATGCGCCGGGCGATTTCGGGAAAAGCATTATTTTCACCTGTTGCGATGGGCGCACCCGTGTCGCCGCCTTCGCGGATGTTGGGCTGGATGGGGATTTGTCCGAGCAGGGGCAGGCCATAAGCATCGGCGATGTGGTGCCCGCCGCCTTCGCCGAAGAGGGGCGTGCGGTCTCCGCAACAGGGACACAGGAAATAGCTCATGTTTTCGACAATGCCGAGGATTGGGACTTCGACTTTGCGAAACATTTCTATGCCGCGGTGTACGTCTTCGAGTGCGACATTTTGCGGGGTGGTGACGATGACCGCGCCGCTGAGGGGCACGGTTTGGGCAAGGGTGAGTTGTGCATCACCCGTGCCGGGGGGGAGATCGACTACGAGGTAGTCGAGTGCGCCCCATATTACGTCAACTATGAATTGCTGAATCATTCTGCCCACGATGGGACCGCGCCATATTATGGGGGCATTTTCTCCGGCGATGAGGCCGAGAGACATGAATTTGACATTGTGATTTTCAAGGGGCAGTATTTTTTGACCCATTGCCCTGGGTTGCGCCATGCTGCCCATCATGATCGGTACGTTGGGTCCGTAAATATCCGCGTCGAGCAAGCCAACCGCTGCGCCCTGTTTGGCGAGTGAGACCGCGAGGTTTACGCTAACGGTCGTTTTTCCCACGCCGCCTTTGCCGCTGGATACTGCGACGATGTTTTTGACTTCGGGTAAAATTTCGGGGCGTTGGGGTCGGTCTGGTGTTGGCATGGTGGCTCCGGGGATGATTTTAGTAGTTTGGCGATATTTCGCGCAGGCGGTTGACTTCTTTGATCACGCGCTCTGCAACATAGTCAATTTCTACTTCGGTGTTGAATCGGCCAATGCCAAAGCGTATGCTGCTCTGCGCCATGTCATTGCTGACGCCGATGGCTTTGAGTACGTAAGACGGTTCGAGAGATGCGGATGTACAGGCTGATCCGGATGAGAGGGCCACGTCTCGCAAGCTCATGAGCAAGCTTTCGCCATCCACGCCGGCAAAGCTGATGTTGAGATTGCCCGGCAGGCGTTGTTCGGGATGGCCGTTGAGTTGTATCTGGGGCAGTGCATTGAAGAGGCGGTTTTGCAGGCGATGGCGCAAGTCCTCACTGTGTTTTGCTTCGGTTTTTATGTGTTTTTGTGCGAGCGCACAGGCTTCTCCCAGGCCCACAATACCCGGTACATTGAGGGTGCCAGAGCGCATGCCTTTTTCATGGCCCCCGCCGTCTATTTGGCCGACGAGGCGAACGCGCGGACGGCTGCGTACATAGAGCGCACCCGCGCCTTTGGGTCCGTAGAGTTTGTGGGCAGAGATGGAGAGCAGGTCAATGTGCATGGCTTCCACGTCGAGCGGGTATTTGCCAATGGCCTGTGCAGCATCTGTGTGAAAGTAGATGTTTTTTTCGCGGCATATCGCCCCGATTGCTCCAATGGCCTGGCAGGTGCCGATTTCGTTGTTGGCCGCCATGATGGAGACGAGTGCGGTGTTGTCTGTGATGGCGTTTGCGATGTCTGATGGGTCGGCAATACCGTGTGAATCTACGGGCAATACCGTGACTGAGACGCCGTCGCGTTCCAGGGCGCGGCAAGAGTCGAGTACGGCGTGGTGTTCGGTGGCTTGCGTGATGATGTGCGGGGTTTTGGCTGCGGCGACCACGCCTTTGATGGCGAGGTTGTCGGATTCTGTGGCGCCACTGGTAAAGATGATGTCTTTGGGCTGTGCGTTAATGAGGCTGGCTATTTGTTCCCGCGCGAGGTCAACGGCATCTTCGGCATGCCACCCAAAGGTGTGTGTGCGACTGGCGGCATTGCCAAAGCGGTCTTTGAGATAGGGCAACATCGCATCGAGCACCCGTTCATCTATGGGGGTGGTGGCGTTGTTGTCGAGATATATGGGCAGTTGGGTAGGCATGAAAAAAATATACCCTATTTTGTATTGGCGTCAATTACTCAAATAGAGCCTGGACAAAGTTTTCGGGGTCGAAGTCATCCAGGTCCTCCAGGTCTTCTCCCAGGCCAACATAGCGCACGGGGAGGTCGAGTTCGTCGGCGATGGCGATGACCACTCCGCCTTTGGCAGTGCCGTCGAGTTTTGCCAGGACAAGGCCCGTGAGTTCAACTGTGCTGTGAAATTGTTTTGCCTGTATGACGGCATTTTGTCCGGTGGTGGCATCGAGTACGAGCAGGGTTTCGTGGGGGGCACCGGGCATGGATTTGGCGACGACGCGGCGGATTTTTTTGACTTCTTCCATGAGGTTGATTTTGGTGTGCAGGCGGCCCGCTGTGTCGATGAGTACGACGTCGATGTCGCGTGCCTTGGCGGCTTGTATGGCGTCGAATGCCACGGATGCCGCGTCTGCGCCCGGTTGGTGTTGCACGATGTCACATCCCGTGCGGTTGGCCCAGCTGCCGAGTTGGTCAATGGCTGCTGCCCGAAATGTGTCTCCGGCGGCAAAGAGTACTTTTTTGCCTTCGCGGCTGAGTTTGTGAGCCATTTTGCCAATGGTGGTGGTTTTGCCCACGCCGTTGACGCCTACGACGAGGATGACGTGGGGTTTGGCTGTGATTGCGATAGAGGGCGCGGTGTCTGAAAGCAGGAGGATTTTGCGGATTTCTTCTTCGAGAAATTCCTGGACTGCGGTTTCCGGGTTTTCAACGGGTTCGCCGGTTTCAAAGCGTTCGCGCAGTTGGTCAATGATGCGGAGGGTGGGTTCTACGCCAACGTCGGCTTCTATGAGAATTTCTTCTATTTCTTCGAGGGTTTCTTCGTCGATTTCAGGACGCCGCCGAATGACTTCGCGGATTTTTTGTACCATGCCTTCGCGGGTTTTGGTCAGTCCCTTTTTTAGTTTGTCGATTAATTTTCCGAGCATGAAAATTCCTTAGAGAGTGTTTTAAAATTCCTTCCGGGAGCGCAGGCGTCTCGCCTGCATGTTTTATTTTTACCCAGTGTATGTCAGTCTCTGAGCGTTTTAAAATAGCTTCTTAATGTTTTGTAAAGAGGCGTAGGCGTTATTACGATAGGGCAGAAGATACACAAAACGGATTTATTTGCCAAAAAAAGACCGTTTATCAGAAAGATTAAAGCATAAAATTGATTTGACGTCAGAGACGAATTTTTTTTATATGTGGAATGGAAGGGAATCAGGCGATGCAATCTGATGGAGGATCGAGAAAAATGAAGATTGGAAAAGATAATGGCATTATTGAGAGAGAGGTGATAGAGGCTCAAAAAATTTGGGGCGAAGCTATTGTCGCTATCGGTGAGGCTTATGTGCAACAGAAGGACTATAAGGCACTGGCCGAAGAGATTGTCGAGGCGTTATATGGTTATGATGAAGGCGTGGTTCTGTTTACGCCTACGAGGGCGTCAGAAAAACAATTTCGATTAAAAAAACAAGAAGCTGTATCTTATTTTGTGAGTGGCATCATCCCTGAAGATCGCGGTTTTGCTATCCAGCCGTGGCGCAAAATCCGATTTGAGAACGCTGGGATTATTATTAACGGCGACTCGGCCATTGCAATGGGGAATTACTATTTTACAGATGCGAATACCGCAGAAGAAGCCAAAGTGGAGTTCACGTTTGGCTATTTTAAGGATGTGAATGGCAAGTTGCGTATCAATGTACACCATTCGTCATTTCCATATAGGCCGATGCCCTGATTTTGATTGATGGCAAAATCATCAGATGTGCGAATGCGAATTTGCACAAAAAAAGGACCCGCAATCGTTCGGTGGTTGCGGGTCTTTTTTTTAGTTGTTCTCACTGATCAACTGATCAATGCACGAGCAGCGCGGGCGGCCAGGTCCCAGAAGGGGCCGGGGAGCGTGCCCATTGCGATGACGAGGATGATGGTTGCCATTGCGGTGACGGCGATGAGGGGTGTGGGTTTGATGGTGTTCTGTGTGGTGGGTTCTACCCAGTAGAGTTGGCGGATGATGAGGAGATAATAATACAGGGCGATCGCGGCGTTGATGGCAGCGATGAGGACGAGATAGAATTGTCCGCGCTGGAGGGCGGCAGAGAAGAGGAACCATTTGCCGACAAAGCCCACAGTGGGCGGGAGGCCTATGAGGCCAAACAGGCCGATGAGCAAGGTGAAGGAGAGGTATGGCGCGCGTTTGTAAAGGCCAGATACGGAGTCGATGGTGATGCGGTCTTCGCTGCGACCGATTTCACAGATGACAAGGAAGCACGCAAAGGACATGGCAAAGTAGCCAATGGCGTAAAAGATGGCAGCGGTAAGACCCCATTCGGCGAAGGTTTGAAGGGCGAGGAGTACATAACCGGCGTGGGCGACTGTGGAATATCCGAGCAGGCGTTTGAGGTCTTTTTGCGCGAGTGCGGCCAGGTTACCCAGGCTCATTGCGATGACGCTTGCCCACATGAGCGCGGTTTGGGCGTGGCCCGATTCCCAGCCACCGGGCATGGCGAGGGATAACAGGCGGCAGAGGATGCCGATGGCGGCGATTTTGGAGACGGTGGCGATGAATGTGATGATGGGATGGGGCGCGATTTGATATGTGTCGGGTGCCCAAAAGTGGAAGGGGAAGGCGCCGAGTTTGAAGAAGAAGCCGGCGAGTGTGAGCAACAGGCCCAGGTAGAAGATGGGTTGTGCGGCGGCGTGTGGGATGCTGATGGCGGAGAAGTAGGTGGAGCCATAAGTGCCGAAGAGGAAGCTCATGCCGTAGAGCGAGACGGCAGAGGCGACCATGCCCTGTACCATGTATTTGGCGGCGCTTTCTCCGCCGATGTCGGTATTGCGGTGAAGGGCAACGAGGATATAGACGGGGTAGGCGGCCAGTTCCATAGCGACATATAGAGTGAGGAGTTCGGTGGCACTGACCATCATCATCATGCCGAGTGTGGAAAAGATGAAGAAGAGGGGGACCTCGAGCCAACCATTGCGGTCAACGGTGAGGGGATTGGCGCTGGCGATGACGACAAATAGGAATCCGACTGCGAGTGCTGTTTTGATCAGTTGAGAAAAGAAGTCAACCGCGTATATGCCGGGGAAGAAGGGTTCGCCTTCAAGGGGTAGAGTCCAGAGACAGGCGGCGATCATGGCTATGCCGGATGCTATGGCAATGCCCCGGGTTGTGCGATAGGACCAGTTGAGCACTGCGGCAAAAAAGAGCACGAGGCCCATGAGCAGGCAAATAAGTTCTGGTGCGAAGAGGATAGCGTTTTCCATGTTAGAAATTACCCAAAAAAGCCACTGTCGTGCTGTTGATCAGGTCGAGCATGAGGCGGGGTACAAAGCCGAAGATTACGAGTACGGCGATTAGTATGGCGCGCGGTATCAGGTGCAGGCCAGACATGTCCTGTGCTTTCAGATTTTCCCATTTTGGATTTGGTGCGCCAAAAAAGGCCTGGTTGAAGACGCGCAAGATGTAAACCGCGGTGAGTACGAGGCCCAGGATGACGATGACGCCAGCGATGGGGTACGTTTTTAAGGCGGCGAGGAAGACGAGTAATTCAGCCCAGAAGCTGGCCAGGCCGGGCAACCCGGCACCACACAGGCCCGCGACGATGAAGATGGAGACCGCGCGGGGCATCTGAGTACCAAGGCCGCCAAAGTCGCCAATGGTTTTGGAGTGGGATTTGTCGTAGATATATCCCGCGGTGCTGAAAAACAGGGCGGTCATGATGCCGTGGGCAAACATCTGGAAGACTGCGCCGTTGAGGGCGTCGATTGCAGCGACCTGGCCGATGACTGCGAGGTTGAGGCCGAGGAGGACGATACCCATGTGAGATACGGATGAAAAGCCGATGACAAATTTGAAGTCGGTCTGTCGCATGGCGACATAAGCGCCGTAGATGATTCCGATGACGGCCAATACCACAAAGGTGGGTGCCCAGTATGCAGCGCCTTCGGGCAACAGGCGAATGCCGATTGTGAGTATGCCATAAGCACCGAGTTTCATCAGGACGCCCGCGTGTAGCATGGAGACCGCAGATGGCGCGGCAACGTGACCTGTGGGCGACCAGCCGTGGAAGGGGAACAGGCCGGCCAGGACGCCAAAGCCGACGTAGATAAAGGGATAGACAAATATTTGGAATTGGGGATCATAAGTGTGTGCGGACAGGGCAATGATGTCAAAGGTGTTGAGGCCCGCGTGGTGATAGATAGCGAGTAGGCCGGGAAAGAGGAGCGCGCTGCCGGCGAGGAGGAAGAGCATGAGTTTCATGCCGGCATACGCTCTGTTGCCGCTGCCCCATATCAGGATGAGGGGATACATGGGCACGACGGCGATTTCGTAAAAGAAAAAGAAGAAGAAGAGGTCCAGCGACATGAAGACGCCAAAGACGCCGATGACGAGGAGTACCATGAAGGCGAAATATTCTTTGACGCGGTCTTCGAGGTCCCACATGGTGAGCACCCCGGTAAAATAGACGATGGAATTGAGCATGACGAGAATGACGCCAAATCCGTCAACGCCGAGGTGATAGGAGATGCCAATGGCTGCGACCCAGGGGATCATTTCTTCAAATTGAATCCCACCGGTTGTGGGGTCATAGCTCGTCCAGAGTTGCAGGCTCAATACACAGGTCAATAAGCCGCTGAGGGCGCAGATCAGCCGAATGCCCCGCACGGCTTTTTGGGGCATGAGCAAAAGGACGATGAGGGTGATGACGGGCGTGAGAAGTATGGATGAGAGAAGTGGCATAAATAAAGTGATTAGTGGTTAATGTAGGAGCAGGTTTCGAGCGGTGTACAACTGCGATAGCAGTTCAACCTGCTCAGGATCGGTTTCGAGCGGCGTGTTGTGATAGCAGTTCAACCTGCCTCGCCCGATGTGGTTGGGGCGAAAATTTTTCGCCCAATCGCCTCCTATCGCAATCCGAGGTAAAGCGCGACAACGGCCAATAAGATGATCGTCCAGCCCAGATAGAGTTGCATCCAGCCGCCTTGTACGCGGGTTGATTTCGCGCCTGTTCGCAAGATGCCGAGGCCAAAGCGGTCGTAATTTCCGTCGAGGACGTGGTTTTCAATCCAGTGCAAGATGCGAGACAGCGCGTGGGTGATGGCGACGATGGTGACGCGATAGATGTCGTCGATGTACCATTTGTTTGTGAACAAGGTGTTGAGGGGTGCGATTTTGCTGATGAATCCCGTGCGCTGCGCGTTGTCGCGTCCATAGTCGAGATAGGCGATCAGGATGCCGAGGATGACGATGCCTATGGTGGGGATCATCGAGATGACGCTGTGGTGCTGTGCTGTGAGGCCGAGGCCCTGAGCGATGTTGGCACCAAAAAAGCCGAGTGCGATTGCGCCCAGGGTGAGGAACAAGACGGGTACTCTCATGTTCATGGGTTCGGGATGGCTGTGATCGGTGGCAGGTTCACGGTCGGGTTTTGTGATGAGGAATATCATGCGGAATGTGTAATAGGCCGTGAGAAAGGCCGCTGTGAATGCACCGGCCATGTAGATGTTGAAGCCATTGTGACCGAGTTGGGCAAATATTTCTTCTTTGCTCCAGAATCCCGCCAATGGGGGAACGCCCGATAGGGCAGCGCCGCCGATGAGGAGGCCAAGGGTTGCCGCTTTGAGGCGGCGGCCGCCACTGCGGCCAATTTCGGCCATGCTGTTGGTGTGATAGGCGTGGATGTAGATGCCCGAGCAGAGGAAGAGCAGGGCTTTGAAGAAGGCGTGGGTGATCAGGTGGAATACGCCGGCGAAGAGGCTGCCAGCAGCGAGTGCCATGAGCATGAAGCCGAGTTGGCTGATGGACGAATAGGCGAGTACTTTTTTGATGTCGGTATCGACCATTGCGATGGTCGATGCGAGGATTGCGGTGAAGGTGGCGATGCTCAGGACAATGAGTGCTGTGTCTTGCGCCGCCATAAAGAGCGGGTGCAGGCGGATCATGAGAAAGACGCCCGCGGCGACCATGGTGGCAGAGTGCAACAGGGCACTGACCGGGGTGGGACCTTCCATGGCGTCGGGCAGCCAGGTGTGTAATGGGAATTGCGCGCTTTTGCCCATGATGCCGATGAAGACGAGTAGTGTGATTGCGTTGAGCAGACCCGGCGATATCTGGGTTGAGAGGCCAGTTTGAGGGTCTAAGAGGGTGGGGATGTCGAAGTTTGAAACGAGTTGGAGGATGAGCAAAATGCCGATGAAGAGGCCGACGTCGCCCACGCGGGTCATGAGAAAGGCTTTGCGCGCTGCGCCAGCGGCTTCGGGTTTTTCAAACCAGAAACCGATGAGGAAGAACGAAGACAGGCCGACGAGTTCCCAAAAGATGAAAGATTGCAAGAGATCGACGGCATAGACAAAGCTGAGCATCGACCAGGCAAAGAAGCTGAGCATTGCAAAATAGCGCGTTTTGCCCGGGTCTTGCGCCATGTAGCCTACTGAATAGAGCATGATGCAGGCGGTGATGAAGGCGACGACAACGCCAAACATGAGGCTTGGACCGTCGAGGATGAAGCCGAATTGGAGTTGTATCGCACCGCTTTGAAACCACAAAAATCGCAGAGGTTCAACGGGTCCCTGTACGAGAAGGGCGATGGCACTCAAGAGGGATACCGCGCTGCCGAACAGGACCAATCCCTGAGCGGCTTTGGGTTGTTGTACGAGAAAGATGATGGCGATGACAAAACACGCCAGAGGGGAAATTGTGGTTAAGAGTATGAGTGTGAGAGTGTCCATTAACCGCTCAGTTTGGTGAGTTTTTCCGCATCTATCTCGTGATACGCCCGATAGATACGCAGGATGATCGATAAAAAGATGGCGACTTCGGCGGCTGCCAGTCCAATGATGATGAGGACGAAGATCTGGCCGGTCGTGGGATCGGTGACGACAAACCGGTTAAAGGCCATGAGGTTTAAGCTGGCGGCATTCATCATGAGTTCGATGCCGATGAGCAGGGCTATGAGGTTGCGGTGGGATAGTGCGCCGATCAAACCGAGTGAAAACAGGGCTGCGCCCACCAGAAGATAGGATTCGAGGGTCACGAATTTTCCTTTGGCAAAGCCTTGCGAGCGATCAAGATGGCACCGATGATGGCCAGGAGCAAAACGAGAGAGAGGGCTTCAAAGACGACGTTGTAATGCGTGAGCAGTGCATGGCCCAACGCGCCCACAGACCAGGCTTTTTCAGATGCCGGGGACGCGATTTGTTGGAATTGCGCGCCGCGGATCAGATGGGCGACTGCGCCAAAGAAGATGACGGCACAGGCTATAGCGAAGCCGAGTTTTCGGGCGTCGGGATCGGGCGGGCGAATGGACATGGCAATGGAGAGCATCATGGCAAATACAATGGCAACGGTTATGCCGCCAATGTAGATGAGTACTTGCATGGCTGCGACAAATGGACTGCCGAGGCTGAGAAACAGTCCCGCCAGTCCAAGGAGACTGATACCCAGGCCGATGATGGCGTAGAGTATCTGGCGAGAGAATGCCGCGAGGCCCCCACCGATGAGGACGAGGGCTACAAATGTGTAGATGACAGCCTGCTCGAGCATTGTTGTTCTCCGTTTACTTCTTCCGTCTCACCTTTTTCGCTTTTTTTGCTGCGGCTTTTCTGGCGCGTTCTGCTGCTTGTTCGGCTTCGATTTCTTTCAGGCGTTCGCGTGCGGCTTCTTCTTTGTCTGCCCACGGTTCGAGTAAGTCGTAGAGAAAGTCGCTGCGATTGTATCCGGCTTCGTCGTGGACTTTGCTGTATCCCAGGGTGTCTGTGGGGCATACGTCCAGGCACAGTCCGCAGTCGCTGCACAGGGCAAAATCGACTTCAAATTTGGTCGAGCGTTTGCGCCTTAATCCTTCGGGGCGTTCTCCGTCGAGGTAAATGCAGAAGGAGGGACACACGCGCTCACAGAGTTTGCAGTCGATGCAGTCGTGCGAGCCGATGTCTTCTTTTTCGATGAGGACAATGACATTGCGAAACGCTTCCGTCATCTCGATTTTTTCTATGGGGTATTGCGAGGTGACGGGCGGTTTGCGAAAGTTGTCCAGTGTGACTTTCATGCCGGTCAGGAGCGTTTTGGTGCCGTCGATGACTTCCTTAATAAGTCCCATGTGTATTTCCTTCTGAAAGCAACCACAGATGAAAGGTACTAATTTTCAGGTGGTGTTGGGAGGTCGTTTTACCTTTCACGTCTTACCGCTTCTATACGATTTTCAAGATGAGTGTTGTGATTAGCAGGTTGATCAGCGAGAGGGGGACGAGTACCACCCAGGCGAATTTCATGAGTTGGTCAAAACGGAGCCGTGGAAAAGTCCAGCGGAACCACATCATGAGGACGATGAGTGCATAGACTTTGATGAAGAACCATACGGCGTCTGGCAAGAAAGGCCCGCGCCATCCCCCCAGGAAGAGCACGGTTGCCAGTGCACAGGCAAAGATCATGTTGGAGTATTCGGCAAAGAAGAACAGGCCAAAGCGCATGCCGGAATATTCGGTGTGGAATCCAGCGACGAGTTCGGATTCCGCTTCGGGGATGTCAAAGGGCGCACGATTGGTTTCGGCTGTGGCTGATATGATAAAGATGATCAGGGCAATGGGTTGCACGAGTATAAAGGGATAGGTTTCCTGTGCAAGGGTGATGTCGTAGAGCGACATGGTGCGGGTTATCATGACGATGGGGATGACCGATAGGATGAGGGGGATTTCGTAGGAGATATTTTGCGCGACTGAGCGTACCGCGCCGAGCAGGGCGTATTTGTTATTGGATCCCCAGCCCGCTAAGAATATGCCGATTACGTTGATGCCGCTGATGGCGAGGATCAGGACTATGGCGATGTTGAAGTCGTGGAATATGTAGGTGCTCGTTATGGGAAAGAGAGACGAGAGGGCGACGACGGGCGCAAAGACCAAGATGGGCGCGATGACATAGAGCAGTTTGTTGGCGTGTTCGGGTGTGAGGAGTTCTTTGCTGAGCAATTTGCCCATGTCAAAAATTTGCTGCATCAGGCCAAAGGGGCCGCGCTGCGGGCCAATGCGGCGCTGTATGCGCGCGCTGAGTTTGCGTTCGAGCCAGATCAACATGATGGCGTTGACGCTCAAATAGGCCATGATGACGGCAATGGTTACACCGAGCGCGAGATAGGGGTTTTCAAAGAGTTGGATGACGTCTGTTTTCATAATCATAGCTTTCAGCGGTCAGCGATTAGCCTTTTGGGCCTTCGGCGCAGACAGGTCAATTTGATGATACTGATTTGCCGAAGGTGCTGGCAAAAATGAGAAAATCGCCAAAACCAATGGCACCATCGCCATCGAGATCATACTGGGGGTCATACCCCACACTGCCCTGATGCAACCCGAATTGTCCTACAAAAAGCAAAAAGTCGGCGAAGCCAATGATACCGTCTCTATCGAAGTCGGCAACACTAACATCCACACTAACATCCACACTGACCTTTACCACAACGTCAAAAGTCACGGTCTGTTCAATGCCTCCAACCGTCACTTCAACGGTGTTCTGACCAATATGACTGCCCAGCGTGAGCAGGCTTTCTGCTCGACCATTGGCGTCGGTCGTTGCGTTTACAACCGTGAATCTCCCGTTGAACCGCGCATCGCCTGCGGTGACAGTAAGTGTAACTTGAGCACCTTGTAAAGGAGAACCGTGCTGATCTCGTACTTCAATGACCAATGGATCTAATTCCTCGCCGGGTACACCTTCTTGTCCATCCCCTGAGATTTTCACTGATATATGAGGCCGCGGGTGCGTAAATTCACGCACATACCACAGCAGCACTGCGCCGCCTGCCGACCCCGAAGCCAGATTTCTGCCATCAGGTGAGAACGCCACTGTGTTGATTGCACTCGTATGTCCTTCAAGTATGGCGATATTTGCTTGCGCCGCAATGCTCCATAATCTGATTTTTTGATCCGCGCCTCCCGATGCAAGTGATGTTCCGTCTGGCGAGAATGCGACAGAATGGACGGGTCCCGTATGTCCTTCAAATGTAACAAGATTTCTCTGCATTGCAATATCCCACAATTTGACCGTTTGATCCAAAGACCCCGAAGCGAGGGTTGTGCCGTCGGGTGAGAATGCGACCGAGGTAACCGCATCTGTATGCCCTTCCAGTGTGGCGATAGTTCTGCGCGTTGCAATATCCCACAGCTTGACCGTTCTATCATAAGCTCCTGAAGCGACCATTTTTCCGTCGGGTGAGAATGCGACAGAATAGATGGATCCTGTATGTCCTTCCAGTATGGCGATAGTTCTGCGCGTTGCAATATCCCATAGCTTGACCGTTTGATCCAACGCTCCCGAAGCAAGCATCGCCGTGTCAAAAGAAAATGCCACAGCATTGACGGCATCTGTATGTCCTTCCAGTGTGGCGATAGTTCTGCGCGTTGCAATGTCCCACAGCGTGATTGTTCTATTATAAGCTCCCGAGGCGACCATCGTCCTATCGGGTGAGAATGCGACAGAATAGACGGGTCCTGTATATCCTTCCAGTGTGGCGATAGTTCTTAGTGTTGTTATGTCCCACAACGCGATTTTACCATCTTCTAACCCCGAAGCCAAGGTTGTACCACTGAGAGAAAACGCGACAGAATGGACAAACTCAGTATGTCTTAACGTGGTACTATGTTGTCCTATAGAGACTTCCCTCAGCTTAAAACCCCCAGTACTCATGTCTCCCCCAGTATCGATGACCATGATCAAAATTTCATGGAGAATAGGGGCGGAAAGACTTGTCGAGCTATTGGATGGAATTATACCGTCATAATCAAATTCAACGGTGGTAAATTCTTCACCGTCCATTCTACGACACGCCTTTATTTCATAAGATCCGGCAGCGCGGTGTGGGTCTATCGTTCGAACCAGCATGATCACTTGGTGAAGTCTCTCTCTCTCTCTATCAAGGGTATGGACGCTGACACGGAGTTGGACAGAGGTGCTCTTTGAGCCTTCAGAATAGCCCGTCGGAGAAATAAGTCGGATGGTTGGCAACTCTGTCTCCATCGTTTGAGTATCGGGATTGAAATAGGGATGCACAGCCAAAAATTCGGCATTGCAGGCAGATAACCGATTTGCCCCTGGAGCATAGGACAGGATGTACGCGCTATCTCGAAAATCGTTTTGTAATCCGAAGGCGTAGCCGAGTTGGCGGGCCACCACCTGCCAGCTAAATTCGTTAGAGACCAACGCTACGCCACTATTTTTTCTCCATCTGATTCCGATTCCTTCTGCGTGCTGACCGCCAGTACCAATCGTATTTATACCGTTGTCAATGACGACCAAATAAATATTCTCTGTAACGGCAAACACTTGTTCAATCTCGTTAAGCATAGTACCCCAGGTGTCGTCAATATAGTGATTATCGGGGTGTTGACCGTCCACGCGATGAATTAGTGGTTCGCCCTGTGTATCGGTTTCAAAGCGGAAGGTTCTGTTCCCGTGTCCATGGGCCTGCATCTGCTCGGCATAAAAGGTCTGAATGGTGCGAATCTCATTTTTCATCTTTTGTATCACATCGGCGCGAAACGGACGGTCATTGGGCAAGAAGTAGATCATCCGTACGGTGCGGGGTTCGCCAACATTTAGATTAAGTGCGTGCTTTGTGGTCGCATAGCTGACAGACGAAAAGCAACCACATAAGAACAGGCATACAAAAAGATAAAAGGTGACATGAGCATAGCGGATTTGATTCGTTTTATTTCTTATAGGTTCACCAATCATGTTCTGTTACCCTATCTATCAATTTCGGGTACAACAATATCGATGCTGCCGAGGATTGCCACGGCATCTGCGAGCATGGTGCCGGCCATGACGGCGGGCATGGCAGAGATGTGTGAAAACGATGGGGTTCGCAATTTGAGGCGGAAGGGGATGTCACTGCCGTCGCTTGCGATGTACATGCCGAAGTTGCCCCGGGGCGATTCGACACAGAAGTAATAGTCGCCTTCGGGCGGGCGGATGCGTCTGGGCACCCGGGCCGCGAGAAAGAGACCGTCGGGCATGTCGCTTACGGCTTGTTCGATGATGCGAATGCTCTGGCGCATTTCTTCCATGCGAACGAGTGTGCGGGCAAAGCAGTCGCCTGCTGTTTGCGTGGGTACGTCAAATTCAAAGCGGTCATAGATGCCGTAGGGTTCGTTTTTTCGGACGTCGTGTTCATAGCCCATGGCGCGCAGGCAGGGCCCTGTTATGGCGTATTTTTGAACGAGGTCGGGCGCGAAAATACCGACGCCAATGGTGCGTTCGCGGAAGATGACGTTGCCGATGACGAGTTTTTCGTATTCTTTTAGGCGTTCGACAAAGTAGGTGCAAAAGTTAGAGACGTTGTCGAGGAATATATCGTCGATGTCGAGAATGACGCCGCCAAATCGCGCGTAGCAATAGGTGAGGCGCGATCCGGTGATGCGGTCGAGGATGTCGAGGATTTTTTCGCGGTCGTCAAAGGCGTAGAGAAATGGCGTAAATGCGCCCAGGTCCATCAAGAAGGTGCCCAGCCAGAGCAGGTGGCTGGAGATGCGGTTGAGTTCGTTGCATAAAATGCGGATGTATTCGGCGCGTTCGGGCACTTCGATGTCCATCGCGCGTTCGACTGCTTGACAATAGCCCACGTTGTAGATCATGCCGCCGAGGTAATCCACGCGACTCGGGTTGGGCAAGAACTGGATGTAGTCGCGGTTTTCGGCCATTTTTTCGTGTGCGCGGTGCCCATATCCGATGATGGGTTCTGCCGAAATTATCCGTTCGCCATCCAGGTGTAGTTTGATCCGCATGACGCCGTGTGTAGAGGGATGCTGAGGCCCCATGTTGAGATAATAGGTATCTCGACTTTTTGGATCTTGTTCGACCTCATATCGGCTGTTCATTACGCACCTTTCATCCGCGTATTTGTGGGTACTTTTAATATTATTCGCGTTTTTTTCTGCGTACATCTGCGTACATCTGCGGATAAAGCTTTACGCGCCGTCCTCGCTGCGATAGGGATTGGGGGGATCGACGAAGTCTTTGAGCAGGGGATGACCAAAATAATCTTCTTCCATTAAGATGCGTTTCAAATCGGGATGATCGTCAAAGCTGACGCCATACATGTCAAAAATTTCGCGTTCGTACCAGTCGGCAGCGAGAAAAATGGTGGCAATACTGGGTGCTGTTGCATCGGGTGCGATGTCGGCGTGGATGATATGCCGTTGGGGCGTGCCGTATTGGTTGAACTGGTAGATCAGGCGAAAAGCATTATCGTCTTCACGTCGGTCCTGACAGGTTATCATTTCGAGGTGAAAATTTTCGGATAGGAAGGCATCTGCGATCTGAGGGAGCGTGTCGGCTGAAGCGGTGTGTTGTACATGAAAGCCACGCGCGTCGTATGTAACCTCGGTCGCGTCGAGCACGAGCGTAGAGAGTTTGTCGGCGATCATTTCTTGAATTTCTTTCCGGCTCGGATTTTTTCTTCCAGTTTGAACAGTGCGGCAAAGAGCGCTTCGGGGCGCGGGGGGCAACCCGGTACGTACACATCAACGGGTACAATTTTGTCTGCGCCTTCGACAATGGCGTATTGTCCGGGGTATTTAAAGGGGCCGCCATCGATGGTGCAGCCGCCCATGGCTATGGCCCATTTGGGCGAGGGCATTTGGTCCCAGAGCGTTTTGATGGCTGGCGCCATTTTGCGGGAGATTGTGCCTGCGAGGATCATGACGTCGGCTTGCCGCGCACTCGGGCGAAAGACGCCTGCGCCAATGCGGTCGAGGTCAAAGCGCGCTGCGCCTGCGGCCATCATTTCGATGGCGCAACAGGCCAGGCCAAATGTGAGGGGCCACAGGGATCGGGACCGGGCGTGGTTGAGCAGGTTTTCCAGCAGGTCCATGTGTACCAGGGGACCGACCTCTTCGCGCAGTTCTTCAATGTTTTTGGGATCGCTTTTCACGAGAGGGAGTTCTGTTTGTTCCATTATCGACTTCTCCAATGCAAAACGCCTTTGCTCCAGGCGTACACGATGGCGAGAAAAAGAATGCCGACGAAGATTGTGAGTTCGATGAAGTCGCGCCAGACGTAGGTGCCAGAATCGTAGATTACGGCGATGGGTAGAATATACAGTACATCGACTTCAAACGCGACAAAGATGAGTGCAAATAGATAATAGGCAATGTCGAAGCGCACCCATGCACTGCCAATTGTGTCCATGCCGCATTCGTAGGTTTCGCGGCTTTTGCGACCGCGCGCACGAGGGGATATGATTAAGGGCAGGACGACGGGTATCGCACCGAGAACGATGCCCGAGAGGAGCAGGGCACCGAGAAAGCCGTATTGAGAAAACCAGTCCATTGTATTCCAATCTTAAAATGTACGAAAAAAGCAGATATCCACGAAGGACACGAAGGGGCTATTCTGTTTGGATAACTGACCTGAGAGGCGGCGTGATTGCTACGCAGATCAGGTAGGATATCCGATCAATCCGCTGCCTGTCCATGGCTGCCATCTGACTTCCCACAGGGCTTTCAGGACGCGCGAGGGCGACATGGGCAACTCGTTTAGCCGTATGCCAACGGCGCGGTAAATCGCGTTGGCGACTGCGGCTGGCGGCGGGACAATGGGCACTTCGCCCACGCCGCGCACGCCGTAGGGATGGCCCGGGTTGGGCACTTCTACGATGACGGTTTCTATCATGGGGAGGTCGAGTGTTGTGGGCATTCGATAGTCCAAGAAGGATGCGTTGACCATTACGCCCTGGTCGTTGTACACAAATTCCTCGTTCAATGCCCATCCGATTCCCTGTACCACACCGCCCTGCATTTGCCCTTCTACATAGCCGGGATAAATGGCTTTGCCCGCGTCCTGTACAATGGTCGCCCGCAAGATATCCACTTTGCCCGTGTCTGGATCTACTTCGACATCTACGATTAAGAGCGCGAATGCCGGGCCGGCTTGCTTGCCGCTTATGGCAGCGCGTCCTACGACGGGACCGCCCGCGCCATTGACTTTGGCGGCGAGTTCTTTGAATGTCATCGATTTGGATGCGTCTGATTTGGAGCGGAAGGTTCCGTCTTCAAAGACGATGTCGTCTTTTGATATTTCCCATAAGGTGGCTGCGCGTTCGATCATTTGTCGCTTGACGTCTTGCGCGGCTTCATAGCTCGCCCAGCCGGTTGCAAATGTCACGCGGCTTCCGCCCGTTCCATCGGTTTGTCCGATGGTGTCGGTGTCCGTGACATTTGGTTTGATGTCTTCGATGGGTAGATTCAGGACTTCGGCAAATTGTATGGCGACTGAGGTGCGCGTGCCTCCGATATCGGGTGAGCCTTCGACGAGTGCTACGGTGCCGTCCGGGTTCACGCTGGCGACTGCTGTTGATGTGCCTCCGCCGTTGAACCAGAATCCGGCGGCGACGCCGCGGCCCCGATTCGGGCCTTCAAGGGGCGCGCTGTAGTGCGGATGCGCCATGGCCGCTTTGACGACTTCTTCCTGGCCGATGCGTAAGAAGACTGGGCCATCTGCCCGGCGCGTACCTTCTTTGGACGCGTTTTTCAGTCGAAATTCGAGCGGGTCCATGTCGATCTGTTCGCATATTTCGTCTATTACTGTTTCAGATGCAAATGCCGCATTGGTCGCGCCGGGTGCGCGGTAAGCGGACGATTGGGGTTTGTTTACGACGACGTCGTAGCCGTCGATGAGGGAGTTTGGGATGCTGTAGGGCGAGAAGATACAGCCCGCACCAGCGCCTACGGCAGAGCCGGGATAGGCTCCGGCTTCATAGGCCATGTAGGCTTGTGCCGCGGTTAGCATGCCGTCCCGCGTTGCGCCCATTTTGACTTTGATGTAGGATGCGGGCGTTGGTCCGGTGGCTTTTAATACTTCTGTGCGGGACATGACCATTTTTACGGGTTTTCCGGTTTTTTGTGCCAGCAGGGCTGCAGTCGGTTCTTCATAGACGCGGAATTTTCCGCCAAATCCGCCTCCAATTTCCTGCGGGATGACGCGGATGTCACCCACTTCGAGGCCGAGTACATCGGCGACCTGGCCGCGCACTTCAAACGGTCCCTGCGTGCTGCACCATATTGTGAGCTTTCCGTTTTCGCTCCAGTGCGCGGTTACGTTGTGCGGTTCGATGTAGCCCTGATGGACTGTGCCGGTTGCAAATTCCCGCTCTATGATTATGTCGGCTTCTTCAAATCCCTTTTCTATATCTCCCTGTTTGTGCTGGAAGTGGTTTGCGATATTGCTGGCCTGGTCGGTTTCTTCGCCGAGGGATTTCATTTTTAAGTCGTCGTGCAATAGCGGGGCGTCGTCTTCCATTGCGCGGCGGACTTCGAGGACGGGTTCGAGTATTTCGTATGCTACATCGATGAGGTTTAATGCCTCTTCTGCGATGTGTGCAGAGGTGGCTGCTACGGCTGCGATGGCGTGTCCGTCGTAGAGGACTTTGTCTCCGGCGAGTACATTGGCAATTAAGAATCGCAGATCTACGGATCCTTCACCGAGGTCGGAGACTTTGTCTTCGTAATTTTGCACGAGGTCTTGTCCCAGTACGACGGCTTTTACTCCGGGCAGTGCTTCGGCTTTGCTGGTGTCGATGGATTTGATCCGCGCATGCCCATGAGGGCTTCGCAGTGTTTTGCCGTATAGCGATCCGGTCAGATGAAAGTCTGGTCCATAGACTGCGCGGCCCGTCACTTTATCGGTTCCATCGTGCCGTATTGGGCGCGTGCCCACTACTTTGTAATTTTCAATTCCCAAATAGTCTTCTTGTTTGGTCGCCATAGCGCGGTCCTCAATATGGAAAGGTGATTTTCAAGATGTGGAAATCATACTGCAATAAGTTATATACTTAGACAAATAAATCAAGGGGATACAGACTTAATACTCAGCTCCTTGGCCTGTTAAATATGTCATTATGCAGAGTTATGGCTCATTGGACAAATAAATCTACACGCCCTTTTTGTCCAGAAAAGCGGTGATCTTCTCGATGGTCTTTGTTCTGAACCCCTTTACCTGGCTGATTTGTCCGTCCACGACGACAGCCCGCAAGCCTTGCAAATCAACCACGCCCAGTTCGCTAAAAAGGCGCCTGGCCATTTTGCCACCGATCCCCCGAATTTCGACCAATTCCAGCACGGTCAAAGGAACGTCCTGTCGCTCTTGCAACGCGCGGATCTCTTTGCCTTCAATGACTTCGACGATTGTGTCTATCACCTCGTCGCTAAACTCGTTTGTGCGTTCCAGCAGTTCCCTGCCTTCAACGGGATACAATTCGTCCAGCCTGCCGCGTGAAAACGACTGGACCATCCAGGCGGCATTGAGATAATCTGCGGGATCCTCACCACATATTTCACGGTAATCCGCCACGCGCTTCAGTTCTTTTGCAATGGTGTAGTTTGACGGCATTTTATAGACTCATTTCCAAAAAGACCAAGGATTTTACTTCGCTGTAAAGCGCCGGTTCACCCAACGCCTTGATCACGACCTCTGGGCCAATTCCCGCCGGGTCGCCCACGGTTACGCCAATTACCGGGTGCTCTGTCAATTTAGCACCACCTCCTGTTCTTGAAAGAATAAGTGTTCCATAAACTACTGTCAACCGCTTTCAAAAATTGAGTTTCACGCGACAAATTCCCTGTTTCCATTTTTCTTTTTTTGTTGCCAGAATGTTGTAATATACGACGAGGTTATGACGGTGTTATAAAGTAAAATCTAAATACGGGAGGAGCGTTATGAAATTGCAAGCAGGGGCTGCTACGTCCAATATTACACCCTGGTTGGGGGTTACGATGCCGGGAAGTTTTAATCCGCGATACGGAGAGGATGTACACGATGAGCTTCTGGCCAAGGCATTGGTGATCGACAATGGAGATGTCAGGATTGCGATGGTGACCTGCGATTTGATTGCGGTGACAGAAGCGATTGCGAATGCTGTGAAGGCACGCATTCAAGAACGGTGTGGGATATCTCCTGAGTGCGTGATGGTGAATGCGACACATACGCATTCAGGGGCAGGGGTGAGCAATCTTCTGGGTACGGGTGAAGATGAGGGTTATACGACATGGCTTCCGCTGAAAGTGGCCGATGCCGTGGCGTTGGCGATTAAGAGAATGCAGCCTGCCCGGGCGGGGTTTGCCAGTGTGATGGAGGATCGTATTTCGTTTTATCGGCGCTGGCTGATGAAGGATGGGACGGTGCGGATGAATCCGGGTTTGAATAATCCGGATCTCGTGCGGCCGATGGGAGAGATCGATCCGGAGTTGGCGATGATGTATGTGGAAGGGGTGGATGGTACGCCGATTTCGGTGGTGGCGAGTTTTTCGCTGCACTATGTGGGAACGGGCAGTGTCGGGGAGGTGTCGGCGGATTATTTTGGACAGTTTTTCAATTTGATGCGGCATTATATAGGAGGGAACTGTGTGCCGATTTTGTGGAATGCGGCATCTGGACAGATTAATAACAACGATTATAGTGGCGAGCGGATTTGGCGGGATCGGGGGCACCCCAGAGCGCGGCGGATGGCAAATGTTCTGGCAGGGCACGTTTTGACAGAGATCCAGTTGATGGATTTGGATGAGGAACTGGCATTGGAGGCTGTGACGGGGACGCTGGAATTTTCGAGGAAAGTGATTACAGAGACAGATCTCGATATTGCCGAACAGATTCTCGCAGGTGGATATGAATACGAGGAGGGTCCATTCAGTTGGGTGGTGGGGCAACCGGTGCGGAAGGAACGGGTAGGTGTGTATGCCAGGCAGTGCCAGCGGTTGGCGGCGTTGCCCGAACAGATGACGGCACCCGTGCAGGCGATCCGATTGGGCGATGCGGCGATTCTGGCGTTGCCGGGGGAGATTTTTGTGGAGACTGGCCTTCGGATCAAGGCGCAGACGTCGGCTTCGCCGTTGATGCTGGTGAGTCTGGCGAATGGGTATATCGGTTATGTGTGTACAGATGAGGCATTGACACAAGAGGGCGGGTATGAGACGTGGGCATCTCTGTCGTCTTTGGGTGGTGTGGGTACAGTGCCGGCTATGGAGAGTTTGAGTCTGTCGCTTTTGGAGACGCTGGGGTTTGTGGGGTGACTGTAGCAGAGCGCGGTTACTCTGTTTTTTGATCGGGCGGTGGGATAGGGTTGAGGCCGTGCCGTGCGATGAAGCGATCGACCTGGCGGAAGAGGCGGTGGATGGTCGCCACATCGCGGTGTTCCATGTCGATGCGGCTGAAGATTCGGCGGATGGATCGGATGAAGGTTTGGGGGCGGTGTCGGGAGACAAAGCCGAGTTTGTCGAGCGCGGTTTGGATGTGGTCGTACATGGATTCGAGTTCGCGGTGCGTAGCCAGATCGACTTCTGATGGTTTGTAGGGGATTTCGGAATGGGTGGCGCGAAAGAGTTCGTAGCCGTAGATGAGGGTGGCTTGCGACAGGTTGAGGGAGGGGTAGCGCACGGCTGAGGGGATGCGGGAGATTAGCTGACACAGTTGGATTTCGTTGTTGGTCAGTCCGTTTTCTTCTCGGCCAAAGACGATGGCGCCTGTGTGGTTGTTGGGGAGGGATAACAGTTTGTCTGCCGCGGTTTGAGGCGGGTGTACGATGTCGAATTCGCGGCGTTTGCGATGGGATGTGCCCACGGCGAGCGATACGTCTGCGAGTGCTTCGGAGAGTGAGGATACGACGGTGGCGCCGTAGAGAATATCGCCCGATCCGTGCGCCATTGCGCGGGCTTCGCCGCTGGTGTGGTCGGGGGGATTGACGAGGTAGAGGTGCGATAGGCCCGTGTTTTTCATCGCGCGGGCCACTGCGCCGATGTTGCCGGGTTCTTTGGGGTCAACGAGTACGATTCGGATGTGGTCGAGGGGGTTGGACATGGTGGTCTCCAAAAAAACTATGTCGGACTTCGGTCATGGCGTCTAATAATTGCGCGATGTCGCGGTCGGTGTGGGTTGCCATGACAGAGAGGCGCAGACGGCTTTGGCCTTCGGGTACGGTAGGGGGGCGTATGCCGTAGAGGTAGATGCCGCGGTTGTAGAGGTGTTCGGATATTTCAACGGTTTTCTGGGCGTCACCTATGAGTATGGGTATGATATGGGTTTGAGATTGCGCGATGTCGAATCCGAGGGTTTGAAGATGCTGGCTGAGGGTTTTTGTGTTGTGCCGCAGGCGCAGGCGCAAGCTGGTATCGCGCTGGATGAGGTCGAGTGCCGCGGTGGTGGATGCACATGCGTCGGGTGGCATGGCGGTGGTGTAGATGTACGCTGCCGAGCGGTTGCGTATGAGGTCGATGAGGTCGCGGCTGCCACAGATGAAACCGCCGGATGCGCCGAGGGCTTTGCTGCCCGAGGTCATGAGGATGTCGATGGTGTTGGGGGAGAGGCCGTAGTGTTCGAAGGTGCCGCGTCCCCCGGGTCCGAGAACGCCGGTTGCATGGGCGTCATCGACCATGAGGATGGCGTTGTGTTGTTCGGCGAGGGAGACGAGTTCGGGTAGGGGGGCGATGTCTCCGTCCATTGAGAAGACGCCATCGGTGACGATGAGGCGACGGCGATGGGCGGACGAGGTTTTGAGCTGGGTTTCGAGGTGGGCGATGTCACAGTGGTTGTAGATGGCGATTTGTGCGCGGGAGAGGCGACAGCTATCGATGATGCTGCGGTGATTTAATTGGTCGCTAAAGATGATGTCGTCGCGGTTGATGAGGGCGGGTATAACGCCGAGGTTGGCCGTGTAGCCCGTGGGAAATGCAATGGCGGCTTCTGTGCCGAGGAATTGCGCCATGCTGTTTTCGAGGTCGGCGTGTGGGGGCATATATCCCGAGATGAGTGCCGATGCTACGGTGCTGCTTCCATACATGTTGAGTGCTTCGATGGCTGCGCCTTTGAGGACGGGATGGTTGGCGAGGCCCAGATAGTTGTTTGAGCAAAAGAGGATGAGTTCTCGCCCTTTGATGCGGATGCGGGGTTCCTGGCTGGTTTCCACACATCGCACCGAGCGGTAGAGGTTTTGTTCGCGCAATGCTTGGAGTTCTGTATTGAGGTTGGGTAACATGTTAGACCGTTTGTTTTTCGGTATGGCAATTGACAGAGATTTGACCCGCCTTTATATTCCGTAATCTTTGTGTTTTTTGCAATAGGGATTTTTTACCACAGATGAAAAGTCAAAGGTATCCGCAGATGGACGCAGATGGACGCAGATGGACGCAGATGGATGTCGCATTGGTGCCGTATTGGATTATGGCGTTTCAATTTTACAGCGTAGCGCAGCGCGTATGAAGGCAAATAATTTGGGTATGAACACAGGTGATAGTATGGCGCAGGACAATACGTGGGGTTGGCGGTTGGTGATCGGATATCCGATTTTGTCGGGACTGCTTATGGCAGCGGCTTTTCCCCCTTTGCCGCTCGGTTTTTTGGCTTGTATCAGTTTGTTGCCCCTGATTCCCGTTGCCGAAAATCTGCGTGGGCGCGTGGCTTTTGGCGCGGGTTTTTTGCAGGGTGTGGTTTTTTACGGTGCGAGTGTGTATTGGATTGCGTGGATTACCCCCCCGGGTATGGCGGGGGCAATTTTGTATATGTCGCTTTTTCGGGGTTTGTTTGTGTGGTTGTGGGCGTTTGCAATGGCGCGCGTTGGCAGGCTGGGTTTGTGGATGGTGCCTTTTTTGTGGGTGGGGTTTGAATATTTCAATACGCTGGGCGATATGGGTTTTCCGTGGATGCTGCTGGGGCATACGCAGGTGGATTATTTGCCTTTGATTCAAATTGCAGAAGCGACCGGGGTTTACGGGGTGTCGTTCTGGGTGGTGGTGGTCAATTTGATCGCGTTTAAGGCAGTGGAAAGTGCGCGGCGCAGCTTGATGGTCGGTGCTCTGGTTTTTGCTTTTGCACTGCCAGCGGGATTTGGTTTGTGGCGCATGGCAGAGCCGGTTGCCGAGGGCGATTTGAAGGTCGCTATTGTGCAGCAAAATGTGCCGCCTGTTGAGAAGTCGTACTGGGGGTTTGATCACAATTTTGACAAGCTGAAGCCTTTGACGATTCAGGCCGCAGAGACGGGGGCGCGATTGGTTGTGTGGTCAGAGGCGGCTTTGCCCGCATATTTGAAGCGCGATGATGCATCGCATCAGGCGTATCAGGCGCGGGTGCAGGCGCTGGTCGATTCGCTGGGGATTTATCTGTATATGGGGGCGAATCGCTTCGAGGCCGCGGCGCGGGATCGCTATTACAATTCTTCTTTTTTGTTTGAGCCTGGTGGGGGTGATTTGCCGCATTACGACAAGGTGAAGGTGGTGCCGTTTGGAGAGCGGGCGCCTTTTCCCAAATTGCTCGGGTTTTTGCGCGATTTTCAGTGGAGCGGCGGGGGGTATATCAGCGGCGATTTTGAGAGCGGGACGGTGCTTGCGGTTTTTGAGGTGCCGGGTGGAAAGTTTTCCGGGATGATTTGTTTTGATTCGGTGTTTCCCTGGCTTGCGCGCGATATGATGGTTCGGGGTGCCGAGTTTTTGGTGGTGATTACCAATGACGGGTGGTATGGGCGCACGGCAGCGCCGTATCAACACGCGGATATTGCGACTTTCAGGGCTGTTGAAAACAGACGTTGGGTGGTGCGTTGCGCCAATACGGGTGTGTCGATGTTTATCGATCCACAGGGGCGGCAAGAGCAAAAGACGGGTTTGTTTCACGAGGCTGTTGTGGCGGGGATGATTGCACCGCGCAATGAGCAGACGCTTTATATGCGGTTTGGCGATTTGTTTTCTCAGTTGTGCGGCGTGATTGCGTTGATGGGGTTGGCGGTGTCTGCTATTCGGCGACCGCGAGAGGAGGAGGATGTTGCACCGCCTGAAGGTACGGTGCCGGCGATTATGCCAGACCGCAATGAAGAAGATCTGCCCAATAATGGCAAGCCGATGCCTTTTCTCGATCATCTGGAGGAGTTGCGGTGGCGCATTTTGAAGGGTTTGGCCGCGATTATTATAGGCGCGATTTTTTGCGGAATTTTTGTCAATGAGATTTTGGCTGTGCTGCTCCATCCTACCCGCGAATTGGAAGATGAACTCATGTTGCAGACCTTAAGACCGATGGGCATGTTTATGGTCAAGCTGCAGATCGTGCTGGTGGGCGGGGGGATTCTGGCGCTGCCGTTTTTGATTTTTCAGATCTGGATGTTTGTCGCGCCCGGTCTGTTTGCCAGCGAGCGGCGGTTTGTGACTTTTGTGATTGGTTCGGCTACTGTGTGTTTTGTTGTTGGTGCTATTTTGGCATACTGGCTGGTTATCCCATTGGCGATGAGGTTTTTTGTTGGTCTTACTGCTGATACGGGTGTGATACCGCAGTTTGATATTGGGGAGTATATCGGTTTTGTGCTGCGCCTTCTGGTGGCTTTTGGCCTGGTGTTTGAGTTGCCTGTGTTGACGTTTTTTTTGGCTAAGATGGGGATTGCAACACGCGATCGGATGCGAAAGGGACGGCGTTACGCGCTTTTGCTCGGGTTTATACTGGCAGCCATTTTGACCCCTCCCGACCCCTTGTCTCAGCTTTTGATGGCATTGCCGCTCGTGGTTTTGTACGAGATTAGTATTTGGGTGGCGCGGATTGTGAATGAGTAGTGAATAGAGGAGTTACCGGTGAAGATTTGTTTGTTGGCAAGTGGTAGCGGTGGCAATTCGATTTGTGTTCAAAATGGTTCTTCAAGTGTGCTTATCGATGCGGGTTTGACGGGCAAGAAGATCGAAGAGCGTTTGCGAGGTATTGGGGTTGATCCAGCGGGTTTGCAGGCTGTTGTGGTGAGTCACGAGCATGCCGATCACATTAAGGGGGTGGGTGTGTTGGCGAGGCGGTACGGGTTGCCGGTTTGGATGACCGAGGGCACGCTGAATGCTTCGAAGAAGATTTTTCGAGGGCGTGAGAGGATTCGGGTGTTTGAGAATGATGAGGCGTTTTCAATTGGCGATCTGTCTTTTCAGGCGTTTCAATTGCCTCACGATGCGGCTGATCCCGTGAATTTTTCCGTGACGGATGGGCAGGCCAATGTGACGGTTGCAACAGATATGGGTACGGTGACGCAGTTGGTTTATCAGTATATGCGCCGCGCCGATTTGGTGATTATTGAGTCGAATTACGACCGGCAGTTGCTGATGGATGGTCCTTATCCGTGGGTTTTGAAGCAGAGGATCAACAGTACGCACGGGCATTTGTCAAATGATGGGGCAGCCGAGGCGTTGTGCGATTTGGCGAGAGAGGGGGTGCAGCAGGCGGTTCTGGCGCATTTGAGTGAGAAAAATAACCGGCCAGATCTGGCGCGAAAGACGTGCGCGGATATGTTGCAGGGTCGGGGTATTCGGTCTTTTGCCGATGAGTGTGGCGGAGCAAGATCGTCCGAGTGATATTTTTGTGATTTGATTTGGGAAGGATAGCGATGGAAAAGTGGATTGAAGAGCTCGTGATGGGATTGGCCAGTCCGTTCTTGCTTGTGATTATTGCGGTGACGCTGTACACGCTGGGCAAAGGCGCGGATTGGCTCGTCGATGAGGCTGTGACGCTTTCGGTGCGCTGGGGGCTGGGGAAGGCGGTTATCGGTGCGACGATTGTGAGTATTGGTACGACGACGCCGGAAGCAGCAGTGTCCGTATTTTCGGCGATTCAGGGGAAACCGGGGCTTGCGCTTGGGAATGCTGTCGGTTCGATTATTTGCGATACGGGCCTTATCATTGGCCTGGCTTCTCTGATTGCGCCTTTACCTCTCAACCGCCAGTTGGCGTCGCGGTTGTCCAATGTGCAGGTGGGGGCTGGTATTCTTCTGGTGCTCGCCTGTTTTCCATGGGCGTCTCCCGCGAAATTGTTTACCCAAGGTGGGGTTTTGCCACAGTTCGTGGGGTTCGCTTTTGTGGTACTTTTGGTGCTCTATATTTGGCAGTCGATCCGATGGGCTGCAACCACGTCGGATGCAGAGCGTGAAGATACAGCCGATGCGGAGGAAAGTAACGCGGTCCTCGTGCTTGTGAAGTTGATCCTGGCGATTGCGGTTATTGTTGTTTCGGCCCAAATTCTCATTCCCAGTGTGAGTGTTTTGGCAGAGAGAATAGGCGTGCCAAAGCATATTATTTCGGCAACGCTGGTCGCGTTTGGCACGTCGCTCCCAGAACTCGTGACGGCGATTACCGCTGTTAGACGCGGGCACGGAGAACTGGCGGTTGGCAATATTATTGGCGCCGATATTCTCAATGTGCTCTTTGTGGCTGGTGTCTCGGCCGCGGCAACACCAGGTGGCTTGCAAGCCGATGGTCAGTTTTTCCAATTTTTGTTCCCGGCGATGGTGTTTATTCTCGTTGTTTTCCGCTGCGGTATTTTTGTGTCGGGCAATGCGATGAAGCGCCCTTTTGGGATTGTGCTGGTGGCGACGTGGCTTCTGGTGACTTTGCTCAGTTATGTGTTGTCCATAGATATGCATTAGGCAGACAATGTCTCAGGATAATGGAAAAGACAGGCTCGTACTGGTGACGGGAGCCAGTGGGTATGTTGGTGGGCGGCTGGTTCCGGTGCTTGAAGAAAGGGGAGCGCGCGTGCGTTGTCTGGCTCGCAATCCCCAGTATCTGATGGGTCGGTTTTGTTCCGATACCGAAATTGTCGCGGGGGATGTGCTGGATCGGGATTCGTTGAAGGTTGCTCTGGAAGGGGTGAATACGGCGTACTATCTGGTGCATTCTATGGGGTCCAGAGCTGATTTTGAGGCGCAGGACCGCATTGGGGCACAAAATTTTGCTCGCGTCGCGCTGCAGCAAGGGGTTCGGCGCGTTATTTATTTGGGAGGTCTGGTTGGGGATCGCCAGCTTTCTTCCCATTTGGCCAGCCGCCGGGAGGTGGGGGCTATTCTGGCTGCTGAGGGACCTGAGACCCTGGAGTTTCGGGCTTCTATTATTATTGGTTCGGGTTCGCTGTCTTTTGAGATGGTGCGCGGTCTGGTCAATAAGTTGCCGATTATGATTACGCCGAGTTGGGTCCGCACGCCAACCCAGCCGATTGCGATTGCGGATGTGATCGCTTATTTGATCCATGGTCTGGATGTGGAGGCGGAGGGGAGTGCGGTTTTTGAGATTGGGGGACCGCAACAGGTGTCTTACGGCGGGTTGATGCGGGAATATGCCCGTCAGATTGGCGTGCGGCGTCTTATGATTCCGGTTCCTTTTTTGAGTCCTCGTCTTTCCAGTTTGTGGTTGGGGCTGGTGACGCCTCTTTATGCGCGGGTGGGTAAAAAGCTTATCGATAGTTTGCGGAATGAGACGATTGTTCGAGATGATGGTGCGTGCGAGCGTTTTCCGGTCCGTCCTCTCAATGTGCGTCAGGCGATGGCTCGTGCGCTTGAGGAGGAGGACCGGGAGATGGCGCAGACCCGCTGGAGCGATGCGGTGTCTTCAAGTGGTGAGGCGCCTTTGTGGGGTGGAAGGCGTTTTGGTTCGCGGCTTGTTGACCGTCAGCAGGCTTTTGCGAATGTGGAACCTGTCCGAGCTTTTGCCCCTGTTCAGCGCATTGGAGGGGATCGGGGTTGGTATTTTGCGACCTGGATCTGGTATTTACGCGGTTTTGTGGATTTGCTGCTGGGCGGGGTGGGTATGCGGCGCGGACGGCGGCATCCGGTTGATGTACGGCCGGGAGATCCCTTGGATTTCTGGCGCGTTGAGGCTTTTGAAGAACATTGCCTTCTGCGTTTGCAGGCAGAGATGAAGGTGCCCGGTCGGGCATGGCTTCAGTTTGAGGTCCAGCCCGTGGAGGGGGGTAGCCAGATAACACAGACGGCTATTTTCGATCCTCTGGGTCTCGGTGGGTTGCTTTATTGGTATGGCCTTTATCCTATTCACTGTCTCATTTTTAAGCGTATGCTAAAGGGTCTTGTAAAGCAGGCGGAGTTGGATATGCCCTAGGCGTCGATCAATCGCATCAACAGTGTTGTCATCGCGGCATGCTTGAGCCGAGATCCAGAAGGTTTTGGTCGTTAATCTGTGATCTTCAAGAGTCTGCCAGCACCCTTTCCAGGATAGGTTCTCGAGTTGGCACCGGGGTAAGCATAGCCGTTGATAAAGATGCGCCGCGGTTTCTGAGAGTGGTTCGGTTCGCTGCCGTGGATGGTGTATGGGTTGAATAGGGCTACGCTACCAGATTTCATGATCCCCGTAACGGCGGCGTCGGGATTGAATAGTGCCGGGTATTCTTCTTCACTGCGACTCAGCAGGCCCAGATGTCCCAATTTGCAACTTCTGGGGATGAATTTCAGAGGGCCACTCTCTTCGGTTACATCGTCAATGGCGATGGCTTGCTGGACAAAGCTGCCGCGTCCGTTGATGTCCTTCCACCCGGGTTTTCCATATCCGCGATGTTCGCTGTCCTGATGCCACGGAAATGCCACGTTGTCGCCGGGTATTTTGAAGTGGGCCTGGTTGATTAACTGGTTCATTTCGTTGCTGCCCAGCAACTGGCTCGCCATTCCGAGCAGGCGGTGGTCTTCGCCATAAGTGAGCAGTACGGGTTCGGCTGCCCCGCACCAGGAGATGCGGTGAATGATGACCTGTCCCGATTCCTTTTTTTCAATGGCAAAATCAGAGCCGTTGTGTATCCCGGGTTCCGATAGCGCGTAGGCCATTTTTTGCAGGCGGTCAAATCCGGCTCGCATTTCTTCGATTTCGGCGGGTGTGAAAACGTCCGGTACGATGACGAATCCGATTTCAAAGAATGCTTCGATCTGTTCTTCACTGAGTATTAGGCAAGGAGTCGGGTTTCCCATTCTGCATCTCCCAGAAAAAGCGAAAGGTCCCGAGATATCCCAGGACCAACAACCGACCGGGAATAATCCCCAGTCCAATGTTCGAAAATATAGTTCTTAAAAGCCTGTTATGTCAAGAATGCGTTTTTGGAATGGTGCGATAACCGAAATGCTTTTGTATATTATTGAAAAATAACGTCTGGGGTTGACCTTGTTATGACCGGCACATTGCTAATGCGGCAATCATGAAGGAACTTCGTACAATCGTGGCAGATTGTGGCTATGAACTGCCAATCCTCTGTACACCTGAAGAATTACTTGGAGAATGATCGCTATGAAAGAACTAAACGATAAAGAGACCACGGATGAGATTATCCAGGAGACCAGAAGGATCAAAGAAGCCCTGGCAAAGTCTATGGATTTTGACATTGATCGCATTCTGAAAGATGCAAGGCTGAGACAAAAAAAAAGTGGCAGGAAGATTCTTTCTCCTCCAGTCCAGCAACTGGTTGATTAGGTGATCTGGCGAAGGGCCGGTGGGAACTTATGGATAAGAAAATGAAAATGAACTGCTTCGTTTTCCAAAGTCAGCCACAAAAAGCACAGAAGGCACAAAATATCCGAACCATTGTCGAGCAAGTGTGTTATGAACTTAAAGCAATACCAGACCGATACGCTGTCTATTCTGCGTCGCTTCTTTGAGGAGGCGCGAATGGCGGGGCCAAAGAATGCGTATGAGGCGATCACGCAAGAGCCAGAGCAGGCCATGCGGCTTGGGGGATATGCTGGAGCTTATGTGCCGTTAAAAGAATTGTCGGATGTGCCTTATGTTTGTTTGCGCCTCACGGGTGGGGGTAAGACGATTCTCGCTGCACATGCCGTATCTGTCGCTCGCAATGCGTGGATTGAGAAGGATGTACGACAGCAGTTGATGGAGAAAATTGGTGCTGTTTAGATGAATGGAGGCAATAACATGGCGAGTACAATTCACCTGGTTCCCGAAGCTGAGAAACGAATTGATTCCCTCGTGGCGCGAACAGGGCGTAGCAAGGATTTCTTTCTCAAGGAGATTATCAAACGCGGTCTTGAGGATGTGGAGGATTACTATCTTGCTGCAGAAGTACTGGAGCGCGTCCGAGAAGGTACAGAGGCGGTGTATTCAGACGCTGAAGTGAGGCGAGAACTTGACTTGGACGATTGAGTACACTGAAACTGCCAAAACCCAACTTCGCAAGCTCGACAAACAGATGACTCAACGCATTGTTGATTACATGAGCAAGCGTGTTGCGAGACTGGATGATCCGCGAAGCACGGGTAAGGCACTGACTGGCCCATTGGGTGGATTGTGGAGTTACCGAGTGGGGAATTGCCGCATGATCTGCGACATTCAGGACAATGCTTTGCGTGTATTGGTGGTGAGGGTTGGTAACCGTGCCGATGTATATCGTTAAAAAATCGGTGCTGTTTAGATGAATGGAGGCAAATTTGAAGACAATGCTCATTACAGGCGGTGCCGGGTTTATCGGCAGCCATTTTGTGCGATATGTTCTCGATATGTATCGCGATTATCGCGTTATCAATTTGGACAAGCTGACGTACGCGGGCAATCTGGACAATTTGCTGGATGTTGCGGATAGTCCCCGGTATGAATTTGTGCGAGGGGATATTTGCGATGCCGGGTTGGTCAATGATTTGATGCAGCGGATCGATCTGGTGGTGAATTTTGCTGCGGAGAGTCATGTTGATCGGAGCATTATGGGTGCCGAGGAGTTTATGAAGTCTAATGCGCTGGGTGTGTACACGTTGCTCGCTGCAGCGCGAGATTGCGGTGTTGAGCGGTTTTTGCAGGTGAGTACAGATGAGGTGTATGGGTCTTTGGAAGCGGGCGAAGATCCGTGGACGGAAGATGCACCAATTGCACCGCGCAATCCATACTCGGTGGCGAAAGCGTCGGGGGATATGATGGCGCGTGCGTTTGCCATTACTTATGGTTTGCCTGTGGTGATTACGCGTGCGTCCAATAATGTTGGTGGGTTTCAATATCCCGAGAAGCGCGTGCCCATTTATATTACCAATGCGATAGACGATATTGCATTGCCCGTGTATGGCGCGGGGACGGCGATTCGCGATCACCTCTATGTGACGGATCACTGCGAGGCGATTGATCTGGTGTTGCACAAGGGCGCGCAGGGCGAGGCGTATAATGTGGGGGGTGAGAATGAGGCGGATGGGCTTTCTGTTGCGGAGAAGATTCTGGCGTATTTGGAGAAGCCCAAAAATTTGATGCAGCATGTGGCTGATCGGCCCGGGCACGATATGCGGTATTCTCTGAATGCATCAAAAATTATGGCGCTGGGGTGGAAGCCAAAGTACAATTTTGAAGAGTCATTGCGCCTGACGGTTGAATGGTATTTGGGCAATGAGGATTGGTGGCGGAAAATTCGGGATAGCGAGAATTATCGGGAATATTACAGGCGGCAGTACGATGAGCGGAAATGAAAACCATAAGTATTCGCAGATGGACGCAGGCATGTCCCTGTGAAAACAGGGACGAGCGCGGATGAGAACCAGAATAAAATCTAACAAAAAAAAGGAAAACGCCTCGGCAATCGCTGGGGCGTTTTTTGGTTTGTCTATTATGAAGGGGTAGGAAATCTTTGGTGCGGGTTTAATCCGCGTCATCCACGATACGCTTTGAGGAAGTGGCCTGTGTGAGAAGATGGATTTTGGGCGATGGTTTCTGGGGTGCCGGTTGCGACGACGTGTCCGCCGTTTTCGCCTGCGTCGGGTCCGAGGTCAATGACCCAGTCTGCGCGTTTGACGACGTCGAGGTTGTGCTCTATGACGAGGACGGTATTGCCACGGTCAACGAGGCGGTCGAGGACTTCGATGAGGACGCGGATGTCGTCAAAGTGCAATCCCGTGGTGGGTTCGTCGAGGAGGTAAAGCGTTTTGCCCGTGGCGGTTCGCGCCAGTTCGGTTGCGAGTTTGACGCGCTGTGCCTCGCCGCCGGAAAGCGATGTAGCGGGCTGACCGAGGCGCAAATAACCCAGGCCCACGTCGGCGAGTGATTTGAGTTGTCGCTGCGCCGCCGGGATGTTGCGGAAGAAGGTGCGGGCGCGATTTACTGTGAGGTTTAAGACGTCGGCTATTGAACTGCCTTTGTACCGAATTTCGAGGGTTTCTCTGTTGTATCGGCTGCCGCCGCAGATGTCGCAGGTGACGAATACGTCGGGGAGGAAGTGCATTTCGATGCGGCGCACGCCATCGCCCTGGCAGGCTTCGCAGCGTCCGCCTTTGATGTTGAAGCTGAAGCGCCCGGCGCCATAACCGCGCACTCTGGATTCGGGCAGTTGGGCGTAGAGTTCGCGTATGGCTGTGAAGAGTCCCGTGTATGTGGCGGCATTTGATCGCGGGGTACGCCCGATTGGGGATTGGTCTATGCGTATGACTTTGTCGATTTGTTCAATGCCTTCGATGGACTTGTGAGGTAGTGGTTCTGGGCGGGCGCGGTGGAGTTGATGGGCGAGCGCGGGATACAGGGTGTGGTTGATGAGCGAGCTTTTGCCCGAGCCGGATACGCCAGTGACGCATACAAAGACGCCCAGTGGGATATCGATATCGACGTTTTGCAAGTTGTGTCCGCTGGCACCCCGGATTGAGAGATGCCCGCGGGGCTGGCGAATGTCGGGGGGGAGGGGGATGGCTTTTCGACCGGAGAGATAATTGCCAGTGAGGGAATTTTCGTCTGCAATGACGGTTTCTGGCGGTCCCTGTGAGATAATTTTGCCGCCGTGTTCGCCCGCGCCAGGGCCCAGGTCGATGAGATGATCGGCCATTTGCATGGCTTCGCGGTCGTGTTCGACTACGATGACCGAGTTGCCCAGATCGCGCAGGTTGCAGAAGGTGTCGATGAGTTTGCGATTGTCGCGGGGGTGCAGGCCAATGCTGGGTTCGTCGAGTACGTAGAGAACACCGACGAGGCGGGTTCCGATTTGTGTGGCGAGGCGAATGCGCTGAAATTCACCTCCCGAAAGCGTTGCGGCTCTGCGGTTGAGGGCGAGATAGCCCACGCCGACATCGACGAGAAATGCAAGGCGGTTTTCGATTTCGCGTATGAGGGGGGCAGCGATTTCAGCCACGTTGTTTTTGAGGTCCAGGGTTTGGAATAAGTGCCTAATTTTTGCAATGGGCATGCTGGCGATCTCGGCAATTGTACAATTGGAGACTGTGACGGCGAGGGCTTCTGGACGCAAGCACGCGCCCCGACAGGCGGGGCAGGTTTGTCCGCGCATAAAAAGCTCGATTTTTTCCCGCGCTTCGTCGGATGTAGCGGCTTTGTATTGGTTCTGGAGGTCGGGTATGACGCCAGCTTTTCCTCTGAGGATTGTTCTTTGGACGGTTTTGGAGAGTTTGGAAAAGGGCGTTGAGGGATCGAATGAGAGGTTGCGCGATAGGCTTTGAAGCTGGTCTGCCTGGCGTTTGCCCTTGGGAATGCCCCAGGGCGCAATCGCGCCTTCGAGGATGGATTTTGAAGGATCCGGCACGACGAGGTCGGGATCGACTTCAAAAACAGTGCCCATACCGCTGCAAGTGGGGCAAGCGCCGTGCGGGCTGTTGAAGGTGAAGAGACGGGGTTCTATTTCTTCGATTTCAAAGTGGCCTTCTGTGCAGGCAAAGCGCGTGGAAAACGTCCATTCCCCATCGTCGATAATGTCGAGTGTGGCTGTGCCGTTGGCAAGGTCAAGGGCTGTTTCGAGTGAGTCTGCGAGGCGCGCGGCCATGTTTTCGCGCACAATGAGGCGGTCGATGACGGCTTCGATGTTGTGCGCGGTATTTTTATTGAGGTTGATGTCGCTATCGAGCGATATAACTTCGCCATTGACGCGCACCCTGAGATAGCCTTCCTTGCGCAACTGGCTGAAAGTACTCAGGTGGGTGCCTCTGGTATTTCGGATCAGGGGCGCGAGGATCTGAAGGCGTTGTCCTTCGGGCAGTGCGAGCACGCGATCGACAATTTGCGCGACGCTCTGGCGCACAATGGTCTGGCTGCATATCGGACAATGGGGTGTGCCTATTCTGGCGAATAAGAGGCGCAAGTAGTCATAGACTTCGGTTATGGTGCCCACTGTTGAACGCGGTGTGCGGGGGATGCCGCGTTGTTGAATTGCCACAGCAGGCGAGAGACCTTCTATGCTGTCGGCATCGGGTTTGTCCATGAGATCGAGAAATTGCCGCGCATAAGCGGATAGCGATTCCACATAACGGCGTTGTCCCTCGGCGTAGATGGTGTCGAATGCCAGGGACGATTTGCCCGACCCCGAGGGTCCGGTGATGACGACGAGGCAGTTGCGCGGAATGTCCAGGTCGATATTTTTGAGGTTGTGCTGGCGCGCACCTCTGATGGTGATTGTATCGCTCATAGGTGTGAAGATAAAAAATTCAGGCACTTAAAATTAAGTGCCTGAAAAATAAAGTGCGGCAGAGAGGACTCGAACCCCCAACCCTCTGGTCCGAAGCCAGATGCTCTGTCCAATTGAGCTACTGCCGCTGTGCAAATAATATACGGATTGTGGTCGTGTTTTGCAAGTGGATGAATTAGCTTGACAGTGAGAGGTGTAATTAAGATGTTGTCTTGAAATTCCATTTGTCTTTTCACGGAGGTGTAATTTGAATACGCGTTCAAAAACGCTATTTGACGCAGCACAACAGGTGATTCCCGGCGGTGTGAACAGTCCCGCAAGAGCTTATGGTCCCGTAGGTGGTGATCCGCGCTTTATTGTGAAAGGTGAGGGGGCGCGAATTGTCGATGCCGATGGGAGATCTTATATCGATTTTGTGGGGTCCTGGGGTCCGCTTATTTTGGGCCATGCACATCCGGAAATTGTCGCGGCTGTCAATGCAGCGGCTGCTGGGGGTACGAGTTTTGGCGCGCCGACAGAAATCGAAGTGAAGATGGCCCAATTGGTCACTGAAATGGTGCCGAGCGTGGAAATGGTGCGGATGGTAAATTCGGGTACAGAAGCTACGATGTCGGCTATTCGGCTGGCTCGCGGACACACGGGGCGAAACAAAATTGTCAAATTTGAGGGGTGCTGGCACGGGCATGCCGATAGTTTTCTGATTCAGGCGGGGTCTTCGGCTCTTACGATGGGTGCGCCGAGCAGCCCAGGGGTTACACCTGGAACAGCAGCGGATTCTATTACTGTGCCTTTTAATGATCTGGAAGCTGTTGAAAAAGCCGTTGTCGAAAATAGGGATGAGATCGCTGCTGTTATTGTTGAGCCTGTGGCTGGCAATATGGGGGTGATTCCACCGGCGCCGGGTTTTTTGCAGGGTTTGAGAGATATAACGACAGAAATGGGCATTGTGCTGATTTTTGACGAGGTTATCACCGGGTTCCGCGTCAGCCAGGGGGGTGCGCAGGAACTTTATGGGGTGACGCCCGACTTGACGACTTTGGGAAAAATTATTGGCGGTGGGCTGCCCGTTGGTGCTTTTGGAGGTAG